>DATBUS010000016.1:0-18397 GCA_036515815.1 Luteimonas sp.
GACGCCGCCTCCGCCTGCGCCGCGGCGTCGAGCGTGGGCAGCGCCGCCGGCTCGGGAAGACGCGTGGCGCAGCCCGCGAGCGCGGCGACGCAGGCCAGCACGAGGACGGGGCGCAGCGCGCTCATGCGCCGATGTCCTCAAGCGCACGCTTCAACGAGCGGTTCTCCGGGTCGATCGACCGTGCCCGCTCGAACCAGTCCAGGGCCTCATCGCGCCGGCCCAGCGCCCAGAGCACCGTGCCCACGTGGGAGGCGATCTCGGCATCCTTCTCCAGCACGAAGGCGCGCCGCAGTTCGACCAGCGCCTCTTCATGCCGGCCCAGGCGGTGCAGCACCCAGCCGTAGCTGTCGATGATGGCGGCATTGGTGGGTTCGGCGATGCGTGCGCGTTCGATCAGTTCGAGCGCCTCTTCGTAGCGGTCGGTCCGGTCGGCCAGGGTGTAGCCCAGGGCGTTGAGCGCTGCGGTGCTGTCGGGCTCGGCGACCAGGATGCGGCGCAGGTCGGCCTCGGCGCGCGGGATGTCGTCGCGGCGCTCCCACATCAGCGCACGCGAATACAGCAGTGCGGATTCGTCCGGGAAGGCAGCCAGCCCCCGCGCCAGTGCGTCGAGCTCTGCGGCCTCGTCGCCATCGGCGCGACGGAGCTCGGCCTCCATCAGATAGGCATCGCGACGCAGGCCGTCGTTGGCCGCAGCGTCCTGCTGCAGCGCGCGGAGCGCGTCCCAGGCTTCTTCGCGGCGGCCGAGGTCGTGCAGCACCTTGGTCTCGCGCAGGCGTGCGGTGTCGCGCTGCTCGCCGCCGGGAACGCTGCGGTACCACTCCAGCGCCTCGCCGGGACGGTCGAGGAATTCCGCGACCTGGCCCAGCAGCAGGCGGCGGGCGGGATTGGGGACCTCGGCGCCAGCCGAGAGACCTTCGTACAGGGTCGCGAGCGCCTCCTTGTCGTCGGCATCGGCCAGGAGCGATGCGCGCAGGGCGAACTGCGCCAGGTCTTCGTCCGGACCGGGACCAGTACCGAGCAGGGCGGCACCCGCCGCCGGGTCGCCGAGTTCGGCGTAGCCCAGGGCGATGCGCTCGCGGATCCGCGGGCCTGCGGCCTCGCCGGCCGCCAGCGCGTCCAGCACCTGCCGCGCCTCGGCACTGCGACCGGTACGGTGCAGGTGGCTCACACGCAGAAGGCCCATTGCGGGGTCGCCCGGATGCAACTGGCGCGCCACCTCGTCCAGGCGGCCGAAGAGCCCATCGTCGCCCAGCCCCAGCGCGAGCTGTCCAGCAGCCGCCAGCGCCATCGGGCTGGTCGGAAGGACGTCGCGGTCGAACAACTGGCCCAGCACGCGGGCCGAGAGCGCGGGATCCCGGCTGCCAGTCCCCAGCACGGAATAGGCCGACATCCAGCCGCGGGCACCGCCTTCGCGCAGCAGCTTCTCCAGTTCGCGCCGCGCCGCCCGCGCATTGCCCTGGCGCAGGAACAGGGTGGCGCGGGCCCCCTGCATCCCGATCGATTCCGGCGCGCGGCCACTCCACAGGCGCAGTGCCTCTTCGAGGCGTGCATCGTCGCGCCCCATGAGCGCGTACTGGGTTGCGCGGGCTGCCAACGCCGCATCGCCAGGGGCCGCGCGCGCGGCCGCGAGATACCAGTCCACCGCGTCGTCGGGACGTCCGGCCGAGACCGCGAACTCCGCGGCCATGACCTCGCGCAGCGCAGGGGGATCCCGGGCCTCGCGGGCCATCGCCGGAGGCGCCGACAGGGTTGCGCCCAACAACAGCAGCAGCGCCGGAATGCGCGCGTAAACCGGGACGGAACGCCCGCCGGCACCGTTCCGGGACGCGCGGGGTCCAGTCGCCGTAAAATGTGGCCGTGTCATGCCAGCACTTTATCGCAAGCACCCTGACCCAATGAGCCTCGTCGCCATCGGCCTCAACCACCAGACCGCGCCCGTCGAGCTGCGTGAACGGGTGGCCTTTGCCAACGAACGGCTGGACCGGGCGCTGTCCGACCTCCGCGGATTGCCGGGGGTGCACGAGGTGGCGCTGCTGTCGACCTGCAACCGCACCGAGCTCTATGCGGTGGCGGACGACGGGGGCCGCGCGCTCGTGAACTGGCTGGCTACCCATCCGGATGATCCGCTGGGTGACGCCGATTCGCTGCGGGCCTATCTGTACCGGCACGCCGGCGACGATGCCGCGCGGCACCTGTTCCGCGTGGCTACCGGCCTGGACTCCATGGTGCTGGGCGAGCCGCAGATCCTGGGCCAGGTGAAGCAGGCCTGGGCGGCGGCACGCGGGGCGGGCACCCTCGGCGGCCACCTGGACCGCCTGTTCCAGCACGCCTTCGTCACCGCCAAGCGCGCGCGCACCGAGACCCGCATCGGCAACAGTCCGGTGTCCATGGCCTCGATGGCCGTCCGCCTGGCCGAGGACAGCTTCGCGCGCCCCGAGGACTCGGTAGCCCTGCTGGTGGGCGCGGGTGAGACCATCGAGCTGGCCGCGCGTCACCTGGCCGCAGCGAAAGTGAAGCGGCTGATGGTCGCCAACCGCACCTACCGCCATGCCGAGGAACTGGCCCATCGCCACGGCGGCACCGCGCTCCCGCTCGAGGAGCTGCACCACCACCTGCACCTGGCCGACATCGTGCTTTCCGCCACGGCCAGCCGGGAGCCGGTGATCCGCCGCGCCAACGTGGAGTCCGCGCTCGCCGCGCGCCGGCAGCGGCCGATGCTGCTGCTCGACCTGGCGGTCCCGCGCGATATCGAGCCCGAGGTCGGCAGCCTGCGCGACGCCTATCTGTACACGGTCGACGACCTCGAGCGCGCCGTCGAGGACAACCGGCGCAATCGCCGCGAGGCCGCCGAAGCCGCGGAGTCGATCATCGACCTCCAGGTGGCGCAGTACGCGCGGATCGCCGCGGCCGGCGCCCGCAGCGGTCCGATCAAGCGCCTGCGCGCCCATGGCGAGGCCGTGCGGGCCGACGTGCTGGCGCGCGCGCGCCTGCAACTCGCGGCGGGACAGCCACCCGACGCCGTACTGGAATTCCTCGCCCACACCCTGACCAACCGCCTGCTGCACGCACCCACCGCGGCCCTGCGCGATGCCGCGGCCAGCGGCGATGCCACGATGCTCGAAGCCGTGGCGCGCATGCTTCCGCCGGAATCCGCGAACGCCGACGACGATCCACGCGATGCTGCCGACGCTGCGCCGTAAGCTCGAGGCCCTGGCCGAACGCCGCGACGAGCTCGAGCGCCTGCTCGCCGAGCCATCGGTGGCGGCCGACCAGGCCCGCTTCCGCGCGCTCTCGCGCGAGTTCTCGGGCCTGGAACCGCTGGCCGCCGCGCTGGCCGAAGAGGCGCGCGCCCGCGCCGATCTCGAGGTGGCCGAGGCGATGCGCGCCGACCCCGAGCTGCGCGAACTCGCCGATGACGAGGTCGAGGCGGCCACCGCCCGCCTGACGGCGCTCGACGACACCCTGATGGCCCTCCTGGTGCCGCGCGACGCGCGCGACGACGGTGGCATCTACCTGGAGGTGCGCGCCGGCACCGGCGGCGACGAGGCCGCCATCTTCGCCGGCGACCTGCTGCGCATGTACACCCGCTATGCCGAGCGCCAGGGCTGGCGCGTGGAGATCGAGTCCGCGAACCCGGGCGAACACGGCGGCTTCCGCGAGGCCGTCGCCCGCATCGAGGGCGCGGGCGCCTACGCGCGCCTGAAATTCGAATCCGGCACCCATCGCGTGCAGCGCGTCCCGGAGACGGAGTCGCAGGGCCGTATCCACACCTCCGCGGCGACGGTGGCGATCATCCCCGTGGAAGAGGAGGGCGAGCCGGTCGAGATCAACCCGGCCGACCTGCGCGTCGACACCTTCCGTTCCTCCGGTGCCGGTGGCCAGCACGTCAACAAGACCGACTCGGCGATCCGCATCACCCACCTGCCCTCGGGCGTGGTGGTGGAATCGCAGACCGAGCGCTCCCAGCACGCCAACCGCGACAAGGCGATGAAGCGGCTGCGCGCCACCCTCGCCGAGGCCGAGGCCGAGCGCCGCGCCGCGGCCACCGCCGCCAGCCGCAAGCTGCAGGTGGGCAGCGGCGACCGCAGCCAGCGCATCCGCACCTACAACTATCCGCAGGGCCGGATCACCGACCACCGCGTGGAAGGCCTGACCCTGTACGACCTGCCCAACGTGATGGACGGCGCGCTCGATGCGCTGGTCGATCGCCTGGCGCGCGAGCACCAGGCCGACGAACTGGCGAGGCTCTCGGAGCACGCGGCGTGAGCCGCGGGCCGCGGCCATGAACGCGGCGCGCGATCCGCGCGAGGACGCCCGGCGCGCGGTCGCGGCCACCCCCGGCAATGCCATCGCCTGGATCGTGCTGGCCGATGCCGAGCTCGACGTCGGCAACGTCCCGGCCGGCGAGGCCGCGGTGCAGCGCGCGCTCGCACTGGCACCCGGGCATCCCGAAGCGCTGGCGCGGCTGGGTCGCCTGCAGTGGATGCGCGGGCACCATCGCGAGGCCGCCGTGAGCCTGGGCCAGGCGGCGCGCGCAGCCCCCCGCCACCCCGGCATCGCGCTGTGGCTGGGCCACGTACTGGAAGACGTCGGCGACGCCGAAGGCGCCGCCGATGCCTATGCGCGCGCGCATGCGCTTGCACCCGACGCGGCCCCGATAGCGGCCCACCTCCTCGCCTGGCGCCGGCGGCTGTGCGACTGGCGCGGGCTCGACGCGCTTTCGGCCCAGGTACGCGGTGCCGTGGCGCGCGGCGAGGCCGCGGTGGAGCCCTTCGCCTTCCTCAGCGAGGACGCCGACGCCGCCGGACAACTGCGTTGCGCGCGCCTGAACGCCGCGAAGTTCGAGCGCTCGGTGCGCCCGTTGCCGCCGCGCGCGATGGCCGGCGACGGCCCGTTGCGCCTCGGCTTCCTGTCCAACGGCTTCGGTGCGCACCCGACCGGGCTGCTCACCGTGGCCTTCCTCGAGGCGCTGCGCGGCGAGCCGGGGATCGAGGTGCACCTGTTCGCGCTCAACCCGGGGGATGGCAGCGCGGTGCGGCAGCGGCTGGAGGCCGCTGCCACGCTGCACGACCTGTCCGCGCTGTCCCACCCCACGGTGGCCACGCGCATCCGCGAGGCCGGCATCGACATCCTCTACGACCTGCGCGGCTGGGGCGGCGGCGGGGCGCCGGCGGCACTGGCCATGCGGCCGGCACCGCTGCAGGTGAACTGGCTGGCCTACCCCGGCACGTCGGGCGCGTCGTGGATCGACTACGTCCTGGCCGACGGTTTCGTGTTGCCTCCAGAGCTGGAGCCCGGCTTCTCCGAAGCGGTCGCCCTGCTCCCGCGCTGCTTCCAGCCCTCCGACACGCGGCGTGCCCCGGCCCCGCCGCCCTCGCGCGCCACCTGCGGGCTGCCGGAATCAGGCGTGGTCTTCTGCTGCTTCAACAACAGCTACAAGACCAATCCCGCAAGCTTCGATCGCGCGATGGCGGTGCTGCGCGGCGTGCCCGGCAGCGTGCTGTGGCTCCTGTCCGGGCCGGGGCGCGGCGATGCACGGCTGCGTGACGCGGCCCAGGCCGCCGGCGTCGATCCGTCGCGGCTGGTCTTCATGGCCAAACAGCCGCACGCGGCCTATCTGGCCCGGCTGCAACTGGCCGACCTGTTCCTGGACAGCAACCCGTACAACGCGCACACCACGGCGTCCGACGCGCTGTGGGCGGGCTGCCCGGTGCTGACACGGCCGGGGCGCACCTTTGCCGCGCGGGTCGCCGGCAGCCTCAACCACCATCTCGGCATGGACGAACTCAATGCCGGCGACGACGCCGCCTTCGTCGCGCTCGCCATCGCGCTGGGGAACGACCCTGCACGGCTGGCTGGCCTTCGCGCGCGGCTCGCCGGTCTTCGGGCAGGCTCGGGCCTGTTCGACATGCCGGCGTTCGCCCGCGACTTCGCCGCGATGGCCCGGACGATGGCCGAGCGGCATCGCGCCGGCCAGCCCCCGGCACCGATCCGGCTGCATCGGGCCTGACTCCGGCCGCGTGCACCCCGACCCAAGGCAGGAGCACACGGATGAAGACATACAAGGGTGCCGAATACGAGGCCGAACTGCGGGCCATGCAGCACGAGCTCGTGGCGATGGCGCGCTGGGCCCGGCATTGCGGCCAGCGCATCGCGATCGTGATGGAGGGCCGCGACACCGCCGGCAAGGGCGGCGCGATCAGGGCCATCACCGAGCACCTCGACACCCGCCAGTTCCGCGTGGTGGCCCTGCCGAAGCCGGGCCCGCGCGAACAGGGCGAGTGGTATTTCCAGCGTTACGTCCAGCACCTGCCTGCCGCGGGCGAGATCGTGCTGTTCGACCGCAGCTGGTACAACCGCGCCGGCGTCGAGAAGGTGATGGGTTTCGCCACGCAGGCCGAGGTCGACGCCTTCCTCGCGCAGGCACCGCTGTTCGAGCAGCTCCTGGTCGACGATGGCATCCGGCTGTTCAAGTACTGGCTGTGCTGCGACCAGGCGCAGCAGGAGGAGCGCTTCGCCGAGCGGCTGGAGGACCCGCTCAAGGCCTGGAAGCTGTCGCCGATCGACGTCGAGGCTCGACTGCGCTACGACGACTACACGCAGGCACGCGAGGAGATGCTGGCGGCGACGCATACCGCGCACGCGCCCTGGACCCTGGTCGACTTCAACCACCAGAAGTCCGGGCGGCTGGCGCTGATCCGCAACCTGCTCGACCGGCTGCCCGATGTGGGCGTGCCGCAGCAGCGGCCGGTGTTCGCACCGCTCCCGGGTCCGCCCTCGAAAGAGCGGTTCGGCGTGCTGCAGCCGATCCGGCCCTACGGCGACCGCGACCGCAGCGACTAGGCCGGAGCGCCCGCACCCTCGCCCGGAGCCGGTCCGCCGGCGGCCTCGATGGCCTGCTCGATCTCGAGCGCGGTCACCGGTCCGAGGAAGTTCTTCACCCGGCGCCCGTCCGGGCCGACCAGCACGGTCAGCGGCAGCCCACGGGGCGTCGGGAAGTCGGCGGGTGGGTCATAGGTGCCGATGATCGCGATCGGATAGACCACCGGACGCCCGGCGAGGAAGGCGCGCAACGTGTCCGCATCGGTGTCCTCGTAGGCCAGGCCGATCACTTCCACGTGCTCGCGCATGGCATCCAGCGCCGAGAGCTCGGGCATCTCCTTGATGCAGGGGGCGCACCAGGTGGCCCAGAAGTTGACCACCACCCAGCGGCCGCGGCGCTCCGCGAGGTCATAGCGTTCGCCATCGAGCGTGGTCACGACCAGGCCGGGAGACGCGGCGCCCTGCGAGGAGGCGCCCTCCCCCGGGGCCGCGTCCGCGGGGGTTCCGGCCGGCTGCGGCGGATCGCCCGGGTGTCCGCTGGCCCCTCCGTCGCCACCCTGGCCGGCGTCAGGCGCTTCACCCTGTTCACGCTGGCAGGCCGCGGCGAGCAGCAGGGCAAGGCAGATGGCGAGTGCGTGGCGCAATGGCATGGTCTCAGGTCCTTTCCTGGGCGAGGCAGTCGCCGACGCGGCGACGCAGCAGGTCGCGCAGCGGCAGGCGCAGCGCATCGATGGTGGCGATGACCGCGGCACCGCGGGCGTCGTCGGCGCCCGGCAGGTGGGCCTCGGCGATCGGGATCCGCAGCTGCCCGGCCTCGTAGAGTTCGGCCAGGGTCAGCGCGTCGAGGTCGCGGGCCAGCAGCCATTCGCCCGACTCGGCGCGCTGGACCACGTTGATCGAGGCCAGGTCGGCCAGCGTGTCCTGGACCAGGGCGTCGGTCAGCACCGGCTCGGCCACGAGGATCTCCTCGCTGTGCAGGCCGCGCCCGCTGGCGCGCGCCTCGCGGAAGCGGTCGAGCAGGCGCAGCATCGCGTAGATCTCGTAGCCCTGGGGCAGGCGGAGGTGCGCCGGCTGGTAGCGGAAGGCCGAGACCGAGGACGCGAAGGAAGCGCCGAGCAATACGCTTGCCCAGCCGAAGTACAGCCACAGCAGGAAGATGGGCACGAAGGCGACCGCGCCGTAGATGTTCTGGTAGGCATTGAAGCTGCCCAGGTAGACGCCGATGAGGGCGCGGCCGATCTCGAGCAGCACCACGGCCACCAGCGCGCCGGCAAAGGCATGCCGCCATTGCACCGTGCGATGCGGCACCACGCGATAGATCGTCGCGAAGGCCAGCAGCTCGATCACCACCGGCGCGGCGTCCAGCATCGCGCCCTGCAGCCACTGCCCCGCGCCGCTGCGGAACACGTCCAGCGCGAACAGCCGGCCGAGCACCGACAGGCTCGCCGCCGCCACCAGCGCGCCCAGCGTCAGCACGGTCCAGTACACCAGGAAGCGCGACAGCCGCGGCCGCGCCGTATGCACGCGCCAGATCCGGTTGAACGCGGCCTCGATCCCGACCAGGGTCACCAGCACCGATACCACCAGGGCGATCACGCCGACCGCGGTGAGCTTGCCGGTGTTCTCGGAGAACGACATCAGCCAGTCGCGGATGCCCTGCGCGGAGCTGGGCACGAAGTTCGCGAACACGAATTCGCTCAGCACGTCGCGCCACTCCTCGAACACAGGGAAGGCCGACAGCACGCCGAAGACCACCATCGACAGCGGCACCAGGGCGAAGGTGGTCGTGAACGACAGCGCACCAGCCGCCTCGAACAGGCGGTCGTCGAGGAAGCGGCGCCACAGGAAGCGCGCGAACGACATCGCGCGCGCGCGATCGCGCAGGCGGTCGATCCAGCGGGTGCGCGTGTCCTGCGGCTCCATCGTGGCGAGGTTAACCGATCACGCCGGCCTGGCCGCGGACGCGTGCGACCCGCTCCCGCTATGCTTCCCGGCCCCCGGAGGAGACGCCATGCCCGAGATCCTGGTCCTGTACTACAGCCGCGGCGGCTCGGTGGCCGCGCTCGCGCGCCAGATCGCGCGCGGTGTCGGCGAGGTGGAGGGCATGGCCGCGCGCCTGCGCACGGTACCGCCCGTGGCGCCGGTGACGGTGGTGACGCAGCCGCCGGTGCCCACGGAGGGCGCCCCATATGTCGAGCCCCGCGACCTGGCCGAGTGCGCGGGACTGCTGGTCGGCAGCCCGACCCGCTTCGGCAACATGGCCGCACCGATGAAGCACTTCCTCGACGGGCTCGGCAGCGAATGGGCCAGCGGCACCCTGGTCGGCAAGCCGGCGGCGGTGTTCACCTCCACCGCCACCCTGCACGGCGGCCAGGAGTCGACGCTCCTCACGATGATGCTGCCGCTGCTGCACCACGGCTGCGTGATCGCCGGCATTCCGTTCACCGAGCCGGGACTGTCGGGCACGCGCAGCGGTGGCACGCCCTACGGCGCGAGCCATGTGGCCGGCGGCGACAACGACCCCACGCCCAGCGACGAGGAGGCACGCCTGGCGCGCGCGCTTGGCCGGCGGATCGCGACCCTCGCCGCGAGGCTGGGCTGATGGGCGCGGCGCGCCCGGCAACGCGCAAGCTGCTGGTGGTCCTGCTGCTTGCGCTGGCAGCGGTCTTTACGGCCTGGTTCGCGGATGATGCGCGCCTGCTGCAGGCGCTGGCGGTGTTCGTCCTGCCGCCGGCGCTGCTGGCGCTCGGCGTGGCCATGGGACGTCGCACCGCGCCGTTCTGGTCGTCGGTGCTTGCTCTGGGCTGGTTCTGCCACGGGGTGATGCTGGCCTGGTCGAGTCCCGCGGACCGCGGCTATGCACTGGCTGAAGTGCTGCTGGCGCTTGGCGTCGTGTTCGCGGTGAGTTGGCCGGCACTGCAGGCGCGCGGCGCGCGCGGCACCCGGCGCGGGCGCGGGGCCGCGAACGACTAGAATGCGCACCCGACCCGCGCATGACGCGGGCCCTGGCTGCTGCAACCGAGGATTGCCCGATGCAAGAACTGCTGGTCGTCACCACTGGCGGCACGATCGACAAGGTCTATTTCGACGACAAGTCGGACTTCCAGGTGGGCGAGCCGCAGATCGGCCGGATCCTCGAGGAGCTGGGCGTCGCGTTCCGCTTCCGCGTGATCCCGATCATCCGCAAGGATTCACTGCACATCGACGACGGCGACCGCGAACTGATCCGCGCCACCATCGCCGCGCAGCCGGCGCGCCACGTGCTGGTGACCCACGGCACCGACACCATGGTCGAGACCGCGCGTGCGCTGGCTTCGCTTGCCGACCGGACCATCGTGCTGACCGGCGCCCTCAATCCAGCGCGCTTCCGCGGCTCGGACGCTGAATTCAACATCGGTACCGCCGTCGGCGCTGTCCAGTCGCTCCCGGCCGGCGTGTACATCGCCATGAACGGCCGCATCTGGGACCCGCTGAAGGTGCGCAAGAACGTGGCCGCGAACCGCTTCGAACCGGCCTGACACGCCGGCGGCCGGTGTCGGCCGCCGCTGCACAGCCGCGTTCAGGGCACGGGGGGCACCACCGGGACGGGCGGCCGCCGCATCCGCGAATCGCCGCCCGACGGTGGCTGCACGACCGGCGTCTTCATGCGCGACCGCGATGCCTCCATGCCGAGCTCGCCCATGAACGCCAGCCCAAGTCGCGCGATGATGGTCGCGTGCTCCGCCGTACCGCCCAGGCGCTCCAGGGTGTCGTCGGGGGTGTGCAACAGCGGAAAGATCGGCCCCTCGTCGTACATCGCGGCAGGGAAGCCGGCCGATGTCCAGGACGCGTGGTCGGAGCAGGCATACCCGCACGACGTCTCGCCGCGCGTATAGCCGAGCGGCGCCAGATAGGCATCGAACAACTCGCGCAGGAACTGCACCAGTTGCGGATGCGAGTTGTCGGTCATCACCCGGATATCGGTGGTCGAGCCGGGCGCCCTGTAGTTGGTCATGTCCATCTGCAGCACCCCGACCACGTTGCGCCCCTCGGCCGCGAACCGCTGTGCGATCGCGCGCGACCCGCGCAGACCCACCTCTTCGGCGGCGTAGCCCATGAACATGACCGTGCGCCGCGGCCGGTAGCCCTCGGCCATCGCGATGCGCAGCACTTCGGTCAGCGTGGCGATGCCCGACGCGTCGTCGTCGGCGCCGGGTGCATCCATGTTGTTGCCGCTACCGGCGTAGGAAATGGAGTCGAGGTGGCCGCCGAGGACGACGATCTCGTCCGCGAGGTCGGTGCCCTGGATGGTGAGGATCACCGAGGGTTGGCCGCCGCAGTTGCCGCAGGCGCTGAAGAGCTCCGCGCTGACGTCCGCGCGGCCGGCCGCAAGCGACAGCCAGTGGTCGCGAATCCAGATCGGCGCCGCGTGGCCATGGCTGCTGGCATAGTAACGATTCGGCCAGGCGGTCGACAGATGGTGGATCGTCGCGCGGATGGCGGGCTCGGACACCTGCGACAGCCAGGGTTCGACCAGCCGCTGCTGGCTGATGGTGTACGCCGGCAGCGACGCCCGCAGCCCACGCAGCCCGGTATCGGACGCAACGAAGCTCTCGGCCTCGCCACGGCTGGCGAACGCGAAGTAGCCACCGCATCGCCGCTCGACCTCGTGCACGTGCCGCGTGAGGTCCTCCAGCTGGTGTTCGCGCAGCGTCGCCAGCACCAGCTGCCGGCCCTGGGCATCGCGCCTGGCCAGCACGCGTCCGCTGAAGTCCCGCAACGCCGCCTGGAAGGTGCCGCGCTCGGCAACCACGTACACCTCCGCCATCGGATCGAGCGCCGCGACGCCGTGGCCATGATCGTGATCGTGGTCGTGCGCCAGCAGCGTCGTCGGTGCCAGCAGCGCGCACGCGGCGAGCAGCCGCGCCGCCAGAAGTCGGATCCGCATCCCGTTCTCTCCATGGAAACCCCGTCCCGATGATTGCACGGCCGAGGTGGCGGGAGCCCGGTCAGCGTCGAAAGCCCGCTCGCTCCCTTCCTGGGCCGGGGCGGGCGCGCGGACGGCTCCGCTGGAGTTCTGGCCGCCGGGCGCTTGCGAGGCGATCGGCACGTCGCCCTGGCCTGGCTGCGCCCGCGGTGGCGGCGGCGGTGGCGGTGGCGGTCGCGGTGGGGACGGCTGTTGCCGTTGCTGTTGCCGTTGCCATTGCTCTTCGCGCCCGACGCCGAAGACCTCCGGGGGGCCCGGCCCGTGCCCAGGGGGTGTGCGGAGAGCCGGCCATGGATGGCCGGCGCCCGGCCTTGGGAGCAGGACGCGGACAGGACGGCGTAGCACACCCCCTGGGTACGGGCCGGGCCAGCGCGCACTCGCGGCGAAGCCGCCCTTGCCCTTCCCCTAGCCAACTCCGCCTGCAGTGGCCATGACCGTATCAGTCCGCCCGCCCCGCACTCCCGCACGCGCCTCCCCCAGACAAGGCGGTCAAGCCTCCCTGCAAAAAAACGGGCCGGTTACCCGGCCCGCCGTGCCACACCCGCGGGGGATCAGTAACTGCCGACCAGGCTCACGCCGGAATACGTGTTGTAGCCGCGAACCATGACATGCCAGGTCCCGGCCGCCGGACTGTTGATCGTGCAGGTCTCGTTGTTGCCGCCCTGGTAGGGACGACAGGTGTAGCTGGTGGTGGTGGGCGCCGATCCCTGGCGCAGGTAGAGATCGGCATCACCGGTGCCACCCGACATCTGCACCCGGAGCTGGCTGCGCCCCGCGGGCACCTGGATGGTGTAGCGGCGCTCGCTGGATGCCGCACCGGACAGGCCGGTCACCGGCACCCCGTTCTGCAGCTGGTTACCACCACCACCGCCGCCGGTCGCATAGCTCGCCGTCAGCGTCGCGCCCGAGAACGCGGAATAGCCGCGCAGCATCACGTGGTAGGTACCCGCCTGGGGCGCGGCGAAGCTGCAGCTCTCCGCGTTGCCCGAACGGTAGGGCCGGCAGTCATAGGTCGACGTGGTGGGCTGCGAGCCGAAGCGCACATACATGTCGAGGTCGCCGCTCCCGCCTGCGGTGGCGATATTGAGATTGGTCGCGCCGGCGGGAACGCTCACCGTCCAGTACTGCGTGCTGCCCGACGCCCCGGACACGCTGACCGGCGTGCCGTTCTGCAGCACGCTTCCACCCGGATCCGGGTTGGGGTTGCCACCGCCGCCACCCGCGGCCGCATCCACCGCCGCCTTGGCATTGACGATACCCGCACCGATCGGCTGCGAAGGCGTGGACGGGAACGCGCGCGCCGTGCTCTTGATCAGCGCCTCCACTTGGGCAGGGGTCCTGGCCGGATTGGAGACCGACTGGATCAGGGCAACGACGCCGGCCACGTGCGGCGCCGCCATCGAGGTGCCGCTGTAGCTGGCATAGCTCTCCGCACCCGGGCCCTGCTGCCCGCTGTTGAGCGTGGACTGGATGTTGGAACCGGGCGCCGCGATGTCGACGATCGCGCCATAGTTGGAGAAACTCGAGCGCGCACCCGTGCTGGTGATCGAGCCCACCGCGATCACGTTGTTGCAGTTGGCCGGCGAAAAGCCCGAGGTGTTGGCGTTGCTGTTGCCCGCCGCGATGACGATCGTCGAGCCGCGGCCGACCGCCCCATTGATCGCACTCTGCATCGCGCTGCCACAACTGCCGGACCCACCCAGGCTGAGGTTGATCGCCTCGGCCGGGTTCGCGTTGGCCGGCACGCCGCTGACGCTGCCGCCCGACGCCCAGACCACGGCGTCGGCGATGTCCGAGTCGTAGCCACCACCGCGGCCGAGCACGCGTACCGGCACGACCTTCGCGCCATAGGCCGTGCCCGCCACGCCCTTGCCGTTGTTGGTCACCGCGGCCACGGTGCCGGCGACATGGGTGCCGTGCCAGCTCGAGGCGTAGCCCCCGTAATAATCGCCGGGATCGCTTGCGTCGGGATCACGGCCATTGCCGTCGCCGGCCACCGAGGTGTCGGCGATGAAGTCGTAGCCGGGCAGGATGTTGGCATTGAGGTCGCTGTGGCTGGCGATACCGGTATCGAGCACCGCGACCACGGTGCCCGCGCCGCTGGTGGTGTCCCAGGCCTCGGTGGCACGGATGCCACCAGCGCCGGTGCCGTAGCCCCATTGCTGGGAGAACATGGTGTCGTTGGGCGTCATGACCAGCTTGTTGAGCTTGTCCACCTCGACGTATTCGACGTTCGGATTGGCCGCGATCTGGCGCATCAGGCTTTCGGCCTCGACCCGGTCGAGCTTGCGGCTGGTGGTGATCACCTCGGCACCCACCGCCATGCGGCGCTCGTGGCGCAGCGCCAGCGGGGCTGCACGCACCCCGGCGGGCACCGCGCCAGCGGCGGCGCGCAGCGCGGCATCGCGCTCCTTGGCATTGGCCTGCTCAGGGCTGCCGTCGACGTACTTCACGATGAAGCGGTCGTGCTGGTCGGAGGCCTGGAGACCGCTGAGGTCGAAGCGCTCGGCCGCCAGGACGGGGGCGGCGGCCAGGGACGACAGGGCTACGGTGGTGGCGAGCGCCAGCGCGTGGATGCGCGCACGGCGGAGCTTTGCGTCGGTCATGTGATGTTTCCCGGATCGGAGGAGGCCGCGGGGGCGGCAGGCCGACGCGCGCCGCTCCGGGAACCCCTCCCCGTCCGTGGCAACCCGCCGGAACCGCGGACTGACACAACACGTCCGCAAAGTGACGCTATGCGACACCTTCGCAGCCATGCAAGTGAAAACGGGTTTCATTTGGCAGCACGGAAGGTGCTGCCAGTCACAGATCCGAAACTCTGTCCCGAAAACAGGGAAAAGAGCTCTTGCGCGGCCCCGCGCTAGAACATCCCGGTCTCGAGGCGGGCCGCCTCGGACATCATGTTGCGCGTCCACGGCGGGTCGAACACCAGCTCGACGTCGGCCTCGGCGACGGTGGGGATCATCTCCAGCTTCGTGCGCACGTCATCGACCAGGATGTCGCCCATGCCGCAGCCGGGCGCGGTCAGCGTCATCCGCACCTCGACCAGGCGCTGGCCGTCGTCACGATGGCGCACGGTGGCCTCGTAGACCAGGCCCAGATCGACGATGTTGATCGGAATCTCCGGGTCGAAGCAGGTGCGCATCTGGCTCCACACCAGGCGCTCCACGGCCGCATCATCGGCACCTTCCGGCAACTCGAGCGGCTCCGGCGGCTCCTTGCCGATCGCGTCGGCATCGCGGCCGGCAATGCGGAAGAGATTGCCTTCGACGAAGACAGTGAAGCTTCCACCCAGCGCCTGGGTGATGTAGCCGACGCTTCCGGCAGGCAGCGTCACCTCGTCGCCCTGCGGGACGAGCACGGCGGCGCAGTCGCGCTCGAGGCGTACGGGTTCGCTGTTGCGGGAATACATGCGGATTTCGGCACCGTGGATCGATCCGCCATTCTACCGTCCGCCGGGGCGCTATCCTGTACCGCCCCGAACGGTGCTGCGTTCCATGCCCCCATCCCGCTCCCGGCCCACCTCGGCGCTGGCACTGGCGCTTGCCGGAAGCATCGGCATCGCCGCGGCATGGATCCTGGTCGTCCAGCTGGTGGATCGCCAGTCGAGCTGGATGGCGGTAGTCGCGGGCGTCGATGCGGTCCTGCTGCTGCGCATGGGCGGTTTCCGGCCGGGTGCCGCGCGCGCGGCATGGGCGGTACTGGCGACCCTGCTCGCGATCGCGCTCGCCAACTGGGGCATCGCCGCCGACCAGGTGGGACGCATGCTCGGCCTGCCACCCTGGAACTCGATGCTCCGCCTGGGCGCCGAACACGGCTGGCTGCTGCTGCGCATGGCCAACGATGCGGTCGACCTGGCCTGGCTGGCGGCTGGCGTGGTCGTGGCCGCCGCCCTGGGGCGCTGAGCGCCTTCGCCGGGGGCGCGCGGCCGCGAAGGCGCCGGGACGCGGTCAGTGCCCGCCGTCGAGCGCCTTGAGCTCGCTCACCAGCGCATTCGCCATCTCCGCGCCGTCGCCATAGAGCATGCGGGTGTTGTCGGCGTAGAAGAGCGCGTTCTCGATGCCGGCGAAGCCCCGGCCCTTGCCGCGCTTGATCACGATGGTGTTCTTCGACTCCACCACGTCCAGGATCGGCATCCCGTAGATCGGGCTGGCCGGATCGGTCTTCGCCACCGGATTGACCACGTCGTTGGCGCCGATCACCAGGCTGACATCGGTATTGCGGAACTCGGGATTGATGTCATCCATGTCCACGATCAGGTCGTAGGGCACCCCCGCTTCCGCCAGCAGCACGTTCATGTGCCCGGGCATGCGTCCGGCCACCGGGTGGATGGCGAAGCGCACCTTCACCCCGCGCTCGATCAGGCGCTGGCTGAGCTCCCAGATCTTGTGCTGGGCCTGGGCCACGGCCATTCCGTAGCCGGGCACGATCACCACGCGCTCGGCGTAGGCCATCATCGCCGCCACGTCGGCGGCGTCGATCGGCTTCTGGCTGCCGGTGATCTCGGCGGCTTCGCCGCTGGCGCCGAAGCTCGAGAACAGCACGCTGCCGATCGAGCGGTTCATCGCCTTGGCCATGAGCCGCGTCAGCAGCATGCCGGCCGCGCCCACCATCGTGCCGGCGATGATCAGCGCCTCGTTGCCGAGCACATAGCCCTCGAACGCCACGGCCAGCCCGGTCAGCGCGTTGTACAGCGAGATCACCACGGGCATGTCCGCACCGCCGATGGGCAGCGTCATCAGCACGCCCAGCGCCAGGGCCGCGACGAAGAAGGCGACCACCAGCGGGACCTCGAGCGAGCGCAGCAGCAGCGCGCCCAGCACCAGCGCCAGCAGGAACACCGCGGCATTGAACAGCTGCATCCCCGGGAAGCTGTAGCGCTTGTCCATGCGCCCATCGAGCTTGGCCCAGGCGATGATCGAACCCGACAGCGCCACCGAGCCGATCAGCGCGCCCAGCAACGCCAGCACCGGCACGACCACGCCGGGGGCCTGCCCGGCCGCGGCCCAGCGCAGCAGCTCGACGGCGCCGATCGCCGCCGCCGAGCCTCCGCCAAGGCCGTTGTACAGCGCCACCATCTGCGGCATGTCGGTGATCGCGACGCGCTTGCCCGACACCCAGGCCATCACCGTGCCCAGGGCCACGGCCACCAGCATCAGCGCGATGTTCTGCAGGCCCGGGACGAAGAAGGTGACGACCGTGGCAAGCACCATGCCGACGCCGGCCCACTGGATGCCGCTGCGCGCGGTGCGCGGCGACGCCATGCGCTGCAGGCCGAGCAGGAACAGGGTGGCCGCGACCAGGTAGCTGGCCTTGATCACCAGCAGGAGGATGGCCTCGCCGCTCATGCGCCACCGCCCTTGCCGGCATCCTTGCCGCGCCCGGCGCGGTCGCTGGGCTTGAACATCTCGAGCATGCGCTCGGTCACCACGTAGCCCCCGGCGGCATTGCCGGCGCCCATGAGCACGGCCACGAAGCCGATCGCCTTCTCGAGCGTGGTATCGGCGTGGCCGAGCACCACCATCGCCCCGATCAGGACGATCCCGTGGATGAAGTTCGAACCCGACATCAGCGGCGTGTGCAGGATCACCGGCACCCGCGAGATGATCACGTGGCCGGCGATCGCCGCCAGCATGAAGATGTACAGCGCAACGAATCCATCGGCCACACGCACTCTCCCCGGGCTGCCCGGCCCGATCATAACCGCCCGCGCCGCCGTCGCCACGGCCGCTGTCAACCATCCGCGTTCGCGTGCGTTGACCTCCCGCTTCCAATGGACGCGTGCGGATGGACGGCAGCCTGCACCCACATCAGGGCGGACCCGGGATGGCTATGCTGGACGCGATGCCAGCAGATGCCGCCGCCCGGACCAGCGCCACGCCCACCACGGCGCCCGCCGTGGCCACGCTGGAGGGCTTCCTCGACGGCATCGCCGCGCGCGCGTTCCGCTTCGCGGAGGCCGGGCTGCGCCATCGCGAGGACGCGCTCGACGC
The DNA here is from genome assembly GCA_036515815.1 of Luteimonas sp. Taxonomy (GTDB): domain Bacteria; phylum Pseudomonadota; class Gammaproteobacteria; order Xanthomonadales; family Xanthomonadaceae; genus Luteimonas. The sequence continues at coordinate 17,782 of DATBUS010000016.1, forward strand.
CGTGCAGGACGCGATGGTGAAGATGCTGGGCTACCGCGACCGGCCAGCGGAGGAGTGGACGCCGCTGTTCTGGACGATCCTGCGCAGCCGCATCGTCGACGCCCAGCGCCGACGGACCCTGCGGCTGGGCTGGATGACGTCCGCCGATGAACGCCAGGACGCGGGCGTGGAGTGGGCCGGCGACGAACCCGACCCCTCCCGGGCCCACGACAGCCGGGAAGCCTGGGGCCGCCTGGTCGGCGCGCTGCGGGGGCTGCCGCGGCGCCAGCGCGAGGCGTTCACCCTGCGCGTACTGGAAGAGCTCGACGTGGCGACGACCGCGCGCGTCATGGGCTGCAGCGAAGGTTCGGTCAAGACACACCTGTCGCGCGCGCGCGACGCGCTGCAGAAGCGACTGGAGGATTTCCGATGAACCACACGCACCACGACGAATTCGACCGCAGGATGCGCGCGCTGCATGCGCGGGCGGTGGAGCAGGTGCCATCGCGCACGCTTTACGCGTTGCAGGTGCGGCGGGCGAACGCCGGCGTCGCGCCAGGGCGGTCGCCGGCGGGCCGCGGCGGCTGGTGGCTCGCTGGCGGGCTGGCCGCGGTCTTCGCGCTCGGGATCGGCCTGC
>DATBUS010000017.1:0-45022 GCA_036515815.1 Luteimonas sp.
CTGGCTGGAGGTCACGGTATCGCCTTCCTTGAACTTGATTTCCTTCAGCACGCCGTCAACCGGCGACGGCACTTCCAGCACGACCTTGTCGGTTTCCAGGTCAAGCAGGTTTTCGTCGCGCTTGACGGCGTCGCCCACCTTCTTGTGCCAGGTGGCGATGGTGCCGTCGGCGACGGATTCGGGCAGTACCGGGGCTTTGACTTCGGTGGCCATTGCGGGAGCTTCCTGGTTTGTCTTCTAAATAGGGGGAGGATTATTCAGCGAACGTGTCGTTGAACGGGTTGACCAGTGCGTCGGCGATCAGCTGCTGCTGCTCGCGGACGTGGTCAGCCATGTGACCGGCAGCCGGCGAGGCCGAACGTGCGCGACCGGCGTAGTGCAGGTTCTGGCCATCGGCCAGGCAGAACTGCAGGTGGTGGCGGATCTGGTACCACGCGCCCTGATTCTGCGGTTCTTCCTGCGTCCACACCACGTCGGTGGCCTTGCCGTACTTCTTCAGTTCGGCAGCCAGCAGCGCACGCGGGAACGGATACAGCTGCTCCACGCGGATGATCGCCACGTCGTCCTGGCCACGCTTGGCCTGGTCTTCCAGCAGGTCGTAGTAGACCTTGCCCGAGCACAACACCACGCGCTTGACCTTCTTGGCATCGGCATTGGCGTCGCCGATCAGGTGCTGGAACTCGCCATTGGCCAGCTCGTCGAGCGTGGAGACCGCGAGCTTGTGGCGCAGCAGCGACTTCGGCGTCATCACCACCAGCGGCTTGCGCGTCGTCATGCGCATCTGGCGGCGGATCATGTGGTACGCCTGCGCCGGCGTAGTCGGCACGCACACCAGCATGTTCTCCAGCGCGCACAGCTGCAGGAAGCGCTCGAGGCGCGCCGAGCTGTGCTCGGGGCCCTGGCCTTCGTAGCCGTGCGGGAGCAGCAGGGTGAGCCCGCTGATGCGGCCCCACTTGGCCTCGCCCGAGGCGATGAACTGGTCGATGACGACCTGGGCGCCATTGGCGAAGTCGCCGAACTGGCCTTCCCAGATGCACAGCGTGTTCGGATCGGTGGTGGAGTAGCCGTATTCGTAGGCCATCACCGCTTCCTCGCTCAGCAGCGAGTCGATGACGGTGGCCCGCTCCGGCGAATCCACCAGCTGCCGCAGCGGCAGGTGGTAGGTGTCGGTCTTCTGGTCGTGCAGGATGGCGTGGCGGTGGCTGAAGGTGCCGCGGCCCACGTCCTGGCCGACCAGGCGCAGGCCGAAGCCCTCGTCGAGCAGCGTCGCGTAGGCCAGGTTCTCGGCAAAGCCCCAGTCGGCCTGGACCTCGCCGGCCGCCATCTTCTTCCGGTCCTCGTAGACCTTGGCCACGCGCGAGTGCAGCTGCACCTCGGGCGGGATGGTGGTGATGGCGGCGGCAAGCGCCTTCAGGCGCGCGGAATCGACACCGGTGCTGCAGCCGTCGCCGAGGCGGCCGGCGACCAGCTTGCCCCAGTCGACGAACAGGCGGCTTTCCGGCGGCGTCTTGCCGACCTCGGCAAGCTCGGTGGTGACCTCGCCGGAGTCGAGCTTGGTGCGGAAGCCGTCCACCAGCGCCTGGCCGGCATCGGCAGGCAGCACGCCCGCCGACTCCAGCTGCGCGGCATAGAGCTCGCGCGTGGTCCTGTGCTTGCGGATGACCTGGTACATCACCGGCTGGGTGATCGCCGGTTCGTCGGCCTCGTTGTGGCCGTGGCGGCGGTAGCAGACCAGGTCGATCACCACGTCCTTGCGGAATTCCTGGCGGAACTCGTAGGCCAGGCGCGCGGCGAAGGCGACCGCCTCCGGGTTGTCCGCGTTCACGTGCAGCACCGGGGCGCCGATCATCTTGGCGACATCGGTGCAGTACAGCGTGGATCGCGCATCCTCGCGCGCACTGGTGGTGAAGCCCACCTGGTTGTTGACCACCACGTGCACGGTGCCGCCGACGGCGAAGCCGCGCGCCTGCGACATCTGGAACAGCTCCATCACCACGCCCTGGCCGGCGAACGCGGCATCGCCGTGGATCAGGATCGGCATGACCTGGCGGCGGTCGGCATCGCCACGACGCTCCTGGCGCGAGCGGACGGAGCCTGCGACCACCGGATCGACGATCTCGAGGTGCGAGGGGTTGAAGGCTAGTGCCAGGTGCACCGGGCCGCCCTCGGTGGCGACGTCGGCGGAGAAGCCCATGTGGTACTTGACGTCGCCGGCCAGTGCCAGCTCGTTGTGCTCGAACTTGCCCTCGAACTCGTCGAACAGCCGGCGCGGGTTCTTGCCCAGCGTATTGACCAGCACGTTGAGGCGGCCGCGGTGGGCCATGCCGATCACGATGTCCTTGACGCCGTCCTTGCCCGCGCTGCGGATGACGGTGTCGAGCAGCGGGATGAGCGAATCACCGCCTTCCAGCGAGAAGCGCTTCTGGCCGACGTACTTGGTGTGCAGGTAGCGCTCGAGGCCTTCGGCCGCGGTCAGGCGCTCCAGGATGCGGCGCTGCTCGTCGGCGGTCAGGCTGTAGCGCCCGCCGGCCTGCTCCATGCGCTCGTACATCCAGCGGCGCTGCGCGGCCTCCGGGATATGCATGAACTCCGCACCGATCGGACCGGCATAGGTCGCGCGCAGCAGCGCGAGCAGGTCGCGCAGGCGCATGCGCGGAGCGCCGCCGAAGGTGCTGGTGCCGCCGGCCGGGCCGGTGGCGAACTCGGTGTCGAGGTCGGCGTCGGACAGGCCGTGGAAGGGCAGGTCGAGGTCGGGCGCGTCGATCTTCTCGGCCATGCCCAGCGGATCGGTGTCCGCCTGCAGGTGGCCGCGCGAGCGGTAGGCGGTGATCAGCTTGAGGACCGAGCCCTGCTTGCGCTGGGCCTCGACGTCGCCGCCGCCGCCGCCGGACGCCACCAGGCCGGCCTTGGCCTCGCGACCGGCGCGGGCCACCGCGTCCATGACCACGGAATGCGGAACGTCGCCTGCTTCGCGGCCCTTGAAGCCGTCGAACCAGGCCTTCCACTTGTCACCGACGCTGTCGGGGTCCACGAGATACTGCTCGTACAGGTCCTCGATGAAGGCGGCATTGGCGCCAAGCTCGGAGGACTGCGCAAACTGCTTCAATAGATTGGCCACGATGGCGTTGGAAAGCTCAGGAAGAGGGGGAGGGGGCATTGCCGCGCGTGGGCAATGGCGGTTGCCTGTTCAGGCGATGAATCCGGGCAATTATAGCCCCGACGACGCACATGAAGCGCTGATTCGGCCAAGGGAAACGCACCGTTGCCGGCCCGCGATGCCGGTTCCGCGCCGCCTGGCCGGCGCAGGTTCAGATTCCGAGCGCGCGGTATTCGCTGCAGACGCGTGCGCGTTCCCAGAACGGCTCGAAGACGCCGCGCAGGTGGCGGGCGCGTCCGGGACCATCGAGCCGCGTTTCGCCTTCCCAGCGGTTGCCCAGCGGGCGGAAGTAGTGGCCGCCTCCATCATTGATCACGAACGCCGACGGATAGGGGCGGTCGACCTGTTCCTCGACGGCACGGAACGCGATGGCGCTGGAAAGCCGCTGGCCGAGGGCGATCAGCGGCGCCAGGGAGCGTTGCGGCGTGGCCGCGTCCTGGAGCAGGATGCGGATCGTGCACTGCCCGCGCGTGGCCAGGTGGCGCACGGCATCGACCACGTCGGCCCGGTCGAGCAGGCCCGGGTCGAGTTCGCGGGTATAGATGTCCAGTCGCCTGCGCGCACCGGTGACCACGCCGAGGGTCGCCGCGATCGCGGCCTCGCGCGAATCCACCACGTTCAGCGCATCGAGCAGCAACCGCATGCCCTGGTGCTCGATACCCGCCTCGTCGAAGCGCTCGCCGATCGGCAGGAAGCCGGCGCGGGCGTAGAAGCCGATGGCCGGGGCCTGGGCATGCAGGGAAACCTCGCGCCAGCCCAGGTCGCGTGCCCGGTCGAGCAGGGCGGCCAGCAGGGCCTCGCCCACGCCGCGGCCGCGCCATTCGGGCAGCACGGCCATGCGGCCGATGGTGCGCATCGGCGTGAGGCGGGCGGTTCCGATCGCCCGACCGTCGGCATCGCGGGCGATCACGTGGTGGCAGTCGGGATCGAGCTCGTCGCACTCCAGGGCAAGTGGCACGCCCTGCTCCTCCACGAACACGGTCTCGCGCACCCGGCGCAGGTCCGGCAGCCCCTGTTCGTAGTCCGAGGACTGGATGTGGAAGGGCGGCCTCTGTGCCATTTCAGTGCTCCTGGTGGTCGTGCCCGTCGTCGTCGGCGTCGTCCTCGAGCCGGTAGTGGCCCGCGGCGACCAGGTCCGCCACGCAATCGCGGCCGGCCGCCGACAGGCTGTGCCAGGCGGCTGCGTCCAGTTGCGAGGCTGCCGCCAGGCGCTTCGCATCGGCCACCGGCAGGCGCCAGGACCGGCCCGAGACGTACAGGCTCGCGCCCTTCGCCGCGCGTCGCCAGGCAACCCGGGTCCAGGGATCGCGCGCGAGCACCAGGCCGTCGTCGAGTGCCCCGGCCAGGTGGTCGGCATCCGGCGGCGTGTCTTCGCCCCCGTCCATGCCGCCACCGGGGCCGGCGGCTGCACGGTAGAGGGTGATGAAGCGCCCGAACCAGTCGCCCAGCGCATCGGCATCGGCCATGCGCACCGCATTGAGCGCTTCGACGACGCGCGTCATCGCCGCGGCGTCGATCTCCCAGGGGTCACGCGCCGCCTCCAACCCGGGGTCGGCGTAGCGCAGCGCTTCGTCGGCCTCGGCGGCCAGCGTATCGACGTAATCGCCCATGAGCTCGGCCACCGAAGGTGCACGCATGCCCAGCGAAAAGGTGAGGCAGGGGTCTTCGGCCACGCCGTGGTGCGGCACCAGCGGCGGCAGGTACAGCATGTCGCCGGGTTCCAGCACCCAGTCGTGGGTGGCGTTGAACTCACGCAGCAGCTTGATCTCGACGTCGTCGCGGAAATCGAGCGCGGGCTGGGCGCGGCCCATCGCCACCGAGGCATCGATCTGCCAGCGGCGATGGCCCATCGCCTGCAGCAGGAACACGTCGTAATGGTCGACATGCGCGCCGACCGATCCGCCCGTGGCGGCGAAGCTCACCATCACGTCGTCCACGCGCCACCGCGGCAGGAAGCCGAATGCCGGCAGCAGCGCTGCGATTCCAGGGTCCCACTTGTCCATGTCCTGGACCAGCAGCGTCCAGTCGCGCTCGCCCAGGCCGGGGAAGAGCTCTTCCGGGAAGGGCCCGTTGCGCACCGTCCAGTTGTCGTGGTCGCGGTCGTGCTGGATCAGGCGTGCAAGCACGCCCTCCTCGCAGGCCAGCCCGGCGAGGTCTTCCGGCTCGACCGGCGAGACGTAACCCGGGAAGGCGCCGCGGACCAGCAGCGGCCGCTTGTGCCAGTAATCCCGCAGGAATGCGCGGGGGGCCATGCCCAGCGGGCGGCCCGGCGTGGCCTGGACCTCGAAGGGAAGGGTGGGGGTGCGCTTGGCCATGTCGGGGTCCTGTGCCTTGGGCGGTCAGATGGCGCGTGCCTGGACTTCGGCCAGGCCGACGTATCCGCCGGGGGTGAGGTCGAGCAGGCGCTGGCGCTCGGCGTCGGGGAGATCGAGTCCGGCGATGAAGTCGCGCATCGACCGGGCATTGATGCCCTGGCCGCGGGTCAGCGCCTTGAGCTGCTCGTAGGGACTCGGCAGGCCGTGGCGACGCATCACCGTCTGCACTGCTTCGGCCAGCACCTCCCAGGAGGCTTCGAGGTCGGCCGCCAGCCGCTCCGGATTGGCGCTGAGCTTGCCAAGGCCGCGGCCCAGCGCATCGAAGCCGATCAGCGCATGGCCGAACGCGGTCCCGAGCGCGCGCAGCACGGTGGAGTCGGTGAGGTCGCGCTGCCAGCGGCTGACCGGCAGCTTGGTGGCGAAATGCTCGAACAGCGCCACCGCGATCCCGAAGTTGCCCTCGGCGTTCTCGAAGTCGATCGGGTTGACCTTGTGCGGCATGGTCGAGCTGCCGACCTCGCCGGCCTTCACCGCCTGCCTGAAATAGCCCAGCGAGATATAGCCCCAGACATCGCGGCAGAGATCGATGCAGATGGTCGCGATGCGCTTCATCGCATCGGCGATCTCGGCGATGCAATCGTGCGGCTCGATCTGCGTGGTGTAGGGGTTGAAGTCCAGGCCCAGCGACTCGACGAAGCGACGCGAAAACGCCGGCCAGTCCACATCGGGATAGGCCGCCACATGCGCGTTGTAGTTGCCCACGGCACCATTGGCCTTGCCCGTCAGCGACACCGCCACCAGCTGCACACGCTGGCGCTCCAGGCGCGCCACCACGTTCGCGATCTCCTTGCCGACCGTGGTCGGCGAGGCCGTCTGCCCATGGGTCCGCGAGAGCATCGGCAGGCCGGCCAGCCCATGGGCCATGTCGCGCAGCGTCGCGACCACACCGTCCAGCGCCGGCAGCATCACCTCGCGGCGCGCGGTATCCAGCATCAGCCCGTAGGCGAGGTTGTTGATGTCCTCGCTGGTGCAGGCGAAATGCACGAACTCCAGGGCGGGCCCGAGATCGGCATCGTCGGCCAGGCGCTCCTTGATGAAGTACTCCACCGCCTTCACGTCGTGGTTGGTGGTGCGCTCGATCTCCTTCACGCGTGCGGCATCGTCCGGCCGGAAGCCATCGGCCAGGGCACACAGGCGCCCTGCGGCGGCCGCATCGAACGGGGCCAGCTCGGGAATCCCGGGCTCGGCGGCGAGCGCCAGCAGCCATTCGATCTCCACTCGCACGCGCGCATGGATCAGGCCGAACTCGGAGAACACCGGCCGCAGCGCCTCCACCTTGCCGGCATAGCGGCCATCGAGGGGGGACAGGGCGAGCAGGGGATCGAGGGCGGGCATGGCGGATGGTCTGGCGGGGTGGCCGTTCATTCTAACCGGGGGGCTGGTGTTCGGATCCGGCGGGTTGGTTGTTGGCTTCTGGTGGGTCGGTTGTCGGCTTCGGCGGGAGGCGGGGCGCTGCAAGGGGGGTATGGACCGCCGCCTCAGCCATCCATGGCTGAAGCGGCTACCGCGCACGTCCTTGTGCGCTGTCCATACCCCCCTTGCAGCACCCCGCATCGCGGGTTCGAGCGCCCCGGCTTCGTGGGAGAGTCGCGACACTGCGGCTCGTCGTGCCGAAGCCGAAGAAGGTGACGCGGGAGGTGGGGACTGGGGGGAGTACGGAGAGTGGGCCATGGATGGCCCACGCCCCGGCGCTCGGACATGGATGTCTGACGCCGGGCGGAGCACTCCCCCCAGTCGCGGCCTCCCGCAGCGCGGACCCACAGGATGCAGGCGCGCCGCCGTTCCGTGGCACTGGTGCCAGCCGTGCCACGACCAGCGCCGGCCCGACGCGTCCGGAGCCGTGGCGTCCACAGGTGCCGGCGTATCCTGCGGGCACTGGCGACTGGAGAACCTCATGGCGCGCAAGGACTTCCGTATCGAACACGACAGCATGGGCGAGTTGCAGGTGCCCGCGGATGCGCTGTGGGGTGCCTCGACGCAGCGCGCGGTGGAGAACTTCCCCGTCAGCGGGCGGCCCATGCCGCGTGGATTCATCCGTGCGCTCGGGCTGGTGAAGGCCGCGGCCGCCGAGGCCAATGCCGACTTCGGCCTGCTGCCGAAAGGGCTGGCGTCGTCGATCCGCAAGGCCGCGCGCGAAGTGGCCGCGGGCGAACACGATGCCCACTTCCCGGTCGACGTCTACCAGACCGGCTCCGGCACCTCGTCCAACATGAATGCCAACGAGGTGATCGCGACCCTGGCTACCCGGGCCGGACGCCGCGCCGTGCATCCCAATGACCACGTGAACCTCGGCCAGAGTTCCAACGACGTCGTGCCGACCGCCCTGCGGGTGTCGGCGCAGCTGGCCGTCGTGGAGGAACTCCTGCCCGCGCTCGCCCGGTTGCGCCGGAGTATCGATCGCAAGGGCCGCGCGCTCGGCAAGGTGGTCAAGACCGGGCGCACGCACCTGATGGACGCCATGCCGCTGACCTTCGCGCAGGAATTCGGGGCCTGGTCGTCGCAGCTGGCGTCCGCCGAGGCGCGGCTGGGCGATGCGCTGAAGCGCCTGCGCCGGCTGCCGATCGGCGGCACCGCGATCGGTACCGGCATCAATGCCGACCCGCGCTTCGGCAAGGAGGTGGCCAGGCGCCTGTCCGAGGCCACCGGCACCCGCTTCGACGCGGCTGCCGATCGCTTCGAGGGCATCGCTTCGCAGGACGATGCGGTGGAACTGTCCGGCCAGCTCAATGCGCTCGCCGTGGCCCTGATGAAGATCGCCAACGACCTGCGCTGGATGAACGCCGGGCCGCTTGCCGGGCTGGGCGAAGTGGAGCTGCCGGCGCTGCAGCCGGGCAGCTCCATCATGCCGGGCAAGGTCAACCCGGTCATCCCCGAGGCCACGGTCATGGCCTGCGCGCAGGTCATGGGACACCACGTGGCGGTCACCGTGGCCGGCCAGACGGGGAACTTTCAGCTCAACGTGACCCTGCCACTCATCGCCAACAACCTGCTGGAATCGGTGGGGCTGCTGTCGGCGGTGTCGCGGCTGCTGGCCGATCGCGTGATCGACGGGCTCGAGGTGCGGCGCGATGTGGTCGAAGCCGCGCTCGAGCGCAATCCCATCCTGGTCACCGCGCTCAATCCGGTGATCGGCTACGAGAACGCGGCGGCCATCGCCAAGCAGGCCTATCGCGAAGGGCGGCCGGTCCTCGAGGTGGCCGTCGAGGCGACCGGGATGCCTGAGGCGAAGCTGCGCGCGCTCCTGGATCCGCTGGCACTGACGCGCGGCGGCATCCAGGGCGCCTGAGCGGGCCAGCCGAAGCGCGGCCGCTCAGCGCTTGCGCGGCAGGTCGACGCGGCCGCTGACGCCGGAATGGTCGACCGAACCGCTGCCCAGGGCGCGCACGGTAAGGTCGCCCCGGACGGCTTCGACGTCGACGTCGCCCGAACCGATGGAGCCGATCGCCACGCTGCCTCCGACGCGGCCGATGTCGATGTCGCCCGACCCCAGCGAGCCGATGTCGACCTTGCCCTGGACGTCCTCGAGTTCCAGGTCGCCCGAACCCACGCTGCCCACGCGCGCGTCGCCACGCACGCCGCGCACCGTCGCATCGCCGGAACCGACCGAGCCGAGGTCGAGGCTGCCGATGTCGGCCAGCTCGATGTCGCCAGAGCCGACGCGGGCATCCACGCGGCCAGGGATCGCGCGTGCATCGGCATCACCCGAGCCCACCGTCAGGCCGAGTTCGGACAGGCCGCGGAGGCGTGCATCGCCCGAACCCACCGAGACCTCGATGCGCATTCCGTCGGGCACGCTGCCCGCGAGGTCCAGCCAGGCGTAGCGGTTGCCCAGGTTCCAGCCGCTGCGCTCCTCGCGCAGCATGCGCACGACCAGGGTGTCGCCGTCGCGCGTCTGCTCGATCCGCAGCCGCGAAAGCTCTTCGGCGCTCGAGGCGCATGCGCGCCCCTGCAGGCTGCCCTGTCGTCCGGGCTTGCCATCAAGCCGGAGGTGGCCGTTGCCGACGTGGAATTCGAGCTTGCGTGCATCGCCGATGTCGAGCGCGAGCGACTGCGGCGCACTGTGCTTGCAGGAGCGGTCATCGTCGGCCTGAGCAGCCGGTGCCGCGACCAGTGCGAGCGCCAGCAGCGGAAGGGAAAGGGCGGTGGCGGGAAGACCCATCATGGACCTCGCATTCGGTTGGAGGGGTTGTGGCGGTGGGAGCGATCCTGATGCGGATGCCCGGACGGTCAGGCGGACGTGCCGTCGCCCATGGCTTGCGCGATTTCGCTCCGGACCTTGTCGCCACAGTCCTCGGCGTCGTCCAGGGTCATGGTCGCGTAAGGGACGAAGGCGGGCAGCGCGGCCGCCAACGCCTGCTGGCTTTCGTGGAGCGGCGGGAGCAGGGCGCACAGTTCCATGGCCTCGTCCCGGATCCGGCTGGCCTCGGCCTCGATGCGCGCCTCGTAGGCGCGGCGGCCTTCCTCTCCGCCGAAAACCGCTTGGCCGATGCCATCCAGGGCAGCGCCCGCGATGTCCGCGCCCTGCACGCCGATCGCCATGCCGGCCAGGATCAGACCCTCGAGCTGTCGGCGGTGCTCCAGCAGCAGGGCCTGCTGCCGGGGCGTGGTGTCTACCGCGGTGCCGGCGATGAGCAACTCGCCGCCGGGCGTGATCTCGGCCTCGGGGAGATCGCTGTCCGCGCTGTCCGCCGGCGCGCTGCCGTAGTCGCGGCCGTTGATGCTGATGCGCGTCCCCTTGCCAACCGCGATGTTCTCGGTGCGCAGCTTCTCGCCGGCCCGTCCGATCGCCTCCGCGGCCTTGCGCCCGACGAAGCTGCGACCCGCGGCGGTGTCGTGACCCGATCCCGCCGCCGCGGCATCGGCGCCTGCGGCTGGCGCATCGCTGGCATCGCCGCAGCCAGCCATCAGCAGGCAGGACAGGGTGGCGGAGAGCAGGGTGTATCGACGTGCATTGCGCATGGCGGATCCTCCGTGTGTGGCCATCGGGCTCAGCCCTCGTCGCGCCAGCGGCGCAGGCGCGTGGCGAGCAGGAGCATGGCGATGCCCGCGGCGGCGCCGACCCACGTCTCCATCTGTGCCAGGTTCGACCAGACCCCGGCCGGTTCGATCAGCGCCAGCATCGCATCGTTGTCGGAATTGAAGCTGCCAAGGCGGTCCAGGTCATGGCGCGTCAGCGGGACCACGCCCAGCAGCATGCGCGCCACGATGTTGCTCCAGAACCAGTCCGCCTCGAGGCTGAAGAGCCTCATCACGCTGAACATGGTGACGAACAAGCCGGAAAGGATCGGCACCAGCAGGGCCCAGAGGAAGGGCACGCTGCGGGCCCAGGCCGAGCACAGCATCAGCCAGCCGACCGTCGGCAGGGCCCACACCGCATACACCGGGATCGCCGCCAGCACGTAGGCCGCGATCAGGAGCGGGTGTCCGGGGCTCCAGATCAGTTCCCAGGCATTGCCGCCATGGACCATGACCATGACGCTCAGCAGCACCAGGAAGCCGAGCATGGTCGCGATGGCGGCCAGCGTCGCCAGCGTGGGGATCACGACCGTGGCGCTGACGACCTTGGAAAGCACCGTCTCGCCGTCCGACAGCGGCAGCGATTTCCAGAACAGCACGCTGCGGTCCTTGCGCTCGTCGTACAGCGCGCCCAGGCAATAGAAGAACATCACGAACACCATGACGATGTACGGCCAGGCCGACGCCAGCAGCATGGTCATGTCGATGCCGCTCGCGAGCTGGGCCTTGTCCTCCGAGCTCAGCTGCTCGGCAAGCACGCCAAGGTCGAGGCCGTTGAGCGACATGCTGCTGCCGTCGCCGAGGTGGAACATCTCGTCGTCGGCGGCGTTGCGGATGCCGATCGCGGCGATCACGAAGAACACCGCGGTCAGCAGCAGCGAGACCGCGCCCGCGATCAGCGGTGCCCAGAGGAAGCCGCCGCGATGCTCCCAGTACTCGCGCCGGAGCAGCAGGCCGAAGCGGTGGGTCTTTCGGGCCGGGGCCTTGGCCACCGGCAGGGTGTGGGCAGTGGCGTTCATGCGTAGGTTCCCTTCATGGTGGCGACGAAGAGGTCGGCGAGGCCGGGAGTGCGGGTCTCGCCAAGGGCGGCCAGGCGGCTGCCATCGACGCCATCGAACAGCATCACGGTCTTTCCGAATGGCAGGCTGCGTTCGTCGATCGGCGCCAGCGCGCGTGCGGCCTCGATCTGGCCGGCATCCACCAGTACCTCGGTGAAGCGCTGGGCGAGGTCGTCCATGGGCGCATCGAGCACGATCCTGCCGTCGCGGATGAACAGCGCGTCGGTGAGGATGTGCTCCACCTCCTCCACCTGGTGGGTGGTGATGACGATGGTCTTCTGGTCGTCGAAATAGTCCTCCAGCAGGCGCTGGTAGAACTCCTTGCGATACAGCACGTCGAGTCCGAGGGTGGGCTCGTCGAGTACCAGCAGGCGGGCATCGATCGCCATCACAAGCGCCAGGTGCAGCTGGACGATCATGCCCTTGGACATCTCGCGCACCCGCATCTTCGGGGTGAGCTTGGTGTTGGCAAGGAAGCGTTCGCAGCGGGCGCGGTCGAAGCGCGGGTGCACGCCTTCGACGAAGGCGATGGCCTCGCGCACGCGCATCCAGCGCGGCAGCACCGCGACGTCGGCGATGAAGCAGACATCGTTCATCAGGTCGTCGCGCTGGCTTCGCGGATCGCGGCCCAGCACCGACAGCTCGCCCTGGAACGGGACCAGGCCGAGCACGGCCTTCAGCGCGGTGGTCTTGCCGGCGCCGTTGGGGCCGACCAGGCCGACGATGCGGCCCGGCTCGATGCGGAAGCTGGCGCCGTCCAGGGCGGGCTTGCCCCGGTAGGCCTTGCGCAGGCCGCGGGCGTCGATGACGGCGGAGTCTTGGCGGTTCATGCGGAATCCCCTTCGCGCAGAAGTTCTTCGGGTGTGAGGCCGAGCAGGCGGATGCGCTCCAGCACCTGCGGCCACTCTTCGGTCAGGAACCGCTCGCGTTCGTTGCCGAGCAGCTTCTTCGATGCCTGGTCGGTGACGAACATGCCCAGTCCCCGGCGCTTCTCCACCAGGCCTTCGTCGGCGAGTTCCTGGTAGGCGCGGGAGACGGTGATCGGATTGAGCTGGTAGTCGGCCGCGACCTGGCGGACCGAGGGCAGGGCGTCGCCGGGTTTCAGCTGGCCGTCGAGCATCATCGCGATGACGCGTTCCTTGAGCTGGCGGTAGATGGGAGCGCCGTCGCTCCACTGGATGCCGGACATGGCTCAGCCTCCGATGCGACGGACGCCGCGGGCAAACGAGAAATAGGGCATCGCCAGGCCGCGGCGATTGAGCAGCGGCCGGTCGCCGCCAGGCGGGGGTGCCTCGTTGCTGGACGCGTGGACCGCGCGCCCGGCGCCCATGGCACCGGACGGCATGTCGGGTGCGGCGAACAGGGCGATGGCGGAGAGGGCCAGGCTGCTGGCAGCCAGGGCGATCAGCGTATTGTCGAGCCTGCGGTTCATGATGGCCGTCCTGCTCTGGGTGACTGGTGTTGTATGCAACTATAACACCACCACACACCTGGTCAAGCGCCGGATGACCCAACCGATGGCACGGGTGGTGATTGCCGGGGCAGGCCCGGCCCGTGACAATAGGACGGTAGGCCGCGGAGTGCGGCCGGAATCCAGGAGCACCCCCTGATGAAGTCCATGCTGCGCGGCGTCGCCGCGCTGTCACTTGCCGCGGCCCTGTCGCTGGCTCCCGCCATTGCCCAGGAGAACGCCGTGCCGACCACCGAGCGCGAGAAGAACAGCTACATGATTGGAATGGACGTCGGCCGCTCGATCGAGGCCGTCGGTCCGGATCTCGACCGGGACGCGTTCATCCGCGCCGTCCGCAACGCATTCGACGGCGGGAAGCCGCTGCTGACCGAGGCCGAGGCGGCCGAGGTGGGGCCGGCCCTCATGCAGCGCGTGGGCGTTCGCAGCGGGCAGGCGATGCCGGGTATGGCGCCGGGCAGCGAGCCGCCGCCGGTGGCGAAGGACAAGGTCGGCCTCCTCGTGGGCGCCGATGTCGGTCGTTCGCTGGCGCCGCTGAAGGACGAGATCGACCTGGCGGTGTTCAGCCGTGGCGTCGCCACCGTGCTCGACGACGGCAAGCCGCTGATGGAGGAAACCGAGCTGGAAGCCGTGCGCAGCGCCTTCACCAGCCGCATCCAGCAGCGCATGCGCGAGGAGAGCGAGGCCGCAGCACGCACGAACGCCGCCGAGGGCGCCGAGTTCCTCGCCACCAACCGCAACGCCAAGGGCGTCGTCACCACCGGCTCGGGCCTGCAGTACATGGTGCTGCGCCAGGGTTCGGGCCCGCGTCCGCCGCACGCGTCGGCGCAGGTGCGCGTGCACTATGAAGGCCGCCTGCTGGACGGCACGGTGTTCGACAGTTCCTACGCCCGCAACGAGCCTGCCACCTTCGGTCTCAGCCAGGTGATCGCGGGCTGGACCGAAGGCCTGCAGCTGATGGGCGTGGGCGCCAAGTACCGCTTCTGGATTCCCGCCGAACTCGGCTACGGCCGCAACGGCTCGCCCGGCGGCATCCCGCCGAATGCCACCCTGGTGTTCGACGTCGAACTCCTGCAGCTGCCCTGATCGCAGCGCGCCACACACCATCCAGAGGTCATTCGATGAACAAGCTCGCACGCGCCACCGCGACCAGCCTGCTGGCCGCCTCGCTCCTTCTCGCCCTGGGCGCCTGCAAGAAGATCGACCCCGACGCCCCGAAGCCCGGCAAGGCCGGTGCCACGCCCTCGTCGCTGCAGATCGAGGGCCTGACCACCGAAGAGGAGCAGACCGGCTACGCCATCGGCCTGCAGATCGGTTCCACCCTGGCCGAGGTCAAGGACGACGTCGACTTCGACGCCGTGGTCAAGGCGATGCGCGCCTCGATGTACGGCGAGGAGCCGCTGATGACCGAGGACCAGGCGCGCCAGGCGTTCGAGGCGTTTGGCCAGCGCATGCAGGCGCGCATGGCGTCGGGCAACCGCGAGGCCGGCCAGGCCTTCCTTGCGGAGAACGCAAAGCAGGACGGCGTGCAGGTCACCGCGTCCGGCCTGCAGTACAAGGTGCTGCAGGAAGGCGAGGGCCCGAAGCCGGGCGCGGACAGCCGCGTGAGCGTGCACTACCGCGGGACGCTGATCGACGGCACCGTGTTCGACAGCTCCTACGATCGTGGCGAGCCCGCGGCGTTCACGCTCTCGAGCGTGGTGCCGGGCTGGCAGGAAGGCCTGCAGCTGATGCCGGTGGGCAGCAAGTACATGATGTGGCTGCCGAGCGAACTCGGCTACGGCGACATGGGCACGCCGGGCGGCCCGATCGCGCCGGGCAGCGTGCTGGTGTTCGAGGTCGAACTGCTCGACATCCTCGACGAGGCGGCGGAGTAATCCGATGCGCGTCAGCATCTTCGGCACGGGCTACGTCGGGCTGGTCACGGGCGCCTGCCTGGCCGAAGTGGGCCACGAGGTCCTGTGCGTGGACGTGGACGCAGGCAAGGTCGAGCGCCTGCACCAGGGCATCATCCCGATCTACGAGCCCGGCCTCGAGCCCATGGTGCGCAGCAACCATGCTGCGGGTCGGCTGGACTTCACCACCGATGCGGCGCGCGCGGTGGCCTTTGGCGAGGTGATCTTCATCGCCGTGGGCACTCCGCCCGACGAGGACGGCAGCGCCGACCTGCAGTACGTGCTGCAGGTCGCGCGCACCATTGGCGAGCACCTGGACGGGCCGGTGATCGTGGTCGACAAGTCGACCGTGCCGGTGGGGACCGCCGACCGTGTCCGCGCGACGATCGCCGACGTGCTCGCCGCGCGCGGGGCCGAGGTCACCTTTGACGTGGTGTCGAACCCGGAGTTCCTGAAGGAGGGTGCGGCGGTCGAGGACTGCATGCGTCCGGACCGGATCGTGCTGGGCGTCGAGCGCCCCGAAGCCGCCGAACGGCTCAAGCGCCTGTATGCGCCTTT
The DNA here is from genome assembly GCA_036515815.1 of Luteimonas sp. Classification (GTDB taxonomy): domain Bacteria; phylum Pseudomonadota; class Gammaproteobacteria; order Xanthomonadales; family Xanthomonadaceae; genus Luteimonas. The sequence goes on from DATBUS010000017.1 coordinate 15,528, forward strand.
CAATCGCAACCACGACCGCTTCGTGGTCATGGACGTGCGTTCGGCCGAGCTCACCAAGTACGCGGCCAACGCGATGCTGGCGACCAAGATCAGCTTCATGAACGAGATCGCCAACATCGCCGAGCGGGTGGGTGCCGACGTCGAGATGGTGCGCAAGGGCATCGGCTCGGATCCGCGCATCGGATGGCACTTCATCTACCCGGGCGCCGGATACGGCGGCTCGTGCTTCCCCAAGGACGTGCAGGCCCTGGCGCGCACCGCGCAGCAGGTCGGCCATGAGCCCTTCCTGCTGCAGGCCGTGGAAGCGGTCAACGACCGGCAGAAGGGGCATCTGCACGAATTGGTCATGCGCCACTACGGCGAGGGCGGCATCGCCGGCAAGACCTTCGCGGTGTGGGGTCTGGCGTTCAAGCCGGACACCGACGACATGCGCGAAGCTTCCAGCCGCCGCCTGCTGGAACAGCTTTGGGCATCCGGTGCGCGCGTGCGCGCCTACGATCCCGAGGCCAGCGACGAAGCCCGGCGCATCTTCGGCGAGCGCGACGACCTCGTGCTCTGCGAGTCCGCTGCAGAGGCGCTGGAGGGGGCCGACGCGCTGGCGGTCGTGACCGAGTGGAAGCAGTTCCGCAGCGCCAACCTCGCCGACATGCGCAGCAGGCTGCGCGATGCCGCGGTGTTCGACGGCCGCAATATCTACCGCCCCGAGGACGCCGAGGACGCCGGCCTGGCGTACTACGGCATCGGTCGCGGCCGTTCGGTCCGCGCGTCGTGAGCATGGCGACCGGACTCGAGCCGCGCGTGGTGGAACTGGAGACGCGCCTTGCCTTCCAGGAGCAGGCGCTGGCCGATCTCAGCGACGCCCTGGCCGAAGCGCGCCTGGAGCTTGCCCGCAACGATGCCCTGCTGCGGCGCGCGCTCGAGGAGCTGCGTGCCAGCCGTCCAGGCATCACCGGCGATCCCGCCGATGAACCTCCCCCGCCGCACTACTGAGCGACCATGAGCGATACCTTGCGTGACCAGTTGCTGGGCCTCGGTTTCAAGCCGGCGCCCACCCCGGACAAGCCCAGGGACCCGCGCCGCAAGGACGGACGCGGAGGCCAGGGACGTGCACCGGACGCGCGTGGTGCCAGGGCGCCGCGCCAGGACGGGGAGGGGCGCCGCCGAGACGCGCAGCCGCCCCGGGGTCCCCGCGGGCCGGCGAACGAGAAGGGTCCAGCAGGTCGTGGCCGGGGCCAGCGCCCGTCGGGCGACATCGACCTCGCCAAGGCCTATGCGATCCGCGCCCAGCGCGAGAAGGACGAACGCATCCAGGCCGAGCGCCAGAAGCAGGAAGCCGCGCGCCTGCGTCGCGAGGCCCAGGCGAAGCTGGCGGCCCTGCTCGAAGGCAAGGGGCTGAACGCCGCCGATGCCGATCACGTCCGCCACTTCGAATACGGCGGCAAGATCAAGCGCGTGCACGTCACCGCCGACCAGCTTCGCGCTCTGAACGTCGGTGAGCTCGGCGTTGTCCAGCTCAACGGCCGCTACCTGCTCGTCACCGCCGCGGCCCTCGCCGAAGCCGAAGCCATCTACCCGGCAGCCGTCGCGCTGAAGGTCGACCCCAACGCCCCCGCCGCCGACGACCCGTACTCCGATCCGAAGTACCAGGTGCCGGACGATCTCGTCTGGTGAGGGCTGGAAGCGTTTTCCACGGATTTGCGCGGATTACGCGGATCTGGCCAAGGCGAGAGTGCTGCAGTGGTCTTCTTGACGGGCTCCAGCGCGGGGCCTGACAGACCGGCGTAAACCAGCACCACAGCCTCTGCTCTATCCGCGTAATCCGCGTGATCCGTGGCAAAGCTCTTCGCTCTTAGCTCTTCCCGCTCCTTCGCTCTTTCGTCCTTTCCGCTCTATCCGTGCAAATCCGCGTTTATCGGCGTGGATCCGTGGCAAGGCTGTTCCTCCCCGGCACCACCCACACCCAGGTGATCACGCAGCCGGCGAGCGCGAATCCGCCGGCGGCGAGGAAGGCGAGGCGGCCGTTGTCCCAGGGCCAGAGCTGGCCGGCGATGAGGGCGCCGAGGACGCCGCCCAGGCCCGAGGAGAAGCCGTAGAAGAGCCCCTGGGCGTGGCCGTTGAGGCGTCCCGGGAAATGGATCGCCAGCATCTGCATGGCGGCGGCGAAGAATGCCGCGAAGCTCAGCGCGTGCGTCGCCTGGGCGACCAGCATCACCGGCATGCTGTCGGGCCACAAAGCCGTCGCCCACCAGCGCAGTACGGCGCTGGCCATCGAGGCCAGCAACAGCCAGCTGGGATCCCAGCGGCGGAAGAAGCCGGCGATGGTGAAGAACACGGCCACCTCGAACACCACGCCCACCGTCCACAGCAGGCCCAGCGTGGACGTGGAATAGCCCAGCCCGTCCATGTAGACCGAGAAGAAGGTGTAGTAGGGGCCGAACGACAGCTGCTCCAGGAAGGCCGCGACCAGGAAGGCGGCGACGCGCGGTTGGCGCACGATCTTCCAGAACGCGGCCCCCGCCGGTCCGCGTGGCCCGACATGGCCGGCGTCGCGGTTGGCGAAGGCGCTGGCGGCCATCAGCAGGAACAGCGGCAGCATCACCCAGGGCAGGATGCCGGCGCCGTGGCGTTCGATCAGCCAGCCGAAGCCGGTCGTGACCAGGATGAAGCCGATCGAGCCCCAGACGCGGATCGCGCCGTAGCGGTGCGAGTCCGCGCCGAGGTGGCCGAGCGTGATCGCCTCGAACTGCGGCATGACCGCGTTGTAGAAGAAGCAGAAGGCGACCATCGCCAGGAACAGCGTCCACTCCGGCTGTTCCGGGAGGAAGCCGGCGAAGCTTGCGACGGTCAGCACGCAGCCGATGCGCAGCCAGCGGATCGGCTTCGGAGAGCTCGCCGCGAGCGTCGCCCATGCGGTGGGTGCCACGACCCGGGTCGCATACCACAGGCTCATCATCACGCTGATGGCGGTGATGCCCATGCCGCGCGACTGCAGGTGCATCGCCCAGTAGGGCGTGAACGCGCCCAGCGCGGCGTAGTAGGCGAAATAGAAGCTCGACAGCCGCACCACAGGGGCGGCCGCGGTGCGCGCGTGCTCGATCATCGGGGGTGCCGGTGCGTACTCAGTCCGGATCGTAGTCGAGGTTGGAGGCGAGCCACTGCTCGGCCTGCGCGACCGGCACGCCGCGCCGCCTCGCGTAGTCGGCGACCTGGTCCTTGCCGACGCGGCCGACCACGAAGTACTGGCTCCCGGGGTGGCTGAAGTAGTAGCCGGAGACCGCCGCCGTCGGCAGCATCGCGAAGCCATCGGTGAGCGCCATGCCGGCGTTCCCCGGCGCGTCGAGGACGCGGAACAGCTGCTGCTTCGGGCTGTGGTCCGGACAGGCGGGGTAGCCCGGCGCCGGACGGATACCGCGGTAGGCCTCGGCGATCAGCGCATCGTTTGCGAGCGCCTCGTCGGGCGCATAGCCCCAGAATTCGGTGCGCACGCGGCGGTGCAGGTGCTCGGCCAGTGACTCCGCCAGGCGGTCGGCCAGGGCCTTGAGGAGGATCCCCCGGTAATCGTCGTGGTCGGCGCGGAAGCGCTCCAGGTGCGGCTCGATGCCGATGCCCGCGGTGACCGCGAACATCCCCATCCAGTCGCGCACGCCACTGGACTTCGGCGCGATGAAGTCGGCCAGGCAGAAATCCGGCCGTTCCACCGGCTTGTCGACCTGCTGGCGCAGGAAGGGCACGAGGATGGCGTCGCCCGGGCCGACCTCGAGCTCGACATCGTCGCCCACCGAAGCCGCCGGGAACAGCCCGAAGACCGCCTTCGCGCGCAGCCATCCTTCGCCGACGATCGTGTCGAGCATCGCGCGCGCGTCGCGGTACAGGTCGCGCGCGGCGGTGCCCACCACGGCATCGTCGAGGATGGCCGGATAGCGGCCGGCCAGCTCCCAGGCCTGGAAGAACGGCGTCCAGTCGATGGTCTCGACCAGGTCAGCAAGGGGGTAGTCGTCGAAGACGGTGATGCCGGGCCGGGCTGGCGCGGGTGGCACGTAGTCGCCCCAGCCGCCATCGAAGCGCTGCGCACGCGCCTTTTCCAGCGACACCAGCCGCTTGGCATCGCCGCGCTTGCGGTGGCGCTCGCGGATATCCGCGTAGTCGGCCTCGTTGGAGGCGACGAACGACGCGCGCAGGTCCGCCGACACCAGCGACTGGGCCACGCCGACCGCGCGCGAGGCGTCCTTCACCCAGACCGTCGGCGCCTTGTAATGCGGATCGATCTTCAGCGCCGTGTGCGCGCGCGACGTGGTGGCACCGCCGATCATCAGCGGGACGGTCAGGCCCTGGCGCTGCATTTCGCGCGCGACGTGGCCCATCTCCTCCAGCGAGGGCGTGATCAGCCCCGACACGCCGACGAGATCCGCACCCACTGCCACTGCCGTATCGATGATCTTCTGCGCCGGCACCATCACGCCGAGGTCGATGACCTCGAAGTTGTTGCAAGCCAGCACCACCCCCACGATGTTCTTGCCGATGTCATGGACGTCGCCCTTGACCGTGGCCATCACCACCTTGCCGTTGTTCCTGCCGGCGTTGCCGGTGCGGGCCTTCTCGGCCTCGATGAAGGGCAAGAGCCAGGCGACCGCCTTCTTCATGACGCGCGCCGACTTGACCACCTGGGGCAGGAACATCTTGCCGGCACCGAACAGGTCGCCGACCACGTTCATGCCGTCCATCAAGGGCCCTTCGATCACGTCGAGCGGCCGCGCGGCCTGCAGGCGCGCTTCCTCTGTGTCGGCCTCGACGTACTGGTCGATGCCGTGCACCAGCGCATGCGCCAGCCGTGCACGCACGCCGCGCTCGCGCCAGGCCAGGTCCTCCGTGCGGGTCTCGCCCTTGCGCCCCTTGTAGCGGCCGGCGAGGGCCAGCAGGCGCTCCGTGGCATCCGCGCGCCGGTTGAGGATGACGTCCTCGACGTGCTCGCGCAGTTCCGGATCGAGATCGTCGTAGATCGGCAGCGCGCCCGCGTTGACGATGCCCATGTCCATGCCCGCGCGGATGGCGTGGTACAGGAACACCGAGTGGATCGCCTGGCGCACGGTCTCGTTGCCGCGGAACGCGAAGGAGACGTTGGAAACGCCGCCCGAGACGTGGCAGTGCGGCAGCGTCGCCCGGATGGTGCGCGTCGCCTCGATGAAGTCGACCGCGTAGTTGTCGTGCTCCTCCAGCCCGGTGGCGACGGCGAACACGTTCGGATCGAAGATGATGTCCTCGGGCGGGAAGCCGACCTTGTCCACCAGGATCCGGTAGGCGCGCGTGCAGATCGCGACCTTGCGCTCGGCGGTGTCGGCCTGGCCATCCTCGTCGAAGGCCATGACCACCGCGGCCGCACCATAACGCAGCACCTTGCGCGCGTGTTCCACGAAGGCGGCCTCGCCCTCCTTGAGCGAGATCGAGTTGACCACGCCCTTGCCCTGCAGGCACTTGAGCCCGGCCTCGATCACCTCCCATTTCGATGAATCCACCATCACCGGGATGCGCGCGATGTCGGGTTCCGAGGCGATCAGGGTCAGGAAGCGCGTCATCGCCGCGGCCGAATCGATCAGGCCCTCGTCCATGTTGACGTCCAGGATCTGGGCGCCGTTGGCGACCTGCTGGCGCGCGACCTCGACCGCCTCCTCGAAGCGGTCCTCCTTGATCAGCTTGCGGAACTGCGCGCTGCCGGTGACGTTGGTGCGCTCGCCCACGTTGACGAACAGCAGCTCCGGCGTGACCACCAGCGGCTCCAGGCCGGACAGTCGCATGTACCTGGGCGGGTCCATCGCGGGACCATCCGCGTCCAGCCGTGGCAGGAAAGCGCTCATGCCGCAGCCTCCCACGACGCCAGCCGCCGTGGAGGAAGGCCGTGGACGGCCTCGGCGATGGCGCGGATGTGGGCGGGGGTGGTGCCGCAGCAGCCGCCGACGAGGTTCAGGAGGCCGGAGGTGGCGAATTCGTGCAGGGTGGTGGCCATGTCTTCCGGGGTTTCGTCGTACTCGGCGAAGGCGTTCGGAAGGCCGGCATTGGGGTGCGCGCTGACCGCGCAGCCGGCGACACGGGCGAGGGTCTCCACGTGGGGACGCAGCTCCTTCGCACCCAGGGCGCAGTTGAGGCCCACCGACATGGGCCGGGCGTGGGCCACGGAGATCCAGAACGCCTCCGCGGTCTGGCCGGACAGCGTGCGCCCCGAAGCATCGGTGATCGTGCCGGAGATCATCACGGGCAGGCGTGCACCGCGGGTGTCGAAGGCCTCTTCGATCGCGAAGAGCGCCGCCTTTGCGTTGAGCGTGTCGAAGATCGTCTCGACCATCAGGATGTCGGCGCCGCCATCGACCAGGCCATCGATGGCCACGCGATAGTCATCGCGCAGGGCGTCGAAGGAGGTGTTGCGGAATCCCGGATCGTTGACGTCGGGGCTGATCGAGGCGGTGCGGCTCGTGGGCCCGATCACGCCGGCCACGAAGCGCGGTCGGCCGGGCGTGCGCGCCTCCACGGCATCGCAGGATGCGCGGGCCAGGCGCGCGGCCTCGACGTTGAGTTCGCGCACCAGGTGCTGCAGGTGGTAGTCGCCCTGGCTGGCCGCGGTGGCATTGAACGTGTTGGTTTCGACGATGTCCGCGCCGGCCTCGAGATAGGCCTCGTGCACCGCGGCGATGATGTCGGGCCGGGTCAGGGTCAGGAGGTCGTTGTTGCCCTTCAGGTCGCGTGCCGCCGCATCGCCCGGATGAACGCCGTCGAACCCGCCCGCGAAGCGCTCGCCGCGATAGTCCGCCTCGTCGAGTCCCCGTTGCTGGATCATCGTGCCCATCGCGCCATCGATCACCAGGATGCGCCGGGCCAGCTCCGCCTCCAGTGCGGCCACGCGCGCGGGGTGCATCCAGGGCAGGGTGCTCATGGCTTGCCCGCGATCAGCGAAATGACTTCGAAATGCGGCGGACGCTTCTCGCGGGTCACGGTCTCGCAGGACTGCAGGGCAAGCCCGGCCCTGTCGACGAACCGCCGCAGCTCCTTCTCGGTGAATCCGAGGTTGATGTGGCCGAAGGCCTCCACCGCGGCCTTGTGGCCGTGGCGTGCCAGGCTGCTGAGCAGCAGGCGGCCGCCCGGCCGCAGCACGCGCGCCGCCTCGGCCACCGACAGCGCAGGCTTCGCCGCATAGGTCAGGGCGTGCATCAGCACCACCAGGTCGAAGCTGCCGTCCTCGAAGGGCAGGGCATGCATGTCCGCCTCGCGCACCTCGACGTTGCGGTAGCGCTTCAACCGTTCGCGCGCAGCGGCCACCACGCGCGGGCTGGCGTCGATGCAGACATAGCGTTGCGCGTGCGGCGCGAGCAGCTCCGCGAGCACGCCGTCCCCGGACGCGATGTCGAGCACGTCGCCGGTTTCGAGCAGCGGCAGTGCCGAGCGCGCCATCGCTTCCCAGGTGCGGCCCGGCGAATAATGGCGCTCCATGTCGCCGGCCACCGAGTCAGCCCAGTTCTGGTCGGCGGCGCGCATCGCCAGCACGCCGGCCACGCGCTCGGCATCCTGGCGCAACAAGGGATCGTCGCTGCCCTCGCGCAGCGTTTGCCACAACGCGCGCTGCGCGGGATCGAGCCGGTCTTCGTCGAAGCGGTAGTAGGCCGAGACGCCGGCGCGGCGATCGCGCACCAGGCCGGCCTCCTTGAGCCGCGCCAGGTGGGTGGAGACGCGCGGCTGCGCCAGCTGGGTGATCGCCGAGAGCTCGGCCACCGTGAGTTCCTCGCCGTCCAGCAGCGCCAGCAGGCGTACCCGGGTGGCATCGGCAAGCACCTTCAGGTGGCTCGACCAGGCTTCAAGATCCATTGATATATCTTCGCATCGCGATATAGCGATTTATTGTTGTGCGGCGGCCGCGCGCGGTCAAGGCCGGGCGCGGATCCGCGGTGCGGCGGCATCCCCGGCGGGGCACCGGGCCTGTCGATGCCCGGCGGCAGGCAGGCTAGAATGGCGGTCTTGTTTTCAGGCCGTCGCGCAGGCGCGGCGCACACAGGAGCAGCGCGTGGATTTCAGCTTCACCGAAGAACAGTTGATGATCCAGGACGTGGCCCGCCGCATCGCGCAGGAGAAGATCGCGCCGAGCGCCGAGCACCACGACCGGACCGGAGATTTTCCGCTCGACAACATGCGCATGCTGGGCGAGAACGGCCTGATGGGCATCGAAGTGCCGGAGGCCTACGGCGGTGCCGGCATGGACCCGGTGGCCTACGTGCTGGCCATGGTGGAGGTGGCTGCGGCCGATGCGGCGCACTCCACGATTATGTCGGTCAACAACTCGCTGTTCTGCAACGGCATCCTGACGCACGGGACCGAGGAGCAGAAGCAGCTCTACGTGCGCGCGATCGCCGAGGGCCGTGAGATCGGCGCCTTCGCCCTGACCGAGCCGCAGTCGGGTTCCGACGCCACCGCCATGCGTTGCCGCGCCGTCAGGCAGGCCGACGGCAGCTACGTGGTCAATGGCAAGAAGAGCTGGATCACCTCGGGTCCGGTGGCGAAGTACATCGTGCTGTTCGCCATGACCGACGCCGGGAAGGGCGCCAAGGGCATCACGGCCTTCATCATCGACACCGCGCGCGAGGGCTTCGGCCGCGGCAAGACCGAGCCCAAGCTCGGCATCCGCGCCTCGGCCACCTGCGAGATCGAGTTCAACGACTACGTGGTGAAGGCGGACGAGGTGCTGGGCGAGGAAGGCCAGGGCTTCCGGATCGCGATGGGCGTGCTGGACGCGGGCCGCATCGGCATCGCCAGCCAGGCCATCGGCATCGCGCGGGCGGCCTACGAGGCGACGATCGAGTACGTCAAGGAACGCAAGGCCTTCGGTGCCCCGATCGGCACCTTCCAGATGACCCAGGCCAAGATCGCCGACATGAAGTGCAAGCTCGACGCGGCCCTGCTGCTGACGCTGCGCGCGGCCTGGGTGAAGGGGCAGGGCCAGCGCTTCAGCAACGAGGCGGCCATCGCCAAGCTGACCGCGTCCGAAGCCGCCATGTGGATCACCCACCAGGCGCTGCAGATCCACGGTGGCATGGGCTATTCGAAGGAAATGCCGATCGAGCGCTATTTCCGCGACGCCAAGATCACCGAGATCTACGAAGGCACGAGCGAGATCCAGAGGCTGGTGATCGCCCGGCATGAGACCGGGCTGCGCTGACGCCAACCACGACCGTGCAGCCCGTGCGCAAGCCCTGCCAGTGTCCGCGTCCCGCGCCTGTCCCGATCCCGGGCCATGGCGCGTGGCCGCGACACCGTTCCTGACGAACCGACCCCCTTGGCCCGTGCCCGTGCGCGGGCCTCATTGCATCCGGACAACGACATGAGTACTGCATCCAAGAAGGCATCCGCCCGCTCCACGACCGCCGACGACCGCGCGATCGCGCGCGACGGCCGCCTGCTCGAGCCCGTGCTGTCGGCCGTGCGCAAGCGCGCCGGCAAGGCCGGTGGCGACGATGCCGCCACCTTCGCCGCGGCGTTCTACCAGCGCATGAGCGAGGACGAAGTCACGCTGCACGAGGCCGACGGCTGGGCCGCGCTGGCCACCGACTTCCTCGCCTGGGTCGGCAAGCGGAAGCCCGGCACGGCCAGCGTGCGCCTGTTCAACCCGACCCTGGCCTCGCATGGCTGGGAGACCCAGCACACGGTGCTCCAGATCGCCAACGATGACATGCCGTTCCTGGTCGACTCGGTGACGATGGCGCTGGCCGAGCTCGGCATCGGCCTGCACGTGCTCGGCCATCCGGTGGTCCAGCTCGAGCGCGACCGCGGCGGCAAGCTCAAGGGCGTCGGCCAGGGTGCCGCGGAATCGCTGATGCACCTCGAGATCGATCGCCAGACCGCCGAAGGCTGCGCCCGCGTCGAAGCCGCCGTGCGCGGCGTGCTCGAGGACGTGCGCCTGATCGTCCAGGACTGGCAGGCGATGCGCACGCGCATGGAGGAGGTGGCGGAGGGCCTGTCCGGCGCGGCGCTTCCGGTGTCCGGAGAGGAGCGCGCCGAGATCCAGGCCTTCCTGCGCTGGGCCGCCGACAACCACTTCACCTTCTTCGGATACCGCGAGTACGAGGTGGTGAAGGACGGCCGCGACGAAGTCCTGCAGGCCATTGACGGCAGCGGCCTGGGGCTCCTGCGCTGCCGCGACGTCGGCAAGCCACGCCTGCTCAGGACCGTCGGTGCGCAGCGCACCGACCGCACCGTCGAGCCGCTGATCCTGACCAAGACCAACGCCCGCTCGACCATCCACCGTCCGGGCTACATGGACTACATCGGCGTGCTCGGCTTCGATGGCAAGGGCGCGCGCGCGGTGAGCGAGAAGCGCTTCCTGGGCCTGTACACCTCGGGCGCCTACAACCGCCGCCCCTGGGACATCCCGATCGTGCGGGAGCGCTACGAGCAGGTGATGGGCTCTTCGGGCCTGACCGACAATGGCCACAGCGGCAAGGCGCTCAAGCACATCCTGGAGACGCTGCCGCGCGACGAGCTGTTCCAGGCTTCGAGCGGCGAGCTGCAACGGGTGGCCACCGGCATCCTGGGCCTGCAGGAGCGCGTGCGCAGCCGCGTGTTCCTGCGCCGCGACCATTACGGCCGCTTCTATTCCGTGCTGGGCTACGTCCCGCGCGACCGCTACAACACCGAAGTCCGCCTGCGCGTGGAGGCGATGCTCAAGGAGGTCCTGGGTGCCGACCATGTCGACACCAACGTGACCCTTGGCGAATCCCCGCTGGCCCAGCTGCACATGCTGGTGCGCCCGCGTACCGGCGAGGCGGTGGACGTCGACGAGGCGGCGCTGCAGGCGCGCCTGGCGGCCATCGTCCGCAACTGGCAGGACGACCTGCGCGAGGCCCTGATCGAGAGCGAGGGCGAGGCCCGCGGCCTGGCGCTGGCGGCGACCTGGGGCCGCGCGCTCCCCGCGCCCTACATCGAGCGCGGAACTCCGGCGGTGGCTGCCGGCGACGTGGTGCGCCTGGATTCGCTCGAGGGTCCGGACGACCTGCGCCTGAGCCTGCAACGCGCCCCGCTGCAGCGGCCGGGCGAGAGCGTGCTGCGCCTGAAGCTCTATCGCGCCGGCGGTGACGTCGCGCTGTCGGACGTGCTGCCGATGATGGAGAACATGGGCCTGCGCGTGATCGCCGAACACCCGCACCGGCTCGAGATCGCCGATGCCGACGGTGGCGCGCCGCGGGTGGCCTATATCCAGGACTTCGAGGTCGAGGTCGCCGGCGGCGCCGAGCCCGATGCCGCGCGCTTCGAGGACGGGTTCGCCAGCATCTGGCGCGGTGATGCCGAGAACGACGGTTTCAATCGCCTGGTCGCGTCGGCCGGCCTCGGCTGGCGCCAGGTCTCGATGCTGCGTGCGTACTGCAAGTACCTGCTGCAGGTGGGCGTGCCGTTCTCGCAGAGCTACGTGGAGGAGACCTTCGTCCGCAATCCGGGCATCGCCGGAAAGCTCGTCGAGCTGTTCGAGGCACGCTTCGACCCCGCCATCGCGGATCGGGCGCGCAAGGGCGCGATCGATGCCGCGCACGCGGCCATCCGCGAACTGCTCGAGGGCGTGGCCAGTCTCGACGAGGACCGCATCGTGCGCAGCTACGTCGGCGTGATCGACGCGACCCTGCGTACGAACTACTACCAGGTGGACGGCGAGGGCCGGCCGAAGGACTACATCGCGTTCAAGTTCGATTCGTCCCGCGTGCCGGACCTGCCGAAGCCGCGGCCCTACCGCGAGATCTTCGTCTGCGGCCCGCGCGTGGAAGGCACCCACCTGCGCTTCGGGCCGGTGGCGCGCGGTGGCCTGCGCTGGTCCGACCGTCGCGAGGACTTCCGGACCGAGGTGCTGGGCCTGGTCAAGGCGCAGATGGTCAAGAACACCGTGATCGTGCCGGTCGGCTCCAAGGGCGGCTTCATCGTCAAGCGCCCGCCGGCGGGCGGCGACCGTGACGCGGTCCAGGCCGAGGGCATCAGTTGCTACCGCCGCTTCATCAGCGGCCTGCTGGATCTGACCGACAACCTGACGGTGGCCGGCGACATCGTGCCGCCGCCGAACGTGGTGCGTCACGACGATCCGGATCCGTACATGGTGGTGGCCGCCGACAAGGGCACCGCGACCTTCTCCGACATCGCCAATGGCATCTCGCGCGACTACGGTTACTGGCTCGACGACGCCTTCGCCTCGGGCGGCTCGGTGGGCTATGACCACAAGGGCATGGGCATCACCGCGCGCGGCGCGTGGGAGTCGGTGAAGCGGCACTTCCGCGCGCTTGGCATCGACTGCCAGAAGCAGGACTTCACCGCGGTCGGCATCGGCGACATGTCCGGCGACGTGTTCGGCAACGGCATGCTGCTGTCGAAGCACATCCGCCTGGTGGCGGCCATGGACCATCGCCACATCTTCGTCGACCCGAACCCGGATTCGGCGGTGTCGTACAGGGAGCGCCAGCGGCTGTTCAAGCTGCCGCGCTCGAGCTGGGACGATTACGACAGGTCCCTGATGAGCGCCGGCGGCGGTGTGTTCCCGCGGAGCGCGAAGTCGATCCCGGTCTCGCCGGAAATGCGCGAGGCGCTGGGCCTGGACGAGGGCGTCAACGCGATGAGCCCGAACGAGCTGATGTCGGCCGTGCTCAGGGCGCCGGTCGACCTGCTCTGGAACGGCGGCATCGGCACCTACGTCAAGGGTGCCGGCGAGACCCATGCCGACGTCGGTGACCGCGCCAACAACGCCATCCGCGTCAATGGCGGCGAACTGCGCTGCCGCATCGTGGGCGAGGGTGGCAACCTGGGCATGACCCAGCGCGGCCGCATCGAGGCCGCACAGGCCGGCGTGCTGCTCAATACCGACTTCATCGACAACTCGGCCGGTGTCGACACCTCGGACCACGAAGTCAACATCAAGATCCTGCTCAACGCGCAGGTGCAGGCCGGCAAGCTGAAGATCGAAGAGCGCAACCGGCTGCTGAAGGAAATGACCGACGAGGTCGCCGGGCTCGTGCTCAACGACAACTACCGCCAGAACCAGGCGATCAGCCTGATGGAGCGGATGAGCGTGTCGCGCCTGGGCTCGAAGCAGCACTTCGTGCAGACGCTCGAATCGCAGGGTCTGCTCGACCGCCAGATCGAGTACCTGCCCAGCGACGCCGAGTTCGCCGAGCGCAAGGCGCGCAACCTCGGCCTGACGCGTCCGGAGCTCTCGGTGCTGCTGTCGTACTCGAAGCTCGTGGCGTTCGAGCAGCTGCTCAACTCCGACATCCCGGAAGACCCGTACCTGTCGCGCGAGCTGCAGCGCTATTTCCCGCAGCCGCTGCAGGCGAAGTACGCCAAGGCGATGGAACAGCACCGCCTCAAGCGCGAGATCATCGCGACCGCGGTCACCAACTCGACGATCAACCGCATGGGCGCGACCTTCCTGCTGCGCATGCAGGAAGACAGCGGGCGCAGCCCGGCCGAGGTGGCAAAGGCGTTCACCATCACCCGCGAGACCATCGAGGCGCGCCAGCTGTGGACGCAGATCGACGCACTCGACGGCAAGGTGCACGAGTCGGTGCAGATCGACGCCCTGCAGGTGATCTGGGCGCTGCAGCGCTCCTTCACCCGCTGGCTGCTGGCGCGTCCGGGCGCGCTGCCCACCATCACCAGCGCGGTCGAGCGTTACCACGACGGCTTCCAGGCGATCCACGCCGGCGAGGACATCCTCACCGCCGCGCAGCGCCCGGCCTACGAGCAGTCGCTGGCCGACTGGCGTGCCAAGGGCGTGCCCGACGCGTTGGGTGGCCAGCTGGCCGCCCTGCCGTACCTGGAGGCCAGCCCGGACATCATCGAGCTGGCGCGCGAGCGCAAGCGCAAGCCGGTGGACGTGGCGCGCGTGTACTTCCGCCTGGCCGATGCGCTGAACCTGCCCTGGCTGGTGCAGCAGATCGATGGCCTGGCGGTGGACGGGCGCTGGCATGCGGTCGCGCGTGGCGCCTTGCGCGACGAGCTCGCGGCGCAGCAGCGGGCGCTCGTGGGCCAGGTGCTGTCGATGCCGGGCCGCGACGCCGATGCCAAGGTGGCGCAGTGGATCGGTCGCGACGATGCAGCCCTGCGTTTCACCCTCGGAATGCTGGCCGAGCTGGGCGCGCAGTCCTCGCTGGACTATCCGACCGCGTCGGTGGCGGTGCGCCGCCTGGCCCAGCTCGCCAGCGCGGGCTGAGGCCGGACCCGCCCTCTCCCGCGGCCGCGGGGGAGGGCGGGGCTTTACCGGAACCGGGCCCGGGGTATCCTGCGGTCATGACCGGATCGCCGCGCATCGCCTTCCTCGCCAGCCCCGCCGCCGACGCGCAGGCGGCGCTGGAGCGCTTCACCGCGCGCCACGGACAGTGTCCGCCCGACCAGGCGGACATCATCTGCGCGCTTGGCGGCGACGGCTTCATGCTGCAGACGCTGCACCGGCATGGCGCGCTGGGCAAGCCGGTGTATGGCCTGAAGCTGGGGACCGTCGGTTTCCTGATGAACCACTATCAGGGCGAGGCCGGCAGCGTGCCCGACCTCATGGCGCGCTTGGAGGGTGCCGAGCCGGCCGTGCTGAGGCCGCTGGAGATGATCGCGGCCACGGAGTCCGGGGCCAGCGTCGGCTCGCTGGCCTACAACGAGGTGTCCCTCCTGCGCCAGACCCGCCAGGCGGCCCACGTCTCGATCGAGCTCAACGGCCAGGTACGCCTGGCCGAACTGGTCTGCGATGGCGTGATGCTGGCCACGCCGGCCGGCAGTACCGCCTACAACTATTCCGCGCACGGCCCGATCCTGCCGCTGGGCTCGAGCGTGGTGGCGCTGACGCCGATCGCGGCCTTCCGCCCGCGGCGCTGGCGCGGCGCGCTGCTCAAGGCCGACACGGTGGTCCGCTTCCGCGTGCTCGACCCCTACAAGCGCCCGGTCAGTGCCACCGCCGATTCGCACGAAGTGCGGGACGTGGTTGAGGTCACCATCCAGGAGTCGCGCGACCGCACGGTCACCCTGCTGTTCGACCCGGAGCACAACCTGGAAGAGCGCATCCTCAGCGAGCAGTTCGAAGCCTGAGACCGGTGACCGCGCCCGCGGCGCCGCGCGCGTCTCGCCGCGTGCGACCCGCCTCGCGCATACTCGCGCCATGCCATCCGATGTCCTGCCGCCGCTGACCGTCGCCATCTCGTCCCGGGCCCTGTTCGACCTCGAGGACAGCCACGCGCTGTTCGAGCGCGATGGCATCGAGGCGTATGCCGAACACCAGCGCGCGAACGAGGACGAGATCCTCGACCCGGGCATCGCCTTCCCGCTGGTACGCAAGCTGCTCGCGCTCAACGAGGGCGCGCCTGCCGAGGCGCCGCGGGTGGAAGTGATCCTGCTCTCGCGCAATTCGGCCGACACGGGCCTGCGCATCTTCAACTCGATCCAGCACCACGGGCTGTCGATCTCGCGAGCCACCTTCACCTCGGGCGAGCCGACCTGGCCCTATATCCGGCCCTTCGGCGCCCAGCTGTTCCTGTCCGCCAACCCGGAATCGGTCCAGGCGGCGCTGGGCAACGGGGTGGCCGCCGCCACCATCCTGCCGGCAAAGGCGCCCGCGCACCGGCACGACCAGCTGCGCATCGCCTTCGACGGCGACGCGGTCATCTTCGGTGACGAGTGCGAACGGGTCTCGCGCGAGCGCGGCATCGAGGCCTTCCATCGCCACGAGATCGAACGCGCGCGCGAGCCGCTCTCGGGCGGGCCGCTGCGCGGCTTCCTCGACGCACTCCACCACCTGCAGGCCGCGTATCCGCCGGGCGAGGCTTCGCCGATCCGTACCGCGCTGGTCACGGCGCGCTCGGCGCCCGCGCACGAACGCGTGATCCGCACTTTGCGCGAGTGGGGCGTGCGCCTGGACGAGGCGCTGTTCCTGGGAGGCCGGCCGAAGGGTCCGTTCCTCGACGTCTTCGGTGCCGACATCTTCTTCGACGATTCGCAGCACAACATCGACTCGGCCAGCCAGCACGTGGCCACCGGCCATGTGCTGCACGGAGTCTCCAACTTCGGCTGAGACGCGGGGAGGCGGTCCGTGCTAGGATCCCTCGTCGTTCCGCGAAATTCGCCGCAATTGCTTCGTTTTTGACGAAGTTGCGCGCTGCCTGTCACTGCGTGGCAACCGCGGACGTCCATGCCCGGTATCGGCAGGAACGGAGCCTTGCTCCGTTGGCGTTCCGACGTCCATTCCAGCGATCCAGTGGGTGCAGCCCTGCTGCAACCGGGCTCCGTGCGCCGCCCTGCGTCCTCTCGACCCCGGCCGGCGCGTCCGCGCATCTGCGCCAGGCGTCGCCTCCCGAGGGGCGCGCCACGAATGGAGATCCGTCCCACATGACCCAACGAATTGCCGTCCTCGGCGCCGGCCCCAGCGGCCTGGCCCAGCTTCGCGCCTTCGACGCCGCCCGCCGCGCGGGCGCCGATGTTCCCGAGATCGTCTGCTTCGAGAAGCAGTCCGACCTGGGCGGGATGTGGAACTACACCTGGCGCACCGGGCTGGACCAGCACGGTGAGCCGGTGCACGCGAGCATGTATCGCTACCTCTGGTCGAACGGCCCCAAGGAATGCCTGGAGTTCGCTGACTACAGCTTCGAGGAGCACTTCGGCCGTCCGATTGCCTCGTATCCACCGCGGCCGGTGTTGCGCGACTACATCATGGGGCGCATCGAGCGCAGCAACCTGCGCCACCAGATCCGTTTCAACACCGCGGTGCATTCGGTCGAATACAGCGAACAGACGGGCAAATTCACCGTCACCGTGCGCGAGCTGACCGACGACCGCATGGTGAGCGAGGAATTCGACTGGGTGGTGGTGGCGACCGGCCACTTCTCCACGCCCAACGCGCCGGCCTTCGAGGGCCTGTCGCAGTTCCCCGGCCGCGTGCTGCACGCACATGACTTCCGCGATGCCTGCGAGTTCACCGGCAAGGACCTGCTGCTGGTCGGCAGCAGCTATTCGGCCGAGGACATCGGCACCCAGTGCTACAAGTACGGCGCGAAGTCGATCACCTTCAGCTATCGCAGCGGCCCGATGGGCTATGACTGGCCCGAGGCCTTCAGCGAGCGCCCGCTGCTGAAGCGCGTCGAGGGCAACACCGCGCACTTCGCCGACGGCAGCTCGAAGGACGTGGACGCGATCATCCTCTGCACGGGTTACCAGCACCACTTCCCGTTCCTGCCCGACGATCTGACGCTGCGTACGAAGAACCGCCTGTACCCGCAGGGCCTGTACAAGGGCGTGTTCTGGATCGACAACCCGAAGCTGGTCTACCTGGGCATGCAGGACCAGTACTACACCTTCAACATGTTCGATGCACAGGCCTGGTTCGCACGCGACGTCATCCTCGGCCGCGTGGCGCTTCCCGACGCCGACGCGATGCGCGCCGACAGCGAGGCCTGGTTCGCGCGCGAGAACGCCAGCGCCAGCCACGACGACGACATCGACTTCCAGGCCGCCTACGTGCGGGACCTCGTCGACCGCACCGACTACCCCGAGTTCGCGATCGAGACGGTGGCCGACATGTTCAAGCAGTGGCTGCGCGACAAGCAGGCCGGCATCCTCGACTACCGCGACCGGAGTTACCGCTCGACCATCACCGGCACGCTGGCGCCGCGGCACCACACGCGCTGGATGGAGGCGATGGATGATTCGCTGGACGCCTTCCTGCAGCCGGAGCGCCCTGCGACCGCGGCGACCGCGGCGCCGGTCGCGACGTCGCCGGAGCCCAGGGGCGTCGCCCGCACGCAGCCGGTCCGGCGCACGGCCACCCGGATGCCGGAACCGGCATCCGCCTGACCCGTCGAGCCCGCCGCCGGCTCAGGCCGGGGGCAGGCGGATTTCCGTCAGCCGCCAACGGAGTCCGTCGCGGCCGAGGACCAGGGTGAGCTCGCTGCCGTCGTCCAGGACGACGACGGCCGAGGCCCGCGACAGCGATTCGAACCGCAGTTCGGGGTGCGGCCCGGGCCGCGCCTGCTGGTGGAGGTCCGTGGAGGGCGGGGGCACGTTGCCCACGCGCTCCCAGACCTTGCGGCCCTCCATGATCGCGCCCAGTCCCACCGGCGTGACCATGGCATCGACCAGGCCACCGGCCAGGCCCGTGGCCACGGTCAGGCCGAAGGCGGCGAAGCGGCCCGACTGCGCGTCCACGCCGGCCGCGCGCACGATGCGGTCCTGCACCTGTGGCTTCAGGCTGGCCCGCAGGGCGGGGAAGTCGACATGGTGGGCAAGGGCAGCCGCATCCCCGGCCTGCACGGCGCGGTGGATGCCGGCCATGGCCCGCCACGGGCCGCTCGCCGTCCAGGCCAGCAGTGCCGCCAGGACCGCAAGCGCGAGCCACGCATACGGCTTCAAGCTGCGTCGGGTCGCCATGCTCAGAACTCCAGGTCCAGTGCCGCGCAAAGATAGTCGACGAAGGGTGCCAGCGCGGCCAGGTCGCGCGCGAGCTCCTGGCGCAGCCGCGTGCCGGTGATCGCGTCCTCGTCCAGCGGCCGCGACGCCACGAAGCTGCGGTGGCGGAGGTCGTCGATGAAAGGAAAGTCGGCCGGGAAGCCCCGTGGCGGGCGCACCAGACGGTCGTCCGCGTCGAGTGCGTAGCGGCGGCGGAAGGCGGGTGCGTGCGCCGCCGCCTTCCAGCCGGCCGGATTGTCGACGATGAACTGGCGCAGCGTCCTCAGCGCGGGCGACTCGGGACGCCAGATGCCCGCGGCCACGAAGCAGTTTCCCGGCTCGACGTGCAGGTAGAACAGCGGCGTCGCCGACATCTCCCTGCGGCGGGCGTGGAAGAGGCGGGCACCCTGCCAGTGCTTGTAGGGGCGCTTGTCGCTCGCGTAGCGGGTGTCGCGCTGGATCCGGTAGAGCGAGCCGCCGACCGGACGGGGGTCGGCGCGGAAATGCAGGCTGACCGCCGCCAGGTCCGGCTGCAGGTCGGTCACGAGCCGCTGCATGGGATCGCGCACATGGGCCTCGTAGTCGGCCTTGTGGGCATGGAACCAGGCGCGCTCGTTGTGGCGCGCCAGGGCGCGCAGGAAGCGGAAGGTGCGGTCGGTGAAGTAGTTGGTCATGGAAGGAGTGGCGGGTCCGGCAGACCGGCGGCGAGGCTGTGCCCCCAGCTTTCAAGCCGGTCCAGCAGGGCCTGGCGGCGGCCATCGGCAGGGGCCTCGGCGCGTAGCCGCGCGATGTCGGTGAAGTAGGCGTCGAAGGTGCATTCCGACAGTCCGCTGTCGGCGCACAGGCGCTGGCGCCGATAGCCGTCCCAGCGCTCGCGCTCGGCGGCGTCGAGGGTGTCGGGCCAGTTGCGGGCGCGATAGCGGAACAGCAGCTCGGCCAGGCGCGGATCCTGGAAGCCGAAATCGACCGCCCCGAGCTGTCCGGGCGACGTGGCCCGGACGCGCGCCATGCGCGCCTTGTCGCCATCGCCAACGAAGCCGTCGTAGAGGCCGGCATCGACATCCGGCCGCTCGCGGCCGTCGCGCTCGCGGCTGAACACCCGGCGCGCCTTTTCCGCAACCAGCGGGCCCTGGGCACGGATCCGCGCGGCGCGCGCCTCGGCGGTTGCGCGGTCGATGCCCAGGCGCTCGAAGTCCGCGGGGCGCAGGTGGCTCCACTGCACCAGCGCCGGACAGCGGTTGGTGTGGATCTCCTTCAGGGGCACGCGAGCGACGCCCTCGGGCAGGTCGGCATTGCGCACGTACACGCGGTCGGCGATATCCGCGGCATCGAGTGCGAGCAGGTCGTCCGGCTCGTGGTCGAGGTCGTAGACGATCACGCGGTTGCCGATCTGCGGATGGATCGCCAGCGGCAGCACGGCCGCCGCGCACATGCGTGCCGACGGGTATCGCTGGGAAACATGCAGCACCGGCGCCATCGCCATCGGGTCCAGCATGCCGGCGACATGGCGCTTGTCACGCAGTGCGAGTGCGTACTGCCACAGGCGCGGCTGGGCCGCGCGGAACAGCCGGGCCAGGCCGATCAGTGCGCGCACGTCGGACAGCGCTTCGTGGGCATCGCCGATGCGCACGCCGTTGGCTTCGGCCAGGTGCTCGAGCCGGAACGAGGTGGCGCCGTCCTCGCGCACCGGCCAGCGCAGGCCGTCCGGACGCAAGGCATGCGCCAGGCGCATGACATCGAGCAGGTCCCAGCGGCAGTTGCCGTTGCGCCACTCGCGTTCGTAGGGGTCGTGGAAATTGCGGAACAGCCCGTGGCGGACGAACTCGTCGTCGAAGCGCAGCGAGTTGTAGCCGAGCGTGCAGGTCCTGGGCCGCGACATCTCGTCGGCGATGCGCGCAAAGGCCTCCGCTTCGGCCAGTCCGCCTGCGGCATCCTGTGGCACGAGGCCCGTTACAAGGGACGCGCCGGGGGAAGGGAGGAGGTCGTCGGCCGGGCGGACCAGGAATTCGATCGGCTCGCCCAACTCGTGAAGCGCTGCATCGGTGCGGATGGCGGCGAACTGCGCGATGCGCGTGCGGCGTGGATCGGTGCCCCAGGTTTCCAGGTCGTAGAACAGGAAGCTGTCGCTCACGCCGGGCGTGCCCCGGCAAGAGGCGGCAGCACCTGTTCGATCACGGGGTCCAGCGCCGCCATGTCGAGTCCTTCGAGCGACGACCTGCCGCGTGTTGCGTCCTCGAGGATGCGGCGCTGCACCTCGCTGCGCGCCAGCGCGACGGAGTAGGGAATGCGCATGAAGGTGACCATGGCGTAATGCGGCACGAAGCGCGTGGGATGCCGTGCCTGCAGGGCCAGCTCGAGCCCGCGCTGCAGCAGGAAGCCGGGATCGTCCACCAGGTCGCGCATCTCGATGTAATTGTCGAGCGCCATCTTCTGGATGGCGGCCGCGTCGGGCATGCGCTCCGCCGCGTAGGCGGCGTAGGCCGAAGCCAGGTCCGGCGATGCCTCCAGGTGCGTGGCCAGGGCCACGCAGTCCTCGAAGGCGCAGTTCATGCCCTGTCCGTGGAAGGGCACCATGGCGTGCGCGGCATCGCCCACCAGCACCGCGTCGCCGCCCAGGTGCCAGCGGTCGAGGTAGAGCGTGCCCAGGCTGCCGATCGGATTGGACTCGAAGTCGCGCTCGAGTTCCGGGATCAGCGGCAACGCGTCGGCGAAGTCGCGCTCGAACAGGGCACGCGCGGCGGCCGCGTCGGCGACGGTCGCGAAGCTCGGGTCGCCCAGGCCCTCGTCCTCCATCGCCATGAACAGCGTGACCGTGAAGGTGCGCTCGTCGTTGGGCAGGGCGATGCACATGTAGCGCCCGCGCGGCCAGATGTGCAGTGCATTGGGTTCGATGCGGAAGCCACCGTCCGGCGCCGGAGGAATCTCGAGTTCCTTGTAGCCGTGGCCGAGCCATTCGGTGCGCTCGCCCAGGTCGGCCCGCTGCCGCATCTGCGCGCGCAGGCTGGAGCCGGCGCCGTCGCAGCCGATCAGCGTGTTGAAGCCCACCCGGTGGAGCTCGCCGCCGCCGCGGTAGAACGCGCGGCGCGCGTCGAAGTCGACCGCTTCGAGGCGGCGGTCGAAGTGCAGTACGGCGCCGGCAGCCTCGGCGGCGTTGATCAGCGTGATGTTGAGTTCGCCGCGGCTGACCGACCAGATCACTTCGCTGTCGTTGCGGCCGTAGCGCTGCAACTGCGGGGAGCCGTCGAGCGGATGCACCATCCGGCCGCGCATCATCACCGCCTGCGCCAGGACGTCACGGTCGGCATCGGCCGAACGCAGCGCATGCAGGCCGCGCTCGGCCAGCGCCAGGTTGATCGACCGGCCCCCGGCGAAGCCATGCAGGCGCGGGTCGCCACGGCTTTCGAACACCTCCACCTTCCAGCCGCGCTGGGCGAGCAGGGTGGCCATCAGGGCACCGGCCAGGCCGGCGCCGATGATGGTCGCTTCGCGCGGCGCGCTCATGCGCGGCCCTCGCGCCAGGCCTCGGCGGCGCGCACGAAGCGCAGCACGTCGGCATGGCTGTTGTACATCGGCACCGGGGAGATCCGGATCACGTCGGGCTCGCGCCAGTCACCCAGCACGCCCTGTGCCGACAGCGCTTCGAACAGCGAGCGCCCCGCGTCGCGCCCGCGCAGTCCGCGGCCTTCGAGCACGCGCAGCGAAAGCTGGGCTCCGCGCTGCGCGGGGTCGCGAGGCGTGGCGATGCGCAGCGTGCCCGCCAGGCGCTGGTCGATCAGCTGCTCCAGGTAGCCGGTGAGCGAGCGGGACTTCGTCCGCAGCGCCTCCATGCCGACGCGATCGAACAGTTCGAGCGAGCCGCGCAGCGGCGCGAGGCCAAGGATCGGCGGATTGCTCAACTGCCAGCCGTCGGCGCCGGGCGTGGGCTCGAAGTGCGGCGCCATGCGGAAGCGCGTGGCCTCGTCATGGCCCCACCAGCCGGCGAAGCGCGGCCGGTCCGTGCGCGCATGCCGCGCATGCACGAAGCAGCCGGCCACCGCGCCCGGCCCGGCATTGAGGTATTTGTAATGGCACCAGACCGCGAAGTCGGGGCCATCGTCATGCAGTCGCAGCGACAGGTTGCCGGCGGCGTGCGCGAGGTCGAAGCCGACGACCGCACCGGCCGCGTGACCGAGCCGGGTGATTTCCGCGATGTCGAATGCCTGCCCGCTGCGGTACTGGACGCCGGGCCAGAGCACCAGCGCCAGTCGCGGGCCATGCTCGGCGACGGCGCGCGCGATGGCCTCCATGGAGAAGGTGCCTTCGGGCAGGTCGGGCTCGAGTTCGACCAGGTCGGTCGCCGGGTCGAAGCCGTGGAAGCGGATCTGCGATTCGAGCGCATACCGATCGGAGGGAAACGCCCCGGCCTCCATCAGGATCGCCGGCCGCTCGCGCGTCGGACGGTAGAAGCTCACCAGCATGAAGTGCAGGTTGGCGGTGAGCGAGTTCATCGCTACCACCTCGTCGGGCCCGGCGCCCATCACCCGCGCCAGCGGATCGCGCAGCAGCGCGTGGTAGGGCATCCATTGCGTCGTGCCGGTGAAGTGCGCCTCCACCGCTTCGCTTGCCCACTTGTCGAGCACGTCCTCCACGTGTGCCCGCGCCGACCTCGGCTGCAGGCCCAGCGAATTGCCCACGAAATACGCCTGCTCGCCATCTCCATGGCGCGGCACGTGGAACTCCGCGCGCAGGCCACGCAGCGGATCGGCGGCGTCGAGGGCTTCGGCGTGGGCGTCTGTGTACAGGTCAGTCATTGAAGAGCCTCTTTTGCCACGGAAGGAGATCACGCGAAGCGCGCAAGTGGCAGGCCCAGCCATTCCAGGGCGGTGCCGTGGTAGAGGCGGGCCTGGGCGGTGGGGTCGAGCTGGAGGGCGTCGATGCCGGCGCCGGGATGCTGCTCGCCAAGCGGGAAGGGATAGTCGGTCCCCAGCATCACGCGGTCGACGCCGCAGGTGTCGAGCAGGTACTGCAGCGCGCGATCGTCGGCCACCCAGGAATCGAAGTACAGATGCGACAGGTATTCGCGCGGGTTGCGCGGGTTGTCGGTGGCGACGAGGTCCGGGCGCATGTTGAAGCCGTGCTCGATGCGGCCGATGGTGTAGGGGAAGCTCCCACCGCCGTGCGCCATGCAGACCTTCAGCTTCGGCAAGCGCTCCAGCACGCCACCGAAGACCAGCGAGCAGGCCGCGCGCGACTGCTCGGCCGGCATGCCTACAAGCCACGGCAGCCAGTACTTGGGCATGGTGTCGCTGCCCATCATGTCCCAGGGGTGCACGAGGATCGCCGCGCCCAGGTCGGCGGCGGCCTCGAAGAAGGGGAAAAGTTCCGGCGCGTCGAGGTTCCAGTGCACGTCAGGCGACACCTGCACGTGCGAGCCGATCTGCACGCCCTGCAGGCCGAGCTGGTCCATGCAGCGCTCGAGTTCCTGCACCGCCAGCCGCGGCGACTGCAGCGGCACCGTGCCGATGCCCGCGTAGTGGCGGGGATGGGCGCGGACGGTTTCGGCCATGTAGTCGTTGAGCGCCTGGTGCAGCTCCAGCGCCTGGTGCGGCCTCGCCCAGTAGCTGAACATCACCGGCACGGTGCTGATCACCTGCACCTGCACGCCGAAGCGCGCGTAGTCGTCGATGCGCTCCTGCGGGTCCCAGGTCTTGGACCAGATCTCGCGGAAGAAGCGCCCGTCCTTGTAGATGCGGTGGCGCCCGTCCTCGGTGTGGTGGATCACCGGGAAGCGTTCGTCGCCGTACTTGCGGGCCAGGTCGGGCCAGTCGCGGGGCAGGTAATGGGCGTGGATGTCGATCTTCAGCATGCGCGCCTCAGGTGATGTCGGCCTGCGAATCGGCCTGCATCTCGTAGCGGCCCGGCCGGGGGTTCAGGTGGCCGCAGGCCTTGCAGGTACGGAGCTCCTCGCTGCGGTAGAAGGTCTCGAACACGCGGAAGAAATCCTGTTCGATGTCCTCGAGATGGAAGAACTCCTCGTAGAGCTTTTCGTTGCACCCCACGCAGAACCACATCAGCCCGTCGTCCTCGTGCGGCAGGCGACGGCGTTCGATCACCAGGCCGATCGAGCCTTCCGCCCGTTGCGGGGAATGCGGCACGCGCGGCGGCAACAGGAAGGTTTCGCCCGCACGGATCGGGACGTCGCGTGCCTGGCCCTGGTCCTGGACACGCAGCACCATCTCGCCTTCGAGCTGGTAGAACCATTCCGGGCCTTCCTCGAAGTGGTAGTCCGTACGCGCGTTCGGCCCGCCCACCACCATCACGATGAAGTCCCCGTCGTAGATGCACTTGTTGCCGACCGGTGGCTTGAGCAGGTGGCGGTTGTCATCGATCCACTTCCGGAAATCCAGCGGCGCGGGGATGCTGCTCATGGTCTGTCTCCCTGGAGCGCCGCGACGCACTTCAGCTCGATCGCGATCGGGGTCGGCAGCGCGGTGATGCCCAGCGTGGTGCGGCAGGGCGCGGCGGCCGGGTCGGGGAAATGCTCCGCCCAGACCGCGTTGTAGGTCTTGAAATCGCGTGCCATGTCGGTCAGGTAGACGGTCACGTCCACCAGGTCCTCCCAGCGGGCGCCGCTGGCCTCGAGCACGGCGCGCACGTTGGCGAACACGGCACGGGCCTGGGCGACGATGTCGTACGCGACCAGGCGGCCCGCCTCGTCATGGACATTGCCCGGGATCGCATCGCTCGCCGCATCGCGCGGACCGATCCCGGACAGGAACAGCAGCTCGCCGACGCGGCGTGCATGCGGATAGGCCCCGACCGGTTTCGGCGCGGACTCCGCGTGGATGGCAGGCCGGTCCACCTCAACGGTCCTCGCGGTCGTCGCGGATGCGCTCCAGTGCCGGCTCGTACTGTTCGGGCAGTGCGCCGGGCGAGTCGATCGACAGCCCAAGGTCGTGTACGCGCCCATCGCGTAGCGAGTACACCCATGCATGCACCGCGAGCGCCTGGCCGCGCGACCAGGCCTCGCGCACGACCGTCGATTCGCAGACGTTGATCATCTGTTCCAGCGCGTTGAGCTCGCACAGGCGGTCGTGGCGGATCTCGTCGTCGTCGATGGTTTCGATGATCGTGCGGTGCTTGTGCTTGACGTCCTTGACGTGGCGGATCCAGTTGTCGGCAAGCCCCACGCGCTGGCCATTGAGGGCGGCGCCGACGCCGGCGCAGCCGTAGTGCCCGACCACCAGGATGTGCTCGACCTTCAGCACGTCGATGGCGTACTGGATCACCGACAGGCAGTTGAGGTCGGTGTGCACGACCACGTTCGCGACGTTGCGGTGCACGAAGACCTCGCCCGGCGCCATGTCGATGATCTGGTTGGCGGGCACGCGCGAATCGGAACAGCCGATCCAGAGGTACTTGGGGTGCTGGATGCGGGACAGGCGGCTGAAGAAGCCGGGGTCCTCGGCCTCGACGCGCTCGGACCAGCGGTGGTTGCGTTCGAGGAGGTCGTGCATTCGGTACATGGTCGGTCCGTACTGCGTGGGAATGGGATGGCGGCTCAGGTGGCGATGCACACGTTGCGCGGCTCGGTGAAGAAGCGCATCGCCTCCAGTCCGCCTTCGCGGCCGAGGCCGGACTGGCCGACGCCGCCGAAGGGCGTGCGCAGGTCGCGCATCAGCCAGGTGTTGATCCAGACGATGCCGCAGCGAAGCGCGGCCCCGAAGCGGTGCGCCCTGGCGAGGTCACGCGTCCATACCGAGGCCGCCAGGCCGTAGTCGCCGGCATTGGCGAGCGCGAGGGCGTGCTCGTCATCGTCGAAGGGCTGCAGGGTGGCGACCGGGCCGAAGATCTCCTCGCGGTTGCTGGCGCAGTCCGGGCCGAGGCCCTCGATGATGGTGGGCGCCACGAACCAGCCCGGGCGCTCCAGCGCACCGCCACCGCAGAGCACGCGGCCGCCTTCCTCGCGCGCCCGCGCGATCGCGCAGACCACCTTGTCGAAGTGCGCCTGCGAGACCAGCGGACCCAGGTTGGCATCGCTGTCCATCGGATCACCGGGACGCAGGGCGAGGGCGGCCTCGACCAGGGTGTCGCGGAATTCCGCATACACGCTGCGCTCGACCAGGATGCGCGAACCGCACAGGCAGATCTGGCCGCTGTTCTGGAACGCCGAGCGCACGATGGTGCCGAGCTGCTGGCGCCAGTCGCTGTCGGCGAAGACCAGGGTGGGATTCTTGCCGCCGAGTTCCAGCGAGACCTTCTTCAGCAGCGGCCCGGCGATGCCCGCGATGCGTCGGCCCACCGCCGTGCTGCCGGTGAACGAGATCGCCTTGACCGTGTCGTGGCGGACGATGGCCTCGCCGACCGCGGGGCCGCCGCCGTGCACGATATTGAGCACCCCGGGCGGAAGGCCGGCTTCGAGCGCGAGCTCGCCGAGCATGGTCGCGGTGGCCGGCGTCACCTCGGACGGTTTCGCGACCACGGTGTTGCCCGCCGCCAGCGCCGGCGCGATCTTCCACGTGAACAGGTACAGCGGCAGGTTCCAGGGCGAGATCGTGCCCACGACGCCCAGCGGCTGGCGCAGGGTGTAGTTCAGGCCGGCCTCGCCGTGGTGCGACTCGCTGCTGAACTGGGTGGCCGCATGCGCGAAGAAGCGCAGGTTCGACACCGCGCGCGGGATCTCGGCATCGCGCGCCAGCGCGTAGGGCTTGCCACCGTCGCGGGCCTCGGCGTGGGCGAAATCATCCAGCCGCGCCTCGACCGCCTCGGCCAGCCGCTCCAGGTGGCGCGCGCGTTCGCTGTTGCGAAGACCCGACCATGCAGGGAAGGCGGCGGCCGCGGCGGCGACGGCTGCTTCGACGTCGGCGGCGTCGCCGTCGGCGACGTCGGCCCAGGCGCGCCCGGTGGCCGGCTCGAACACCTCGCGCCAGTGGCCGCGGGCCGGTTCGCGGATGCCGCTGCCGATGACGTGTGCGTAGCGTCGCATCCGGCAAGCTTACCCGCGCAGGTGCGGGCCGTCAGGAACAGGCGTCAGATCGAGGCCATGCGGCCGCCATCGACCGCCAGGCTCACGCCGTTCACGTAGGCCGCGGCCGGGGAGCACAGGAAGGCGATGACCCCACCGGGCTCTTCGGGGCGTGCGAAGCGGCCTGCGGGCACCGTGGCGCACATGGCGGCACGCACCGCGTCGTCGGTTTGGCCTGTCTTCGCCACGCGCTCGGCGACGATCTGCGCGATGCGGCCGGTTTCGGTGAATCCCGGCAGCACGTTGTTCACGGTGATGCCGTCGCCCCCGAGCTCGCGCGCGAGCGTCTTGGCCCAGCTGGCGACGGCGCCACGCACGGTGTTGGACACGCCCAGCCCGGGAATCGGCTCGCGTACCGAGGTCGAGATCACATTGACGATGCGGCCCCAGCGCGCCGCGCGCATGCCTGGAAGCACGGCCTGCAGCAGCGCCTGGTTGGCGAGCACATGGCGCCGGAACGCCGTCTCGAAGTCCTCCAGCGCCGCCTCGTGCGCGGTGCCGCCAGGTGGCCCGCCAGTGTTGTTGACCAGGATATGGACCGGCTGCCGCGCCGCGACCGCATCGGCCGCGGCGCGCAGGCCCGCGGTGTCGTCGCTGTCGGCCACCACGAAGGCGTGTCCGCGGGAGTCGCCGCCGGCCAGGCCCGCCACGACCTCGCGCAGCACGGCCTCGCGCCGCGACAGCACCGTGACAGTGGCGCCAAGCGCGGCCAGTTCTTCCGCCGCGGCGCGGCCGATGCCTTCGGACGCGCCGCAGACCAGTGCGTGGCGTCCGTCCAGGTCCAGGTCCATTCGCAATCCTCCTCGGAGTCCGGCGTGCGGCTCAGCTGCCGCGGCCGCCCAGCTTCTGCACCATGCCCGCCTGCAACGCGGCGTCGTCGTCGCCCCGGGGTGGCACGAGTTCGGCCAGCAGGAAGCCGCGTTCGGCGGCGTCCTCCTCGTCGATGCCGTCGAAGGCCACGAATTCCGCATCCAGCAGCATCGCGCGCGCCGTGTCCTCGCTGTCGTACACCAGGGTATTGCCGTCGCTGTCGAGCACCTCGGCGGTGCCGGCCTCGCGCACCTGGAGCCGCGCCCAGACCACGGTGCGGCCGAGGGTGGCCAGCCACCACTCCGCGTGCGGGCGCATGCCGTCGATGCCGGTCATGACAGCGCCACCGACCACAGGGTCAGGATGCCGGCACCGACCAGGCCCACGATGATCGTGGCGAGCGAGATCCGCGCCGGCGTGGCCAGCCCGGTGAAGTCGCGGTCATGGGTCTCGCGGTAGCCCCCCGACAGCAGCCACAGCATGGCCGCCGGCTTCAGGAAGGCACCTTCGCCCAGGCGCGCGCGCACGTCGGGGTGGCGGTCGCGCAGGTGCACCAGCGACAGCGGCCAGAAGATGATATAGGCGCAGGCGCCGGCGATCGCGACGCCGACGAAGCACAGGGCGAAAAAGAGCAGCACCGCCTCAGTACTCCGCCGTGCCCGGGGCGCGCGGGTAGGGGATGGCGTCGCGGATATTGGACAGGCCGCAGACATAGACGATCAGCCGCTCGAAGCCGAGGCCGAAGCCGGCATGCGGCACCGTGCCGTAGCGGCGGAAATCGCGGTACCAGCCGTAGAGTTCGCGATCGAGGCCGAACTGGTCCATGCGCGCGTCGAGGACGTCCAGGCGCTCCTCGCGCTGGCTGCCACCGATGATCTCGCCGATGCCCGGCGCCAGCACGTCCATCGCGGCAACGGTCTTTCCGTCGTCGTTGAGGCGCATGTAGAAGGCCTTGATGTGCTCGGGGTAGTTGGTGACCACGACCGGCCGGCCGACGTGCTGCTCGGTCAGCCAGCGCTCGTGTTCGGTCTGCAGGTCCAGGCCCCACTCGACCGGGAAGTCGAACCTGTGGCCGGACTTCTGCAGCAGCGCCACCGCATCGCCGTATTCGATGCGCTCGAAGGGGGCATTGATGAACGACTCCAGCCGCGTGATCGCGTCCTTCTGCACGCGTTCGGCGATGAAGGCCATGTCGTCGCCGCGCTCCTCCAGCACCGCCCTGAACAGGTACTTGAGGAACTCCTCGGCCACGCGCGCGGTC
>DATBUS010000018.1:0-4569 GCA_036515815.1 Luteimonas sp.
GCCGCCGCGTCGATCGCGGCATCCGCGCCGCTCGCCGGACGCCTGGATCCCGTGTCATCGCCGGACTGGGAGGCGGACATGGCACGGTTCGCGGCCGAGGACGAGGCGCACGCGCCGCCGTCGGGACCCGTGGTCTTCGCCGGCAGCTCATCGTTCCGGATGTGGGATTCGCTGCGCGCGGATTTCCCGGGGACGCCGGTGCTCAACCGCGGGTTCGGCGGCTCCCAGGTGCGCGACCTGGCGTGGCACGCCGACCAGGTCGCCATCCGCTACCGTCCACGCGTCCTGCTGCTCTATGCCGGCGAGAACGACATCGACGCCGGGCGCACGCCCGCGCAGGTGCTGGCGGACACGCGTCTGCTGGTCGCGCGGCTGCGGGCGGCGCTGCCGGCCACCCGCATCCTCTGGGTCTCGATCAAACCCAGTCCCGCGCGCTTCGCGCAGCTGCCGCTGCAACGGGAGGCCAACGCAAGGGTCGAGGCCTGGCTGCGCGGCCAGCCCGGGACGGGCTACATCGACGTCGCCACGCCGATGCTCGACGCATCGGGCCAACCGCGCGGCGAGCTGTTCATCGCCGACCGGCTGCACATGAACGCGCGCGGCTACGCCATCTGGCGCGAAGCGATCGCGCCGCGGCTGCGCTGACGCTTCACCCGCCGCGAAGACCACGCCTGCGATGATGCAGCCGTCGCACAACCGGACCAGGAGGCTGGGCATGCGCCAGGTCGCTGTTATTCTCGGGGCGATGACCGCCCTCGCCCTCGGAGCTGCCATGAATCCTTCGTTCGCACAGGCCAACCCGCAGCCGCTGGCGGCCGGCGATCCCGTCCACGATGCGGTCCTCGGCGTCGCGATGACGCCGTTGAACACTGAGTTCGGGCGCAACGTCGAACTGGCGGTCGAACGCATCGACCGCCTGGGCAACTGGGCCTTCGTGATCGGCAACATGCGCTCCCCCGGGGGCGGTCGCATCGATGTCTCGGGCACGCGCTTCGCCGATGCGGCGGAACAGGGCGCGATGTCGGATGTCTACGTGGCGCTGCTGCGTCGCGAAGGCGACGCGGCAGGCGATGCATCCGAGGGCGCTCGGGAATCCGTGGCAGCCGGAGCCGGTCCGGCCGCTCCTGCCGAGGCGGCAGCCCGCGACCAGGCCGGCCTGCCGCAGGATGACGCCGACGCGGCCGTCGCCGCGGAGGCTCCGCAAGCGGGCCACTGGACGGTGGTGGACTTCGCCATCGGCCCGGGCGACGTGGCCTGGCTGGGCTGGCCGCAGGAACACGCGGCGCCGCGCGCGCTGTTCGGTTTCTAGCGCCGGCCGTTCCGTTTCTGGCACCGGCCATTCGAGGGCCGGGCGCAGGCCTGCAATTCCCCGTCCGCAAAACGCAGCGAGCCGGGACGGAACCCGGCTCACTGTCGACCAGGGCGCGAGCCGCATCAGCGCGGCGGGGTGATGATCTCGTAGTTGCCCGACGCGCCGCCCCAGCTGATGCGCTGCGAACCGTCCGCGTTGACGTTGTTGGACCCGATGAACTTCGGCTGCCCGTTCTCGAAGCCCGCGAACAGCACGACGTGCGACTGCCCGTTGCGCTGCATCAGCACCACGTCGCCGGGGCTGGCATTGGCCAGCGACACCGTCTGCCAGCCATCGCCCTTGAGGTTGTTCGCCAGCTGGTCGACCGAGGCGCTGGCCTGGCCGGCATCGATGAGGCCGGCCTTCTGCAGGCAGGCGGACACGAAGTTCGCGCAGTTGACGTTGTTCGGCACCCAGCTCTGCATCGGCAGCTCGTCGCTGTACTTCAGCTCGCCGGCGTTGCGGCCGATGAACTGCTCGGCGATCGCCGCGGCGTTGTTGCCGCTGACCGGACCGCCCCCCTTCACGCCGTCGACGCCGGTCGTACCGCCCGGCCCACCCGGATCCCCGGCAGCGCCAGCGCCGCCCTGCGACCCGGTCGCGCCCGGGATGTTCAGCGAATCGCCGGCGTAGATCAGGTTCGCGTCCTTGATCTGGGAGTTGGCGTCCATCAGCGCATTGACCGAAGTGCCGTAGCGCTGCGCGATCTGGGACAGGGTGTCGCCCCAGGAGATGCTGTGGATGGCGGTCATTGGTGTCTCCGTCCCGCAGAGCGGCGGCAGTCGCGATGGAGCGAGTCTCCCGCCTCCGCCGGCAGCCGCCAACCCGGGGCCGCCCCCGATGGGGTCGACCCTAGTGCCTACTGCGAGCGCAGCGCCTCGATCGGATCGAGCATCGACGCCTTGCGCGCCGGGTAGTAGCCGAAGAACAGGCCGGTGGCGACCGAAAACCCGGCTGCCAGGCCCACCACCTGCCCGTTCAGCACCACCGGCAGGCCACCGAAGCGCCCCACCAGCAGCGCCCCCGCAACCCCGATCACGATGCCGAGCGCGCCGCCGACCAGCGACAGCAGCATCGCCTCGGCCAGGAACTGCCGGCGCACGTCCGACGGCCCCGCGCCCACGGCCATGCGCAGCCCGATCTCGCGGATGCGCTCGGTGACCGACACCAGCATGATGTTCATGATCCCGATGCCGCCCACGATCAGCGAGATCGTCGCCACCGCGCCCAGCAGCAGCGACATCAGCCGCGTGGTCGCGGTGCGCGTGGCCACGATCTCGGAGATGTTGCGGACGCTGAAATCGTCCTCGCCGCCCGGCGCGATACGGTGGCGCTGGCGCAGCAGCGATTCCACCTCGCCCTGCACGTAGCCCAGGTCGTCGGCATCGGCCACGGTGAGTGCGATCTGCATGACGGCACCCGGCGGCAGGCCCATGGAGCCGAGCAGCCGGCGGCGCGCGGTCTGCATCGGCACCATCACCACGTCGTCCTGGTCCTGGCCCCAGCCGCCCTGGCCCTTGGGCGCAAGCACGCCCACGACCACGAAGGGCACGCGGCCCAGGCGCACGGTCTGGCCGATCGCGGGCTCGTCGCCGAACAGCTCGCGGCGCACGGTCTCACCCAGGATCACTTCCTTGGCCGCACCGCCGTAGTCCTGGGCATCGAAGGCCTCGCCCTCGACGAGGGTCCAGGCGTTGATGTCGAAGTAGTCGGGCTGCACGCCCTGCCAGCGGCTGGACCAGTTGTTCTCGGCGTAGACCACCTGGGTGCTGCCGTTGAGCGAGCCGGAGACGTACTGCACCTCGGGGATGTCGCTGCGGATCGCCTCGACGTCGCCTTCGGTGAGCGTGTAGAAGCTCGACGCGCTCTGGCGCACGCCGCCCGGGCCGCGCCGCGAGCCCGGCGAGATGTCCAGGCGCTGCGAACCCAGCCCCGACACCATCTTGTCGATCTCCGACTGGGTGCCCTGCCCCACCGACACCATGACGATCACCGCGGCGATGCCGATGATCACGCCCAGCGAGGTAAGCACGCTGCGCATCCAGTTGCCGCGCAGGGCGTGCACGGCGGTGCGGATGACGTCGCTGAACTTCATGCCGCGGCCTCCGCGTGTTCCGGATGCAGCTCGCCGTCGCGGATCACGTATGTGCGGTCGGCATGCGCCGCGACCTCGGCATCGTGGGTGATCAGGACCACCGTGTGGCCCTCGTCGCGCAGCCGCTTGAACAGCGCCAGGATCTCCTCGCCGGTCTTCGAATCCAGCGCGCCGGTGGGCTCGTCGGCCAGCAGCAGCGGCGGGCGGTTGACCAGCGCGCGGGCAATCGCCACGCGCTGCTGCTGGCCGCCCGAAAGTTCGTTCGGCCGGTGGCCGGTGCGGCCCCCCAGCCCCACCGCCTCCAGCACCTCGGCGGCCATGCGCGCGCGCTCGTCCGGGGGCACGCGGGCATAGGCCAGCGGCATCGCCACGTTGTCGAGCGCGCTCATCCGCGGCAGCAGGTGGAAGCCCTGGAAGACGAAGCCGATCTTCTCCCGGCGCAGCGACGCCAGCTCTTCCGCGTCGAGCGTGGAGACATCGACGCCATCGCAGTCGTAGCTGCCGGTGCTTGGCGTATCGAGGCAACCGATGAGATTCATCAGCGTCGACTTGCCCGAACCCGACGGCCCCATGATGGCGACGAACGCGCCGCGCTCGATGCGCAGGTCGACGTCCTTCAGCGCCACCACCTCGGCCTCGGTGCCCGCCGAATAGACCTTGCCCAGGGCGCGGGTCTCGATGATCGGGACGGCGGCGTTCATCGCGCCGCGCGCTCGCCGGTCACCAGCACGTCGCCGGCCTGCACGGCGCCGGAGATCTCGGTCATGGTGCCGTCGGACGCGCCGACGCGGACCATGACGGGCTCCGGGCTGCCGCCCGACAGGCGGTACACCGTCGTCCGCGTGGCGCCGACCAGGCTGGCCACCGCCGCGTCCCAGCGCCGTGCCTGGTCCTCGTCGAGGCTGGCGCGGAAGCCGGCGAAGTCTTCGCGGTAGCGCTGCAGCATGCGCTGGCGGATCTGCGAGGACATCGCCGCCGAAGGCGCTCCGCCACCGCCGGGCGGGCCGAAGCCGGGGCCGCCGCCGTTCGCCGCCGCGGGAGCCGCCTGGCGTGCCTCCTGCCGGGCCTGGATCGCGGCGATCGCCTCGTCGAAGGCCGCCTGCTGTGCCGGCGCCAGCGCCAG
>DATBUS010000019.1:0-10861 GCA_036515815.1 Luteimonas sp.
CTCCGCCATTGCCGCCAGGCCGGCGGCCGCAACCGGCCCCGCGGCGAGCGCCAGGAGCGCCGCCGCGGCGAGGGTCCGCGCCCTCATGCGCGGAATCCGTCCTTCCAGCGCCGCAGTGCGGCGAAGGCGTCCACCCGGTCCAGGCCGGCGTCTCCCGTCCAGGCGGCGATCGATGCGCGCACGGCCGGTGTGTCCACGCGCAGGAACGGATTGCAGGCGCGCTCGGATGCGAGTGCCACTGGAAGCGTGGGCAGGGACTTCTGGCGCAAGGTGGTCACCTCTTCGCTGCGGCGCACGAGCGCCGGGTTGTCGGGGTCGACCGCCCGGGCAAAGGCGGCGTTGGATGGTGTGTATTCGTGCCCGGAGCACACCAGGGTGTCCACGGGCAGGGCTGCCAGCCTGTCGAGCGAGGCCAGCATCTGGGCGGGGCTACCCTCGAACAACCGCCCGCAACCGAGACTGAACAGCGTATCCCCGCAGAACACGGCGCCATGGCCGTGGAACGCGATGTGGCTTGTGGTGTGGCCGGGCACCGCAAGCACGTCGAACGCGTAACCGGCCACATCGACGCGCTGGCCACCGGCCACGCGCCGGGTCGCGAGCGGGATCCGCGCATCCTCCGGCGCCACGATCTCGAGCCCGGGCCAGCGCTCCAGCAGGGCCGGCACGCCGCCGAGATGGTCGTCGTGATGGTGGGTGAGCAGCACCGCTTCGGGCACCCAGCCGCCTTCCGCAGCGGCCGCCAGTACCGGCGCGGCATCGCCCGGGTCCACCAGGACGGCACCGCGTCCGTCTCCGGCGGGGAGCAGCCAGATGTAGTTGTCGGCGAATGCCGGAATCGGGATGGGGAGCATGGCTGGGGCGCGCGGCCGGGGGCGGGCGTCTAGAATGGCGACCATGCCCCTCCGTTCCCGCTCCGGTCAACCCGACGCCGCCCAGGCCTGGTTTGCGTCCAGCGAAGGCGCGGCGCTGCTCGACAGCGAGCGCGACGCGATCACTGCCGCCCTGGGCGAGCGTCCTGCCCAGCATTGGCTGTGGCTTGCGCCGCTTCCGCAGCCCCGGCCCGAGGGCGGCCGCGGGATCGCGCTCTACCCGCGCGGCAGCCGGTTCGGCGGCGATGTCAGCTGCAGCCTGCCGTTCCCGCTACCCAGCGAAGCCTTCGGCACCGTCGTGCTCCAGCATGTCGCGGCCCCTGGCGCGCCGGGCAGTGCGCTGCTGGACGAGGTCGAGCGGCTGCTCGAGCCGGGAGGCCGGTTGCTGCTGTTCGCACTCAACCCGCTGTCGCCGTATCGCTGGCGCTGGCGCGGCCATGGCCTCCGGGCCGCCGAGCCGCTGTCCTGGCGCCGCCTGCTGCGGCGTGCGGGGCTCGACTCCACCACGGTGTCCGAAGGCATGGGCCCGCGCTGGGACGCGGTGGCCGACCCGCGGCGGCAGGAAGGGGTCGGCCTGCGCGCGGCCTACCTCCTGCGTGCGGACAAGCGAAGCCTGCCGCTGACACCCATCCGCCCGCGCCGGTTGCTGCCGGTGGTCCCGGGGGCGGCACCGGCATGAAGGCGGTGCAGGTGCATACCGACGGGGCCTGCCTCGGCAACCC
This sequence comes from Luteimonas sp., assembly GCA_036515815.1. Taxonomy (GTDB): domain Bacteria; phylum Pseudomonadota; class Gammaproteobacteria; order Xanthomonadales; family Xanthomonadaceae; genus Luteimonas. The sequence goes on from DATBUS010000019.1 coordinate 1,595, forward strand.
CGGTCCTGGCGGCTGGGCGGCCCTGCTGCGCTACGGCACGCGCGAGCGCGAGCTGGTGGGCGGCGAGGCCCTCACCACGAACAACCGCATGGAGCTGATGGCCGCCATCGTGGCGCTGGAGACCCTGACCGAGGCCTGCGAGGTCACGCTCCACACCGACTCGCAGTACGTGCGGCAGGGCATCACCGAATGGATGCGCAACTGGGTCCGGCGCGGCTGGAAGACCGCGGGCGGCGACCCGGTGAAGAACCGCGACCTCTGGGAACGCCTGCACGCCGCCTGCGGCCGCCACACGATCGACTGGCGCTGGGTGAAGGGCCACTCGGGCGATCCCGACAACGAACGCGTCGACGTGCTTGCGCGCAACGAAGCCGTCCGCCTCCGCGCCGCGGCGCGCTGACCCTCCACAGGCAAGGCACTTGATCCACTGATGCGCCAGATCGTCCTCGATACCGAAACCACCGGCCTGGAATGGCGCAAGGGCAACCGCGTCGTCGAAATCGGCTGCGTGGAGATTGTCGAACGCCGTCCCACCGGCCGCACCTGGCATCAGTACATCTACCCCGATCGCGAGTTCGAGCCGGGTGCGCAGGAAGTCACCGGCCTGACCCTCGACTTCCTCGCCGACAAGCCGCGTTTCGGCGCGATCGCCGACGAATTCCTCGAGTTCATCGAGGGCGCGGAGCTCGTCATCCACAATGCCGCCTTCGACGTCGGCTTCCTGGATTACGAGCTTTCGCTGCTCGAGGGTCGCGGCACGATCCGCGGCCGGGCATCGGTGCTGGACTCGCTGGAGCTGGCGCGGCAGCGCTTCCCGGGGCAGCGCAACTCGCTGGACGCGCTCTGCCGGCGCCTGGGCGTGGACAACGCGCATCGCCAGCTGCACGGGGCGCTCCTCGATGCCCAGCTGCTTGCCGAGGTCTATCTCGCACTCACCTCGGGGCAGACCGAGCTGGGTCTTGCAGGCCCGGTGGCGGCCGCCCAGGTCGTGCGCATCGACGTGCCGCGACCCGGGGCACTGGCGCCGCGTCCGCGGGTGGCGGTTCTCCCGGAGGAACTCGACGCGCACCTTGCGCGCGTGGCCGCGATCCGTGGCCGGGCCGGCCAGGCGCTGTGGGACGAAGCAGTGGACGCCGGGCTCGCGGTGGAAACCGCCTGAAGACCGGCAGCAGGTGATGGCAGCCGGCTTCAGTGCCGGCGGACCAGCACCACGGTGACGTTGTCCGAGCCGCCGCCGTCCAGCGCCGCGGCCACCAGCCCGTCCACGCACTCCTGCGCGCTGCATTCGCCGTGCGCCAGCACGCGGGCGATGGCGCGGTCGTCCACTTCCTCGGTCAGGCCGTCGCTGCACAGCAGCAGTTGCATGCCGGGGCTGAGCTCGCCGGACATGGTCTCGACGTTGAGCGCCTGGGGGTCGGTCACGCCGAGCGCCTGCGTGACCACGTTGCGCTGCGGATGGCTGCGCGCCTGGTCGACGCTGATCGCGCCCTGGGTGATGAGTTCCTGCACGTAGCTGTGGTCCTGCGACAGCTGGGCCAGCTTGCCGTCGCGCCACAGGTAGACCCGGCTGTCGCCGACCCATGCGACCTCGAAGCGGGTGCCGGTCACGCGCGCCGCGACCACCGTGGTGCCCATGGGCAGCGCGTCCTGGCGGCGGCGCGAGGCGCCGATGATCTCCTCGTCCGCGATGCGGATCGCCTGCGCCAGCGGAGTGCCCTGGCGCGTCTCGCGCACGATGGCCTCGCGCGCCAGCGCGCTTGCGACTTCGCCGTACTCGTGTCCGCCCATGCCGTCGGCCACCAGCCACAGGCCGAGCTCGCTGTCGCCGTAGTAGGTGTCTTCGTTGAGCTCTCGGCGCAGGCCGACGTGGGTGAGATGGCCGAATTCGATCATGCGCGCGCCGCGACGTTTCCCGGTTGGGCTGGAGGGGCGAACGGCGGGAGCGGGCGGCGGCGGTCAGCTGGCATGCGGACGATGGGCACGTGGCGATGGAGAGGATGGTATCGCGGAGCGGATGCGCGTGGGATCGCGTGGTGCGCGCCTTCGGGTCGAACCGGATGGTTGAATCAGATCCCCCCTCTCCGCCAGATACGCAAAAGCCCCCTGTCTATGCGGGGTATCGGTCAAGTGTTGGAGGGGGATGGCCCGGCCTTTGGCCGGGCGCCCTACGGCGCTGCGCGCCTTCGGGTCGAACCGGATGGTTGAACCAAGGTCCTCCCTCTCCGCCAGATACGCAAAACGCCCCACGAGGGGGCGCTTTGCGTATCTGGCGGAGAGGGGGGGATTCGAACCCCCGAGGCGCTATTAACGCCTGCCTGATTTCGAGTCAGGTACATTCAACCGCTCTGCCACCTCTCCGGGGTGTCCCGGCCACGGGGGCCGGGGGCGCAATGATACGGGCCGCCGGCGTCGCCGACAAGGCGAGGCGCTACACTGGCCGGCCCCTCCGATCCCGGTGGTCCCGCGATGACCGAAATCACCGTCCCCGTCTCCTTCGGCGAGCTGCTGGACAAGATCTCCATCCTGCAGATCAAGTCCGAGCGCATGAGCGACGAGGCCAAGCTGGCCAATGTCCGCCGCGAGCTGGGCGCGCTCGAGAAAGCGTGGATGGCGCACCCGGCCGCCGGTGGCGACATCGCCCGCCTGCGTGCCGACCTGAAGGCGGTCAACGAGCGGCTGTGGGACATCGAGGACCAGGTCCGGCTCAAGGAACAGGCCCAGGCCTTCGACCAGGACTTCGTCGAGCTCGCGCGCAGCGTCTACCTGCAGAACGACGAGCGTGCGCGGATCAAGAAGGCGATCAACCTCGCGCTCGGCTCGAGCTATGTCGAGGAAAAGTCCTACCAGGACTATCGCCAGGCCTGATCAGCGCGGGTGGTCGGCGCGGTAGCGCTCGAACGCGGCGATCGCGTCGTCGATGCCGATCAGGTCCATCACGCCCTCGCGTTCGATCTTCGTGCCCCAGCGTAGCGCCGAGGCCGGCTTGCGCAGGAACAGCCTCGCCGCGTCGTCGTAGCGGTCCACGCAATACCGGCGGTCGGAATAGGGCCCGCTGCGCGCCGGGTCGGTGGCCGCATGCAGCCCCAGTACGCGGGTGCCCATCGCGTTGGCGATATGGGTCGGGCCCGAGTCCGGCGTCATCACCAGGTCCGCGCGCTCCAGCAGGGCCGGTAGCTGCTTCAGGGTGTCCTTGCCCACCAGATCGAGCAGCGGCACGCCGGCCTGGGCAATGATCGCGTCGGCGGTATCGCGCTCGAGCTGGCTGCGGCCGCCGCAGAGCACCACGCGCCAGCCTTTTGCCGCGGCGTGGGCCGCCACGGCGGCATTGCGGTCTGCCGCCCAGTTGCGCAACGGGTGGCTCGAGCAGGGCGAGATCACCAGCGTGGGCCGGCCGTCGTCGGGCCACTGCGCACGCGCCCACGCGCGCGCATCGTCCGGCACCGGCAGCTTCCACTCGATCCGGTCCTGGCGCAGGCCCAGCGGCCGCGCGAACGCGCCAAGCACATCGAGGACGTGGCGCCCGGTGTCGGCCGGAATGCGCTCGTTGACGAACAGTCCGTGCAGCTCCTTCGAGCGCGCCCGGTCATAGCCGATGCGCCGCCGCGCACGCACCGCACGCGACAGCAGGTTGGCGCGCAACGCAAGCTGCATCAGCAGCAGGGCGTCGAACCCGCGCCCGGCCAGCTCACGGCGCAGCGCACGCATGCCCTCGCGCCCGGTCTTCTTGTCATAGACGACGAAGTCGACGCCGGGGAGGCCTTCGAGCAGGCGCTGCTCGCCCTTGCCGATGATCCAGGTGAGCTGCACCGCGGGCCAGGCGCGCTGCAGGGTGTGCACCAGGGGCAGTACGTGGGTCACGTCGCCCAGCGCCGACAGGCGCAGCAGGCAGATGGAGCGGGGCGGATCGGAATGGGGCTGCGACAAGCTTGCTAGACTCCGGCGGATGGCAGTGTTCGACGCCACCGAGAGCCTGACGCCGTTCCGCGCCGGACGCGGAGGACGTGGGCTGGGCTCGATTCTGTTCGACCAGACGCAGCTGCGGCAAGCCGACCCGCGCTGGTTCGATCCCGAAGCCTGGGGCGCGCGTGCCGTGCCGGTGTCCGGCAGCGGGCGTGGCGGTGCGTGGTTCATCGACGACACCAGCAATGGCCCCACCGTGCTGCGTCATTACCTGCGCGGCGGCCTGGTAGCGCCCCTCAACCGCGACCGGCACCTCTGGCGCGGCGCCCACCTGACGCGCAGCTTCGTCGAGTTCCGCCTGCTGCGCGAGCTGCTGAAGCGCGGGCTGCCGGTGCCGCAGCCGATCGCGGCCTCCTACGTCCGCGAGGGCCTCACCTATCGCGCGGCCATCCTGATGGAACGGCTGGTCGGCGTGCGTTCGCTGGCCGAGCTCGCCGCGGAGGATCCGGCCGCCGTGCCCTGGGCGCAGACCGGCCGGCTGATCGCGCGCTTCCATCGCGAAGGGCTCGACCATGCCGACCTCAATGCCCACAACATCCTCTACGACGAGGCCGGCAAGGGCTGGCTGATCGACTTCGACCGCGGCCGCATGCACATCCCCGAAACCGCCTGGCGCGAGGGCAACCTGGCGAGGCTGCAGCGTTCGCTCCTCAAATTGCGCGGCGAACGCGGCGAGGCCGAGGTGCGCGAGGACTTCGCACGCCTGCGCTCGGGCTACGACAAGCAATGGGAGCGGGGCATCTGAGCATGGCCTGGACGCTGCGCTTCCAGGGCGTGGGCAGCGCGTCCGCCGTGGCGCTGGGCTCGCCCATGGCGACGATCGAGCGCGACGGCGCGCCGTGGCTTGCGATCGACTGCGGAGCGGAGGGCCTGACCGCGTATCTCGCGCATTACGGCGCGCCACCGCCGGCGCTGTTCGTCACGCATGTGCACCTGGACCACGTGGCCGGCTTCGAGCGGCTGTTCGTGGCCAACTTCTTCGATGCCGCGCGGCGGGGGCGGATGCCGCTGTATGTCCCCGTCGACGTGCTGCCGCTGCTGCACCGGCGCGTGGCGGCATATCCCAACGCGCTTGCCGAGGGCGGCGCGAATTTCTGGGACGCCTTCCGCGTGGTTCCGGTGGACGGCGCCTTCTGGCATGACGGCGTGCGCCTGGAGGTGTTCGAATCCCGGCACCACTGGCCGCGCACCGCATTCGGCCTGCGCCTGCGCGGCAGCCTGGCCTGGAGCGGCGACACCCGCCCGATTCCCGAAGTGCTGGCCGAAGCCGCGGGGGAGGGCGAACTGGTGGCGCACGACTGTGGACTGGTGGGCAATCCTTCGCACAGCGGTATCGACGACCTCGAACGCGAGTATCCGCCGGAGCTGCTCGCGCGCTGCGTGCTGTACCACTATGCGAGCGAGGCCGACGGCGACGCCCTGCGCGCGCGCGGCCATCGCGTCGCGCGCCCGGGCGAGGTGTTCACGCTGGCAGAACCCCGCCCGCATCCCGCGCTGGCATCCTGAGCCGGTGCACGGCCAGCCGGCCGCCCTGACACCGGAGGACACCATGCACCGTCGCGGCCTTGCCGTTCCACTCCTGACCGCCCTCTGCGCCGCGCTCGCGCTCGCGGGTTGTGCACGGACCGGAAGCCTTGCCACCAGCGACAGGCCGGATGGGCCAGGGACGGGCGTGCTGCTGGTGGGCAACAAGTCGGCCGCCAGCGTCTGGCGCCTCGGCCTGGCCGACGGGCGCCGGCTGGGTGAGGTCGCGACCGGACAGGGGCCGCATGAGATCGCCGTCGCGGCTGACCGGCGCATCGCGGTGGTTGCCGATTACGGCAGTGGCGACGCACCCGGCAATACCCTGACCGTGCTCGACATCGAGGGCGGGACGACCCGGACCGTGTCGCTTGGTGCCAATACCAGGCCGCATGGCCTGCGCTTCCTGCCTGGTGGCCGGCGCCTGGTGGCGACCACGGAGGGCAGCGACGCGCTGGTCGTGGTCGACCTGGATGCGGGCGAGGTGGTGCGCGCCATCGCCATCGGGCCGGGCAAGGGCCACATGGTGGCGCTGTCGGCAGACGGCAGAGCGCATACGTCACCAAGGTCGGCAGCGGCCAGCTGGTCCGCGTGGACCTCTCCGCTGCGCTCGCGGCGCACGACACTGCGGACCAGGCCCGCGCAGTGCGCGAAGTACAGGCCGGTGCCGGGGCGGAGGGCATCGACGTGGCGCCCGACGGCACGGTCTGGGTGAGCAACCGCGAAGCCGGCACGGTGACCGTGCACGACCCGGATTCGCTCGAGGTGCTGCACACGCTCCAGAGCCCCGGTTTCCCGATCCGGCTGGTGTTCACCCCGGATGGACGCCATGCCCTGGTGACCAATGCCCGCGCGGCGACGCTGACGGTGTTCGATGCCGATACCCGGCACCAGGTGGCACGTGTCCCCCTGGAGCCGGAGGGCGTCGAACTGCACGACACCATGCTCGGCCGCGCCGCTCTTCCGATCGGTGCAATCGCCGATCCGGCAGGCGGACGCGTATTCGCCGCGATCAGCGGTGCCGACCGCATCGCCGTGATCGACACGGCCACGTGGACGGTTTCGGACTGGTGGAAGACTGGCCGCGAGCCGGATGCGCTGGGCATCGTCGCGCCCTGAGCGGGCAGGGCGGTAGGCTGCAAGGGTGGCAGCCCCGCCGACTGGCCTCGGCACCCGCGTCGATCGATACCGTTGCTGCCTTCCGGCCCTGGCGGGGTTTTCGATCTAGCGTCGCGAGGGGCCGACGGGGCCACCATGGATTTGGAGCAGACTGCGCGCCGCGAGCGGGGGCAGAAGCGGAATTGTAGCGGTTGCGCGCGCCGCCCGCCATTGCGGGGGTGGCAGTAGCACGCAAGAGAACCGGGGCCTCCGCGCCGCGCTCAGTCGAGGCCGTCCCAAGACTTCTCCGAGACCTGCTGCAGGGCCTCCAAGGCCGGCCTGGCGAAGAGATAGCCCTGGAAGAGGGGCACGCCCAACGCGCGCAGCGCCCGGTATTCCGCCGCGGTCTCGACGCCTTCGGCGATGACGGTCGAGCCGACGGCCTCGGCCATGTGCATCACCCCGCCGATGATCGCCTGGCGCGCCCGGTCGGCGTCGATTCCGCGTACAAGCGCGATGTCAAGCTTGAGCACGTCCGGCTGGAAGTCGGCCAGCAGGTTCAGCCCCGCATAGCCCGCACCGAAGTCGTCGATCGCGGTGAGGAAGCCACGGTTGCGGTAGTCGTTGAAGATCCGCGTCAGGTGGCGATGGTCGCGGACCTGCTCGGACTCGGCGGTTTCGAACATCAGCCGCTCCGTGGGGAATCCGCAGCGCCGCGCCGCCTCGAGCGTCAGCCGGATGCAGGTGGCCGGCTCGTACACCGCATTGGGGAAGAAATTGATCGACAGCCGCTCACGCAGCCCCAGCCGCGCGGCGGTCTCGATCGCCCTGACCCGGCAGGTCTGGTCGAAGCGGTAGAGTTGTTCGGGCCGGACGCGCGCGATCACGTCCGCGGCGCTCGCGCCGTCCTCGCCCCGCACCAGGGCCTCGTAGCCGAAGACCGAGCGGTCGCGCGCATCGACAATGGGCTGGAAGGCCATGCGCACATCGAAGTCCAGTCGCTGGTCACCGGTGCACGCGGCGCAGGGGTGCGGGGAGGCGACGTCGCCGAAGAAGCGTCCCAGGTACATGCCGGCAGGCCGTCCGTGATATCGAGGGTGCGGAGGGCACGATGGCACATCGGCCGTCGGCGGAGGAGGAAGGCGTGCGTTCGACCCGGAAGGCGGCCGGGCGCGCCCTGAACGCAAAAACGCCCCACGAGGGGGCGCTTTTTCATATCTGGCGGAGAGAGGGGGATTCGAACCCCCGAAGCGCGGTTTAGACGCTTACACACTTTCCAGGCGTGCTCCTTCAACCACTCGGACACCTCTCCGCACCTGGCCCGCGCGTCGTACCTGCCTTGGCGTGGCGCACGGGGCCGACGATTCTAGCGCCCGCGCACCTGTATCCACAAGGAATCCGGCGCGGTCGCGCCGCGCGGCACTCCGGGGACAGGTGGATGCAGGACAAGAGGTGGCAGAATGTCCCCATGTCCTACCTCGTCCTCGCCCGCAAGTGGCGTCCCAAGCGGTTCGCCGAGCTGGTGGGCCAGGAACACGTGGTCCGCGCCCTGGTCAACGCGCTCGATTCCGGCCGCGTGCACCACGCCTTCCTGTTCACCGGCACCCGCGGCGTGGGCAAGACCACGATCGCGCGCATCTTCGCCAAGAGCCTGAACTGCGAGCGTGGCGCCTCCAGCGACCCCTGTGGCGAGTGCGAGACCTGCCTGGCGATCGACGCCGGCCGCTACATCGACCTGCTCGAGATCGACGCCGCGTCGAATACCGGCGTCGACAACGTGCGCGACCTGATCGACAACGCGCAGTACATGCCGTCGCGCGGCCGCTACAAGGTGTACCTGATCGACGAGGTGCACATGCTCTCGAAGGCGGCGTTCAACGCGCTGCTGAAGACGCTCGAAGAGCCGCCGGAGCACGTCAAGTTCCTGTTCGCGACCACCGACCCGCAGAAGCTGCTGGTGACGGTGCTGTCGCGCTGCCTGCAGTTCAACCTCAAGCGCCTGGAGGAGGAGCAGATCCGCGGCCAGATCGCGAAGATCCTCGCCGCCGAAGGCATCGAGGCCGAGGCGGGCGCGGTTCGGCAGCTGGCGAAGGCCGCCGACGGCAGCCTGCGCGATGGCCTGTCGCTGCTCGACCAGGCGATCGCCTACAGCGGTGCCGGGCCCGGCCTGGCGCTTGGCGAGCACGCGGTGGCGACCATGCTCGGGTCTGTCGACCGCACCCAGGTGGCGGCCCTGCTGGCGTCGCTCGCGGAGGAAGACGGTGCCGCGCTCATGGCCACCATCGAAGTGCTGGCCGGGTTCTCGCCCGATTGGGCCGGCGTGCTGGATGCGCTGGCCGAGGCGCTCCACCGCATCCAGGTGAAGCAGCTGGTGCCGGGCAGCGACGTCGAGGCCGATGGCGTCGACGTCGACGCACTGGCCGCGACGCTGCGCCCGGAACTGGTGCAGCTCTGGTACCAGATGGCCGTTGCCGGCCGGCGCGACATCGCCCTCGCACCCAGTGCGCGCGTCGGCTTCGAGATGAGCCTGCTGCGCATGCTGGCGTTCCGGCCGGCCGGAGGCGAAGGGTCCACTGCATCCGCCGCCGGTGGCAGTGCCGCAGGCGAGGCAGGTGGCGGCGCCGCGTCCGGGCGCTCGGCGGCGGCGGCTGACAGGGCCGCGCTGCAGGGCGCTGCGCCTGTGCGGGC
>DATBUS010000020.1:0-2799 GCA_036515815.1 Luteimonas sp.
CCGTGCCCGGGCGCGCGTCTCCGGAGGCGGCGCTTGAGCGCGGCGCGCGAGCGCCGTGGGCGGGTGATGCCCAACGCCCACGTCGATGCGATGTTCTCCCGACTTTCGGAGCTCAACCCGAAGCCGGTGACCGAGCTGGAATACGGCTCGCCCTACGAACTCCTGGTCGCGGTGACGCTGTCGGCGCAGGCCACCGACGTCGGCGTCAACAAGGCGACGCGCCGGCTGTTTCCGGTCGCCAACACGCCTGCGGCCATCGCCGCGCTGGGCGAGGACGGGCTGAAGCCGTACATCAACACCATCGGTCTCTACAACGCCAAGGCCGCGAACGTGGTGGCGATGGCGAAGCTGCTCATCGAACGCCACGGCGGCGAGGTGCCGCGCACGCGCGAGGAGCTCGAGGCCCTGCCCGGCGTCGGCCGCAAGACCGCCAACGTGGTGCTCAACACCGCCTTCGGCCAGCCGACCATGGCGGTGGACACCCATATCTTCCGCGTGTCCAACCGCACCGGCCTGGCCCATGGCAAGGACGTGCGCGCGGTCGAGGACCGGCTGCTCAGGCGGGTGCCCGCCGGCTACCTGCACGACGCGCACCACTGGCTGATCCTGCACGGCCGCTATGTCTGCAAGGCACGCAGGCCGGAGTGCCCGGCCTGCGTGATCCGCGATCTCTGCACGTATCCGGACAAGACGCCCGGCGCGATGCCGGCGTGACCTCGCGCGCGCCGTGGATCAGCGCGCGGCGGTCCAGTTGACGGTCACGCTCGGATCGAGCGGCAGCACGGTCTTGCTCGAGAAGCGCTGCGCGTCGGGGCCGGTCCAGCTGCAGGCCGAGACCGGCGACGCCGGGCCGAGGTAGCAGACCGGCCACAGCAGGGTCGACGGCACGGCCCGGCCGGCCACCTGCTCGGGCGAGAAGCGCCAGGCGCGCGCAGCCTCCTCGGCCGATTGCGCCATCGCCCGCGAGACCGAGCCCGTGGCCGCGTGCACGTCGGTGTCCTGCACGCGGCCGTCGGCGCCCACCTGCAGCCGCAGCACCACCATGCCCTCGTGGCCGGCGAGCTGGTCGCGCATCGGGTACGCCGGCGGGGTCATGGCGGCAAGCGCCGGCCCGGTGGTGGCCGAAACCACGCGCCAGCTGCCGTCGGCCGACTCGTCGACCACCACGCGCAGGTAGGTGCGGGTGCCGGCCGCATCGCCCGATGCCCCCGGACTGAACACCCAGCCACGCGCCTCGCGGGCGAGCGCATCGCCCGCGGTCCCGGGCACGGGGCCGTGCGCGGACACGTCCGTGACGCGGCCGTCGGCCCCGAGCTCGATCGCATAGGTGTAGACCTGTTGCGTCGCATGGACCGCGTCCGAGGCGAGCGCCGCACACGGCAGTGCGAAGCCGAGAAGAAGTGAAGCCGCGATCCGCTGCATGATGGTGCTCCCGCGCCAGGCGCCAAGTCGTTGATGACCTGATCTCACTACGGGCGAAGCGCTGGCGGGTTACAGCACCATGACAAACACCGCCACGCATGACGGTCGGTACCTACAGCCGGACGAACGGTCGATCAGTCGTAGCGACCCACGCGCAGCCACTTCGTCGCCACCCATTTTTCCCCGGCCACCACGGGGGCGCCGGCGTGCAGGCTGCCGGTCATGGGATGCGGCCGGTCGTAGGCGAAGAACACGGCATTGCCCTTGACCGCGGCGACCTCGAAGCGCGCGTCCGGGAAGGTGGTCGCGCCGCCCCGCTCCGGGGTGTTGAGGTACATCACGATCGAGGCCACGCGCTGCCCTCCGCGGGCGAGGGTCTTCGCGGCGCCGGGACGCGACGGATCGAAGTAGTCGTAATGCGGCCGGTACTCGGCGCCCGGGCCGTAGCGCAGCAGCTGCAGGCCCTCGCCGTTCTCCAGCGGCCAGTCGACCAGCGCGGCGAGCCGGCGCTCGATGCGCTCGCACAGCACGTTCTCGCCGCGGCGGAAGAACATGCCGTCGCTGGTGCGGCTCGCGTGCACCGCGTCGACGCCGGTCTCCATGTCCAGCACCGGCGACGGCCGCAGGCGTTCGCGCCCCATCGCCACCAGCCCATCGCATTCGTCGTCGGCCAGCACGCCGGCGAACACCACCACGCGCGGATGCAGCATGTTGGCCAGCACGGTGACCCTGCGGTCGCCGGCGTCGATGACCGATGCGCCGTTCATCTCCACCGGATAGGGGACGCGCTCGGGCGCCGGCAGCCCGTGCTCGCGCGCGTGCTCCGCCAAGTGCTCGCGCATCGCCGACTCCAGCGCCGCGGCGGCGGCGTCGCCATCCCAGCCGCGCTCGACCATGGCCGCGAGCACCGCCTCGGGTGACGCCCCCGAGCGCACGCGCTCAAGCAGCCACTGCATGAGTCCGGCATCGATCCCGGGGCTGTCCATCCGTTCGATCCGCAGGGTTCGCAAAGGGACTGCCAGCAGGCCTGTCGCGCATGACGCGCGGATGACAACCGACATCCAGCCGTCGCGAATCCGTCGCATGTGACAGCCGCACGTCGGTGCCATCCGCGTGCAAGAAAGCTGTCACGCAAGACCACTAGCCTTCATCGCCGATTCATCCGGAACGCAGCGGACGCCGCCCGACACAGGGCGCGCCGGGCCGCGGTTCCTTCGCTGCGTCCGCGCACCTTTCCTCCCGGAGACCAACGATGTCCACGCGCCACAGTTCCAAGGCCCTTCTCATGACTTTCGGCGCGGTGCTCGCGCTGAGCGCCTGCGGCGGCAACGGCGCCGACCGCGTCGCCTCGCCGGGCGAGGGTGCGTTCCCGCCGCC
>DATBUS010000021.1:0-1868 GCA_036515815.1 Luteimonas sp.
CGCCGCGTCGAGGCGGCCGGCCTGCTCGTCGCTGCGAGCCTGCCCGCGCAGGTCGGCGACGAGCGCGTCCTGCAAAGGCTGCACGGCGAGCTCGGTCGGAAGCTCGGCCCCGGCCTCGCGGATGGCGGCGACCGCGGCGGCCGCGTCGAACGCAGGCGGCGGGCTCGGCGTCGGCGTGGTCGCACAGCCGGCCAGCAGCGACAGCAATGCGATGGGAAGCGCGCGCTTCATCGCTGTCCTCCGTCCACCGGCGCCGGTGCGGGTGCAGGTTGCGGCGGCGGCAGGCGCTTGGCGGGGTCGGGCTCGACATCGCGGCCGCCGCCGAACAGGCGGCTCCAGAAACCGCCGCCCTCGTCGTCCGCACCTTCGCCGTCGTCGACGGGCGCCGCGCCCGGGGAGCCGTACGGACACGGCGTCGACGCGGGCGCATAGCCCGGCACGAACGGGAAGCGCTGCGAGCCGGGGCAGCCCGGATCGGTGGTGTGGCTGCCGGTGACCCAGCGCCACTCGAGCCCGTCCTCGGGCACCACCAGCGGTGCGGACGGCAGGCGCGCGAACAGGGCCGACCACACGCGCATCGCACCGGTCGCGCCGTACAGGCCCGTCGTCCTGTTCTGGTCGTTGCCGACCCAGATCACCGCGAGATGGTCGCCCGTATACCCGGCGTACCAGCTGTCGCGCCCGTCGTTCGACGTGCCGGTCTTGCCTGCGGACGACAGGCCGCCGCGACCGTCGTTCACCAGCTGTCGCGCGGTGCCGCGGGTCACCACCTGCTGCAGGCCGACGGTCACCAGCCGCGCGGCCACCGCATCGCCCGGCTGCGCGGGCGCCGCCGGCTTGTCGTAGCGGTTGAGCGCGCGGCCGTTGGCGTCGAGCACGCCGCGCACCGCGCGCAGCGGCTGGATCTGCCCGCCGGAGGCGAGGAACTGGTACAGCTGCGCCATCGCGTACGGACTCTCGTCCACCGCGCCGAGGATCAGTGCGGGATTGGGCTCCGCGCGGATGCTGGCCAGACGGTGCAGCAGATCGGCCAGCGCGCGCGGCCCGACTTCCATCCCCACCCGCACCGTGGCCTGGTTGTAGGAGCGCGCCAACGCGTCCATCAGGCGCACGCTGCCATGGCTGCGGCGGTCGGAATTGGCCGGATTCCAGCGCTGGCCATTGGGCAGCACCATGTCCACCGGCGCGTCGTTGACCCAGGTGGCGAGCGAGAACTCGGCCGGCCGGGTCAACGCCAGCAGATAGACGAACGGCTTCAGCAGCGAGCCGACCGGTCGCTTGGCCTCGATCGCGCGGTTGAAGCCGTGCTCGGTCGGGTTGGCACCGCCGACCACCGCGACGACCTCGCCGGTGTGGGAATCGGTCACCACCAGCCCGGCCTGCAGTTCCGGACGCTTGTCGTTGCTCAGCGCCTCGATCGTGCGCCGCACCGCGCCCTCGGCATAGCCCTGCGCGGCCGGCGACATCGCCGTCATCACGATCAGGCCGGCGCCCTGCAGCACCTCGGCCGGATAGTCGGCGGCCAGCTGGCGACGCACCAGGTCGACGTAGGCCGGGAAGCGGTTGGCGGCGAGCGTGCCCGGCGTGCTGCTGATGCCCAGTGGAGCGGCCACGGCGCGCTTGTACTCGGCCGCGTCGATCAGGCCCTTCTCGTGCATCTTGGCGAGGGCGAAATCACGCCGCGTCTTCGCGCGCTCGGGGTGGCGGCGCGGATCGTAGTAGGACGGACCGCGGATGATGCCGACCAGCAGCGCGACGTGCTCGGTGGCCAGGTCCTCGAGCCGGCGGCCGAACCAGAACTCGGCACCCGCGGCCACGCCGTGGATGGCCTGCGCACCGCGCTGGCCCAGGTACACCTGGTTGAGATA
>DATBUS010000022.1:0-14491 GCA_036515815.1 Luteimonas sp.
GGACGCCTGGTCCGTATCAACGCACCGCTGGTGATCAGCGGCAACCACCGCCTCGAGCGCGATGGCAGCGTCGTGCTGGCCTTCGGCGACCGGCTGCGCGCGCCCACCGAGGTGGCGCGCCCGGGCGCCGATGCCGCTGCCGTGGCCGCGGCCAACCGCGCGCGCAGCCTCGAGCTGGTCTTGCCGCCCAAGGTCGCCAGGCACGCACATCTGTGGCGGAGCGGCGGCGTGGTGGGCACGGTCCAGGGCATGCTGACCCTCCACGAAGGCGGCCCGCGCCTGTCGATCACCGATGTCGACACGCTGCAGCCGGCGCAGCGACCCGCTGCTCCCACGGTCGTCGGCGAACTGCGGGTTGCCAGCCTGAACCTGCAGAACCTGTTCAACGGCGACGGCCGCGGCGGTGGCTTCCCGACCGCACGCGGTGCCGCCACGCCGGACGAGTACGAGGCGCAGCGCGCGCGCCTGGTGGCCACCCTGTCCTCGCTCGATGCCGACATCGTGGTGCTGCTCGAACTCGAGAATGATGGCTACGGTCCGGAATCCAGCATCGCCCAGCTGGTGAAGGCGCTCGATCCCGAGGGCCAGCGCTGGCGCTTCGTCGATGCCGGCGACGGTCCGGGCGACAACCCCATCAGGGTGGGCCTGGTGTACCGCGCCGACCGCGTGGCGCCGATCGGCCGCCCTGCCACGCTCGAGGCCGGACCGTTCGGACCGCTGAGCCGCGCCCCGCTCGCGCAGGCCTTCCGGGCGGGCTCCGGGCCAGCCTTCGTGGTGGTCGCCAACCACTTCAAGTCCAAGGGCTGCCGTGACGCCACCGGGGCCGATCTCGACCAGGGCGATGGCCAGGCCTGCTTCAATGCCACCCGCCGCGCATCGGGCGTGGCCCTGCGCAGCTGGTTGGCCAGCGATCCGACCGGCAGTGGCAGCGACCTGGTCGCGGTGCTCGGGGACCTCAATGCCTATGCGATGGAGGATCCGGTGCGCGGCTTCATCGACGCGGGCTGGCGCGACGCCCTGGCATCGGCCGACGGCGGGCAGCCGCATACCTATGTCTACGATGCCCAGGCCGGCCGCCTCGACCACGTGCTGTTGAGCCCGGCGCTCGGCGCGAGGCTGGAAGACGCCGCGATCTGGCACAGCAATGCGGACGAAGCGCCCGGCACCGCAACGGGCGACGGCGACACCCCGGCCGCCGTGACGCCATGGCGCGCGTCCGACCACGATCCGGTGATCGTCGGCCTGCGGCTGCGCTCCGCGCGCTGATCCAGCCCGCGGGCGGCGCCATGCCTGCACAGCTGGCCTTCGCACCGCACCGATTATCATGGCGCCATGACGAGCCAACTGCCCTTCCCGGACGCATCCGGCACCCTGACCCTGGCCGGCCCCGCCGGCGCGCTCGAGGTGGCCGTGGACCTGCCCGGTGACGATGTCGAGCGGCTGCCTGTCACGGCCATCGTCTGCCACCCGCTGCCCACCGAGGGCGGCACCATGCACAACAAGGTGATCACGATGGCGGCGCGCGCGCTGCGCGAGTCGGGCGTGGCCACGGTGCGCTTCAACTTCCGCGGCACCGGAGCGTCCGAGGGCGCGTTCGACCACGGCGATGGCGAGCAGGACGACCTGCGTGCGGTCGCGGAGTGGGTGCGCGCCTCGCGCCCGGACGACCAGCTGTGGCTGGCCGGCTTCAGCTTCGGTGCCTACGTCAGCCTGGCGATGGCCGCGGAGCTGCAGCCGTCGATGCTGATCTCCATCGCGCCGCCGGCCGGACGCTGGGATTTCGAATCGATCACCACGCCGACGATGCCCTGGCTGGTGGTGCAGGGCGATGCCGACGAGATCGTGGACCCGCAGGCCGTGTACGACTGGCTCGACGGGCTCAGGGCCGAGCCGGAACTGGTGCGGATGCCCGACACCAGCCACTTCTTCCATCGCAAGCTGATCGACCTGCGGGGCGCGATCCGGAGCGGCGTGCGCCGCCACCTGCCGGCCGCCCGTGGCTGAGGCGACAGGCGCAATGCACCCTTCGCAGGCCTATCGCGAAGGTGTCGCCCGCGGCGAGTGGAGTGACGATCCGGCGCAGCACGCGCCGATCGCCGCGCTCGACCGCGTGCATGAGGCATTGCTGGACACGCCCCGGCGCGGCTGGCTGGCGCGGACGTTCGGCGGCGGCGCCAAGGATGCACCGCAGGGCCTGTACCTCTGGGGCGGCGTCGGCCGCGGCAAGACCTTCATGGTCGACCTGTTCTATGCCGGGCTGCCGCTGCCGGTGGCCAAGCTGGATGCGAAGGGCGGCGATGGCAACGGCAAGCGCCGCACGCACTTCCATCGCTTCATGCGCGTGGTGCACGAGCGCCTGCGCGAACACGCCGGCGAACGCGATCCCCTGGCCGCGATCGTGGCCGAATGGCGGCGTTCGCTGCGGGTGCTGGTGCTGGACGAGTTCTTCGTCAGCGACATCGGCGACGCCATGCTGCTGGCGCGGCTGCTGGAACGCATGTTCGCCGAGGGAATCGTGCTGGTGACGACCTCCAACATCCAGCCGTCGGGCCTGTACGCGGGCGGCCTGCAGCGCGCGCGTTTCCTGCCGGCGATCGCGCTGCTGGAGCAGCACTGCCAGGTGCTGGAGATCGTCAGCGATACCGATTACCGCCTGCGCGAGCTGACCCGGTCCCCGGTGTACCGCACGCCGCTGGACGCGGAGTCGGATGCGTGGCTGGCCGCGCGCTGGCATGCACTGGGCGGCGACGACGCGCACCGCGACGGCAGCATCGAGCTCGGCGGACGCCGCATCGCGACGCGTGCGCGCTGCCCGGGCATGGCCTGGTTCGATTTCGCGGCCGTCTGCGAAGGCCCGCGCGGCGCGTCCGACTACATCGAGATCACCAGCGAGTTCCACACCGTGCTCCTTGGCGGCATCCCGGTCATGGATGCCACGCGCGACGATGCGGCCCGTCGCTTCGTCACCTTCATCGACGAAGCCTACGACCGCAACGTCAAGCTGGTCTGCACCGCGGAGGCACCGGCACACGCGCTGTACACCGGCGAACGCCTGGCCGGCGCCTTCGAGCGGACCGCATCCCGTCTGATCGAAATGCAGTCCGCCGAGTACCTGGCGCGGCACCACCTGTAGCGGCACGGCGCGCGCGGTCCTGCACGTCCGGTGGCTCGTGCAGGTCCTCCCGTTGGATCGGGCCGCGGTCACTGTTCCCCGGCCCGGCCTGGCCCGACCTGGTGCACGATGGAGGGACCAGCCGCTCCGGGGAACCCGCATGTCCAGACTGTCGACGCTGTCCTGCGCGCTCGCGCTCACGCTTGCCATTGCGCCCGCCGCCGCCGCGGCCGAGGTCGCCCAGCGGCCGGAGGTTGCCGAGGCCGCACAGCGCCTGCAGGGCAAGGTGGTCGAGTGGCGGCGCGACATCCACCAGCACCCGGAGCTCGGGAACCGGGAGACCCGCACCGCGGCCCTGGTGGCCGACCACCTGCGCGCGCTCGGCCTGGAGCCGCGGACCGGCATCGCGACCACCGGTGTCACCGCGGTGCTCAAGGGCGGCCGGCCCGGGCCACGCATCGCGCTGCGTGCCGACATGGACGCGCTGCCGGTGACCGAAGCCACCGGCCTGCCCTTCGCCTCGAAGGCCACCGCGACCTTCAACGGCGAGACCGTCGGCGTGATGCATGCCTGCGGCCACGACGCCCACACCAGCATCCTGATGGGCGTGGCCGAGGCCCTGGTGGCGATGCGCGACCAGCTGCCGGGCGAGGTGCTGTTCGTGTTCCAGCCGGCGGAGGAAGGCCCGCCCGACGGCGAGGAAGGCGGTGCCGAGGTGATGCTGGCCGAAGGCATCTTCGATGACTTCAGGCCGGACGCCGTGTTCGGACTGCATGTGTTCTCGACGCTCAATGCCGGGCAGCTCGGCGTGCGCAGCGGGCCGACCATGGCGGCGTCGGACCGCTTCAATATCGTCGTGCAGGGCCGCCAGACGCATGGCTCGCGCCCCTGGGGCGGCGTCGATCCGATCGTCGCCGCGGCCGACATCATCGGCACCGCGCAGACCGTGGTCAGCCGCCGCCAGGACATCTCGAAACAGCCGGTGGTGCTGAGCTTCGGTGCCATCCGCGGCGGCGTGCGCTTCAACATCATCCCGGACCGCGTGGAGCTGGTCGGCACCATCCGCAGCTTCGACGAGGACATGCGCCAGGCGGTGTTCGCCGACCTGGCGAACGTTGCGGAGAAGGTCGCGGCCGCGCACGGGGCGACCGTGGTGGCGAAGGTGCCCGACATCGAAGGCACGCCGGTCACCGCCAACGACCCCGCGCTCACTGCCCGCATGCGCCCGAGCCTGAAAGCCGTGGCCGGCCCGGGCAACCTGGTCGACATGCCGCTCAACATGGGCGCCGAGGACTTCTCCTATTACGCCCGCGAAGTACCGGCGGTGTTCTTCTTCGTCGGCGCCACCCCGGCGGGACAGGATCCGGCGACGGCACCGAGCAACCATTCGCCGGAATTCTTCCTCGACGAGTCGGCGCTGGACTTCGGCCTGCGCGCCATGCTGCAGCTCACGCTGGACTACCTGCACGGCGCAGATTGACGCAAAGGGCTGTGCCACGGATTCGCGCGGATGAACGCGGATCTACACGGATAGAGCGAAGGGGAGAGCGGCGGTGCATCCCGACTCCCGCTTGATCCGTGTGAATCCGCGTCCATCCGCGTAGATCCGTGCAGAGCTTTCTGCCACCGCGGCGCGATAATGCCGGGATGAATACTGGAAATCCGCTTGGCCGCGAGGTCGCCTACCCGCGGGCCTTCGATCCGTCGCTGCTGTTCCCGATTCCGCGCGCGCAGGGGCGTGCGGCGCTCGGGCTCGAGGGCGCCGCCCTGCCCTTCGCCGGCCACGACCGCTGGCATGCCTATGAGCTGTCCTGGCTCGACGGCCGCGGCCGCCCGATGGTGGAGACGGCCACCTTCCTGGTGCCGGCGGATTCGCCGCACCTGATCGAGTCGAAGTCGCTCAAGCTGTATCTCAATTCGCTCAATGGCAGCCGCTTCGACAGCCGGGCCGAGGTGCTCGCGCGCATCGTGGCCGACCTGTCGGCCGCTGCCGGCGCACCCGTCACCGTGGCCTTCGGGCTGCCGCCGGTGGATGCGGGGAATGGCGCGATGCCGGGCGCACCGGAGCCGGTGTCCCTCGACCTGCTCGAAGTGGAATGCAGCGCCTACGACACGCCGGATCCCGGCCTGCTGGCCACCGACGGCACCGGTCACGCCGACGAGGTGCTCCATTCGAACCTGCTCAAGTCGAACTGCCCGGTCACCGGCCAGCCCGACTGGGCCAGCGTCCGCATCGCCTACAGCGGCCCGCGCATCGACCACGAGGGGCTGCTGCGCTACCTGGTGTCGTTCCGCGAGCACGCCGGGTTCCACGAGCAGTGTGTCGAACAGGTCTTCACCGACATCCTGGCGCGCTGCCGTCCGGATGCCCTGTCGGTGGAGGCGCGCTACACGCGGCGCGGCGGCCTGGACATCAATCCCTGGCGCGCCACGCCGGGACTGCCGGCCCCCGCCATGGCGCGCGACCCGAGGCAATAGCGGGCGTCGATGATTCCTTGACGGGGCCGATGTATACCTGTCGACGCTTCGCGAGGCACAGGAGGCCCCATGAGCAATCCACAGGATCCCAAGGACCCCGGCTCGCTGTCGCTCAGGCCGGGCCGCACGGCAACCGGGCGCGGCGACGACGGCGACCGGCCCGACTTCGGAAACGTGCAGGGCAGCGTCAGCAGCACCGAAGCCAGGGCCGGACGGCCGGACTTCGGAAACGTGCAGTCGTCGGTTTCCTCCACGGAGGCGGCGGTGGGCGACCGCGAATACACCGTGCAGCAGGGCGACACGCTCTCGCACATCGCCAGGGCCCACTACGGCCGCGCCAGCGAGTGGTCGCGCATCTTCGAGGCCAATCGCGACCAGCTGGACGACCCCGACCGCATCCGGCCCGGCCAGGTGCTCAGGATTCCCTTCGCTGCGCGCGAGGACGATGGCAGCAGGACCAACCCACACGGAGACCCGCTATGACCCGACGCCCCATTCCCGCCGCACTCGCCGTGGCCGTGCTTGCCAGCGTGGCGCTGGCCGGCTGCAAGCGCGACGAACCGGCACCACCGCCTCCGCCGGTGGCCGAGCCCGCAGCGGCGCCGGCGCCCACCGCCGCGCCCGTGGAGGCACCGGCCACCCCGATGGTGACGGTGACGTCGGTCGACCTCGGGAAGGAGATCAGCCCGGACAACCGCGTCGCGACGCCGACCACCACCTTCGAGGCCAGCGACACCATCTACGCGTCGGTCGCGACGACCTCGTCCGACCCGGCATCGCCGCAGCGCGGCCAGCTCACCGCGCGCTGGACCTATGAGGGCGACCAGGCGGTGGACCAGACCAGCCAGGACTTCGAGTTCACGGGCACCGGCGCCACCGCCTTCAAGATCAGCAAGCCCGATGGCTGGCCCACCGGCAACTACCGCGTCGAGATCCTGCTCGACGGCGAGGTGGTGCAGACCCGGGACTTCGAGGTCCGCTGAGTCCCGGGGCCCCGACAGGGCGCGGCCGGGCATGGCCGCGCCCTTCCTGTGTCCGCGACACCCGCGCCCGGTGCCGCGTCCTGGCGCGCCGCGGCGGGACGCTTTGCCGGCACCGGCGCGACGCGCGACAATGGCCGTCCACACCGCCGCGCGCCCACGGCGCCGCGGCACCCCATGGAGGAACCCGATGGCAGACTTCACCCCCGCCGTGCCCGCTGGCGGCAGCCCGATCACCAAGACCGCGCAGGGGCTCAGCGTCCCGAACCGCCCGATCATCCCCTTCATCGAAGGTGACGGCACCGGTCCCGACATCTGGCGCGCCAGCGTGCGCGTGCTCGATGCCGCGGTCGAGAAGGCCTATGGCGGCAAGCGCAAGCTGGAGTGGATGGAAGTCCTGGCCGGCGAGAAGGCGTTCAACCAGACCGGCGAGTGGCTGCCGGAATCGACCGTCGACGCATGCCGCGAATACCTGGTGAGCATCAAGGGCCCGCTGACCACGCCGGTCGGCGGGGGCATCCGCTCGCTCAACGTCGCGCTGCGCCAGATGCTCGACCTGTACGTCTGCCTGCGCCCGGTGCGCTGGTTCGAGGGCGTGCCCTCGCCGGTGAAGAAGCCCGGCGACGTCGACATGGTGATCTTCCGCGAGAACACCGAGGACATCTACGCCGGCATTGAGTTCGAGCCGGGTTCGGCGGACGCGCAGAAGGTGCTCGACTTCCTGCAGAAGGAATTCCCCAAGGGCTTCGACAAGATCCGCTTCGGTACCGCTGACAAGGCGAAGGCCTGGAACGGGCAGCTGTCCGCGGTGGGCCAGCCGTCGACCGACGACACCGTCAACGTGGGCGTCGGCATCAAGCCGGTCAGCTGGCAGGGCACCGAGCGCCTGGTCAAGGCCGCCATCGAATACGCGATCGCCAACGGCCGCAAGTCGGTGACCCTGGTGCACAAGGGCAACATCATGAAGTTCACCGAGGGCGCGTTCCGCGACTTCGGCTACAGGGTCGCGCGCGAGCAGTTCGGCGCGGTCGAACTCGATGGCGGCCCCTGGCACATCATCCCCGAGGGCAAGCCGGGTGCCGGCATCGTCATCAAGGACGCGATCGCCGACGCCTTCCTGCAGCAGATCCTGCTGCGTCCGCGCGAGTACGACGTCTCGGCCACGCTCAACCTCAATGGCGACTACCTGTCCGATGCGCTGGCCGCGCAGGTCGGCGGCATCGGCATCGCGCCGGGCGCCAACATCAACTACGTCACCGGCCATGCGGTGTTCGAGGCCACCCACGGCACGGCGCCGAAGTACGCCGGCCAGGACAAGGTCAACCCGGGTTCGGTGATCCTCTCGGGCGAGATGATGCTGCGCTACATGGGCTGGACCGAGGCCGCCGACGCCATCATCAAGGCGATGGACGGTGCGATCGGCTCGAAGCGCGTCACCTATGACTTCGCCCGCCTGATGGAGGGCGCGACCGAGGTGAAGTGCAGCGAGTTCGCGGACGAAATCATCAAGCACCTCTGATCGCCTGCTCCGGCTCCACGCAATGCCCGCGAGCGATCGCGGGCATTGTCGTTTCCGGGTCCGGCTGCCTTCATGCGGCCCACACCGGCGGCATGAATACGATGCGCCTCCCCGAACCCGGAGATGCGGATGTCGTCCTTCGCGCTGTACATCATCGGCATGGTCATCGCCATCGGCGGCCTGGCCTGGGGCGCGTCCATGGCCGGCCTGGCACCGCAGTGGATCGCCGCCGGCGCCATCGTGCTGCTCGGCATCGGCATCGTCACCGCGGTCTCGCGCACGCGCCGCCGCGACCCGCCCGCCTGAGCCCCGGCCGGGCGCCGTTCGAATGGCCCCGTGTTCCCATGATCCCCTGGTCGCGCGCGCGGCCGGCCTGGTGCTGGACGCGTTCGAGGACTACGACGCCCGCTTCGGCGACCTGACCCGGCGCGCGCGCCGGCGCTTCGTGCAGCGCGACTGGCGCGGCGCCGAGGCGGACGCGCTGGCCCGGATCGACCTGCAGGAAGGCTTCCTGGACGAGGCCCTCGGGCGCTTCGATGCGCTGGTCGGCGAGCGGATGCGCTCGCGCCCGTTCTGGGCCGCCGTGCGCGCCGCCTATGCCGAACTGAGCCGGACCCGGCACGACGCCGCCCTGGCACGGACGCTGTTCAATTCGATGTCGCGCCGGTTCTTCCTCACCGAAGGCGTGGCACCCGCCCTGGAATTCCATGAGCCGGGCGACGCCGGCGCGGGCGATGCGGACTGCCCGGGTGAACTGCACGCCCTGCCACCCGCCGCCGATGCGCAGGGGCGCTGGGCGGAAGCGCTGCGGCAGCGCGGCTTCCGGCACGTGGACCGCGCCGCCGATGCCCGCGTAATCACGGAGGCGATCGGCTCGCGGCTGCAGCTGGATCCGGGCGACGCCGAGCTGCTCGACACCGTCTTCTATCGTGAGCGGCGCGCCTATCTCGTTGGCCGGGTGCAGGCGGCCGATGGCGCGCGTCCGCTCGTGGTCGCGCTCGTGAACGGCCCCGATGGCGTCCGCGCCGATGCGGTGCTGACCGAGCGCGCGCATGTGTCGATGCTCTTCGGCTATGCGCGCAGCTGGTTCATGGCCGACCTGCGCCGGGTCGGCGACGCGGTGGCATTCCTCCATGCGCTGCTGCCCGGCAAGCCGGTGTCCGAGCTGTATTCGGTGCTGGGCCGCGCCAAGCAGGGCAAGACCGAGCGCTACCGCGAGATCCAGCGCCACTTCTCCGCGCATCCCGACGAACGGCTGGTGCGCGCCGATGGCGTCCGCGGCATGGTCATGGCGGTGTTCACCCCGCGCGGCCTGCCGGTGGTGTTCAAGGTCATCCGCGACCGCTTCGCCGAACCCAAGGACAGCGTGCGCGCCGACATCGAAGCCAAGTACCGCCTGGTGGCGCGGCGTGACCGCGTCGGGCGCCTGGTGGATGCCCAGGAATTCCGGCGCCTGCGCTTCCCGCGCGCCGCGTTTGCCGCCGACATGCTCGACGAGCTGCTGGGCGAATGCGCGGAAACGGTCTCGGCCGATGGCGACGAGGTGCTGGTACGGCATTGCTACGTCGAGCGCCGGCTGCGACCGCTGGACCTCTACGCACGAGAGATGCCGGAGGCCGAAGCGCGGCGCGCGGTGCTCGACTATGGCCAGGCCATCACCGACCTGGCGCGCAGCGGCATCTTCCCCGGCGACCTGCTGCTGAAGAACTTCGGCGTGTCGCGTCACGGACGCGCGCTGTTCTACGACTTCGATGAGCTCTGCCTGCTTGAACACGTGAGCTTCCGCGACCTGCCGCCCGTGCACGAGGACGACGAGACGCGCCCGCTGGAGGACTGGCTGTACGCGCGGCGCGACGATGTCTTCCCGGCCCTCTTCCCGAACTTCCTCGGCCTCCCGCCGGATCTCCGCGCCGCGCTCCTGGACGCGCATCCCGGCATCTTCGAGGCGGCCTGGTGGCGCGGCGTGCAGGCCTGCCTGGGCGGCGGCGGCTATCTCGACGTCGCCCCCTATCCCGCGTCGGCCCGGCTGAGCGGTTAGGCTTGCGGACCCGACCGCCTGACGGAGCCGCGCCATGGCCACACGCCTTTCCCTCCTGCTGTTTCCAATGCTGCTGACGGCCTGCGCCGCGACCCCCGCGGCCGATGACCGCAGTGATCGCAACGCTCCCGGCACCGCCCGCACGGGTGCGCCGGCCGGCCTGGCGATGCGTGCGCCCGACCCGCTGCTCGACCAGGCCCTGGCCGGGACCTGGCGTTCGCCGGAGAACGTGGCCCGCGACCAGTACCGCCACCCGCGCGAGACCCTGACCTTCTTCGGCGTCGAGTCCGGGCGCACGGTCATCGAGATCACGCCCGGCGGCGGCTGGTACGCGGAGATCCTCGCGCCGTGGCTGCGCACCGGCTACGTGGCCGCGGTGGTCGATCCCGAGGCACGACCCGAAGGACGGGCACGCGATTACGCCACGCGCTCGAAGGACGGGCTCGAGAAACTCTTCGCGGCGAAGCCGGCACAGTTCTCCGACGCGCGCGTGGTGCTGTACGACCCCGCGGCTCCGGTGTTCGGCCCCCCCGGCTCGGCCGATGCCGTGCTGACCTTCCGCAACGTGCACAACTGGCGCTCGGACGGCGTGGCCGAGGGGATGTTCAAGGGCTTCTTCGATGTCCTGAAGCCGGGCGGCGTGCTTGGCGTTGTCGAGCATCGTGCCGCCGCCGACGTGCCCGCCGACGACCGCAGCGGCTATGTCGGCCAGGACCAGGTGATCGCCCTGGCCACCGCGGCCGGGTTCCGTCTCGACGGATCCAGCGAGGTCAATGCCAACCCGCGCGACACGCGCGACCACCCCAACGGCGTGTGGACGCTGCCGCCTTCCAACAACCACGATGCCGAAGACCGCCAGATGTACCAGGCGATCGGCGAAAGCGACCGAATGACGCTGCGCTTCGTGAAGCCCTAGTGCTGGTCGCATTCAACAAGCCTTACGGCGTGCTCTGCCAATTCACCGACCGGAGCACGCCGGCGCGGCCCACCCTGGCCGGGTTCGGGCTGCCGGCCGGTGTCTACCCCGCCGGCAGGCTCGACCACGACAGCGAGGGCCTGCTGCTGCTGACCGACGCGGGTGCACTGGTCCACCGCATCACCGACCCGCGCCACAAGCTGGCCAAGACATATCTGGTCCAGGTGGAGGGCGCACCCTCACAGGAACAGCTGGCCCGACTTCGCGATGGCCTGGACCTTCGCGATGGGCCCACCCGGCCCGCGGAAGCGCGTCTGCTCGACGCACCGCCGGCCCTGTGGCCACGTGACCCGCCCGTACGCGCGCGCAAGACGGTCCCCGACGCCTGGCTGGAACTCCGCATCCGCGAGGGCCGCAATCGCCAGGTCCGCCGCATGACGGCCGCCGTGGGCCTGCCGACCCTGCGCCTGGTCCGCACGGCCATCGGCCATGTCGGGCTTGGAACACTGGAGCCGGGAGAATGGCGTCCGGTACCTGCCACGGCGCCCTTCAGCTGAACGGTTCAGCCGCGCTTCAATTCCGTGAGCTTCACCTGGACTTTGCTGTATTGGCACCCACGAGTTTCTGATAACGTTTCCAGTCCCCGTGTGACAGCGTGTCACGCGGACGGCGGATCAGGGCCATGAAGGCAAACCAGACCCGGGGCCGCGTGCTCGTCGTCGACGACCAGGCCGCCAACCTGCGCGTGGTCAGCGCCCTGCTGGAACGGCAGGGGTACGAAGTCGCGGTCGCGGGCGACGGCGATGCCGCGCTGGCGATCTCGGAAGAACAGGCGCCCGACCTCATGCTGCTCGACATGATGATGCCGGGCATGGATGGCTTCGGAGTCATGGAGGAGATCCGGCTGCGCGCACTGCTGCCGCGCGTTCCCGTGGTCTTCCTGACCGCGGCCCAGGATCGCGGCCTGCTGCTGCGCGCCTTCGAGGCCGGCGCCGTGGACTACGTGGTCAAGCCGTTCATCCCGGAGGAGCTGGTGGCGCGCGTGAACGCGCACATCGGCCTCAAGCTCGCGCGCGACCGGCTGGAACAGGTCGCCCGCGAGCGCCAGGAGCTGGTGAACCTGGTCGCCCATGACCTGAAGAACCCGCTGGCGAGCGTGGTCTTCGCCAGCGACATCCTGGTGACCGGCACGCTCAAGCCCGAACGCGTGCCGCGCTACCTCCAGATGATCCGTGAAAGCGCCGAGGAAGGCCTGGGCTACATCAGCCGCTACCTGGAAACCCAGGCCCGCGCCCGTGGAGCGCGCAGCGCCCGCGACGCACGCGTGGCCCTGGCGGCTGTGGTCGAGTGGATCGTCGGCCGATACGGCCTGCAGTTCGAAGGCAGCGGTTGCCAGTTGCGCGTGGAGGGCGATGTCGCCGGCGTGGTCGCGATGGACGAACTGGTCCTGCGCCAGGTCGCGGGCAACCTGATCGGCAATGCCATGAAGTACGCGCCGGGCAGCGATGTCGAAATCGGCTGCCGGAACGGGACACCCGGCTACTGGCAATTGCGGGTGTCCGACCGGGGTCCTGGCATCCCCAAGGGTCGCCAGCGCGAGCTTTTCAGGCCGTTTACCCGGCTGACCGAGGCCGATCCGGCGCAGGTCGGCACTTCCAGCGGCCTGGGCCTGTCACTGGCGCGCCAGATCGTCAGCGACGCCGGGGGCCAACTCTGGTACGAGGACCGCGAGGGCGGTGGCGCCTGCTTCGTGGTCGAGCTGCCGGAAGCTCCGGCAGCCTGACCGCAAGCCCTGCCCCGGGGCGCTCAGCTTTCCGTCGTCGACGCCTGCTCGCCGATATCGCTGGCGTGCGGATCCTGCTCGGTGCGGTTGCGCGCCTGGCGGATGCGACGCGAGCGGCTTTCGATCGCATCGCGCTCGGCCAGCTTGCGACGGTGGCGCGAGACCGCGTACAGCGCGACGCCGATGCCGACCGCGGCCGCGGTCAGGGCGACCGGATGGCGGCGGGCCACGGTTCCGACGGCACGCGCCCCGGTCTTCGCCGCGCCCATGGCGACCCCGGCCTGGAGCCATTTCCCGGCGCCGGCCTGGGCGCCCTGGAGCCAGTGGCTCGCGGTGCCGGGCACCTCATGCAGCCAGCGGCCGGCGCCATCGGTGCCGTGGCGGAAGCCGTCGCCGAGCCGGCTGGCGAGATCCAGCGCGCGGTCGGGGATGGCGTTGCGGACGTCGCTGATCATGGTGCGCTTGCGCATGCGTAATTCCTCGGGCTGTGTGCCACGTACCGCGGCGGCACGGTTGAATCGGATCGGCAGTGTCGGCCGGAATCCGTGGTGCCGGCGTGATCCGCCGTCGGACTGTTCAGGTTACCCGCGCGGCCGCGCGCGATGCGTGGGCGTGGCATTCCATGGATCCTCCGGCCAGGGATGCTTCGGATAGCGGCCCTTCATTTCCTTGCGGACCTCCGGCCAGGTGCGGTCCCAGAAGCTGCGCAGGTCGGTGGTCACCTGCAAGGGGCGCCCCGCGGGCGACAGGAGATGCAGCAGCAGAGGCACGCGCCCGTCCGCGATCCGCGGGGTGTCGGCCAGGCCGAACAGTTCCTGCAGCCTGACCGCCAGCACGGGCGGCCGCGGCTGGCCGTCGTCGCCGACGGCGTAGTCGATCCCGCGTGCCTGGCCCGAAGGCACGGTGATGCGCACCGGAGCGAACCCGTCGAGCTTCTGCTGCTGCGACCAGTCGAGGCGGGCACGAAGGGCCGCCGACAGCTCCTCGGCCTGCAGGGCGTCGAGCCGCGCCTTGCCGGCGAACGCCGGCCGCAGCCAGTCGTCGAGGTCCCGCAGCAGCGCCTCGTCACCGACATCCGGGAGCGCGAGCCCGGGCATCCAGTTTCGGAGGCCGGCCACCCTGGCGCGCCACTGGCGCAGGCTGTCGGTCCAGGGCAGCACCTCGAGGCCCAGTTCGCGCACGGCCGCGGTGAGTGCCGCCGCCGCCGCCGCGGGATCCGGCCGGCCGGCCGGCCGGCTGTCGAGCACGATGCCCGCGAAACGGCGCACGCGCTCGGCGACCAGCGCGCGCCGCGCGGCATCCCAGCGGGTCTCGTCGCGCTCGCTGAACCGCTGCGCGAAGTCCCGACGAAGCACCGCTTCATCGACCGGGACGGCCCGCAGCAGCAGTGCGTCGCCCCGGCCTTCGTAACGCAGTTCGGTCGCAACCAGCCACGGCTCGCCCACCAGGTCGCTGTCATCCAGCAGCCGGGCCATGCGCCCGTTGGCCAGCTGGTAACGCCGCAGGTCGGTGGCGTGGCGCGCCGCGATGCGCTCGGGGAAGGCGTGGGCCAGCAGGTCGCCCAGGGCATGCGCCGGCAGCTCCGGCGGCGGCGGGGCCTCCACCCCGAGTCGACGGCGCCACTGCCGCGCGGCGGCGTCGATCGCGGCCAGTGCGGCTCGGCTG
>DATBUS010000023.1:0-4671 GCA_036515815.1 Luteimonas sp.
GCTGGAGAGCGATGGCCTCGAGGCCGCGCGCGCGGCGATCCGCGGCGCGGTGGAGGCGGCGGGGCTCAGGCCGCCGGCTTGACCTCGGCCCGGCCGATGCCGGCCAGGCGCTGCAGGGCCTCGGCGTACTTCGCGCGCGTGCGCTCGATGACCTCGGCCGGAAGGTGCGGACCGGGCGCGGTCTTGTCCCACGCCTGCGTCTCCAGCCAGTCGCGTACGAACTGCTTGTCATAGCTCGGCGGACTGCTGCCGACCTGGTACTCGTCGGCCGGCCAGTAGCGCGACGAATCCGGCGTCAGCATCTCGTCCATCACGTACAGGCGGCCATCGGCATCGGTGCCGAACTCGAACTTGGTGTCGGCGAGGATGATGCCGCGCCCGGCGGCGAACTCCGCCGCGAATGCATAGAGCCGCAACGTCGCGTCGCGCACTTCCTCGGCCAGTTCGGCGCCGACCGTGCGCACCATGGTGTCGAAGTCGATGTTCTCGTCATGGTCGCCCACGGCGGCCTTGGTCGAGGGGGTGAAGATCGGCTGCGGCAGCTTCTGGGCCTGGCGCAGGCCGTCGGGCAGCGCGATGCCGCTGACGCGCCCGGTGCGCTGGTAGTCCTTCCAGCCGCTGCCGATCAGGTAGCCGCGGGCGATGGCCTCGACCGGCACCGGCTTCAGGCGGCGGGTCACCACCGAGCGCAGGCGGTAGGGCTCCGGGTCGACGCCGGCGGGCAGCACGGAGGCGACATCGATCCCGGTGAGATGGTTGCGCACCAGGTGCTCGGTGCGGTCGAACCAGAAGTTGGAGACCTGGCACAGCATCTCGCCCTTGCCCGGGATCGGGTCGGGCAGCACGACGTCGAAGGCGCTGAGGCGGTCGGTGGCGACCATCAGCAGCAGCGGGCCGAGCTCCTCGGGGCCGGAGCCGGGCGGGAGCGCGTACACATCGCGGACCTTGCCGCGGTGGAGCAGTTCGAGCCCGGGCAGATGGGCTTCGAGCAGGGTCGTTGCCATGGGTCGTCTTGGAGCCGTCGGGGGGGCATTGTAGCGATGCACGGCCTTGCGTGCGGGCGGCCACGGTAGAATCGCGCGCATGAAGCGCTGGTATGGGAAGGTCCTCGGGTTCGTGGCCGGTTGGCTGCTCATGCGGCATCCGGCCGGGGGTCTGATCGGCCTGCTCATCGGCCATGCCTTCGACAGCGACTGGTTCCGGGTGGCCGGCAACGATGCCTGGGCCGTGCTCGGCCTCGAGCGCGACGCCAGCGACACCGAGGTGGACCTCGCGTATCGGCGCCTGATGTCGCAATACCACCCCGACCGCATGGCCGGCGCGGCGCCCGAACTGCTCGAGCAGGCCCAGAAGCGCGCCGCCGAGATCAACCGCGCCTACGACCGCATCCGCAAGAAGCGCGGGCGCCGCTAGCATCCTCCTTCCACGCCAAGCACGAGTCCCCCATGCAGCCCACCGTCATCGCGCCTTCCATCCTCTCGGCGGACTTCGCCCGCCTCGGCGAGGAGGTCGACAACGTGCTGGCCGCCGGTGCCGACTGGGTCCATTTCGACGTGATGGACAACCATTACGTGCCCAACCTCACCATCGGCCCGCTGGTGTGTTCGGCGCTGCGGAAGCACGGCGTCACCGCGCCGATCGACGTGCACCTGATGGTGTCGCCGGTGGACCGCATCGTCGGCGACTTCGCCGAGGCCGGCGCCACGGTGATCAGCTTCCACCCCGAGGCAAGCCAGCACGTGCACCGCACCATCCAGCTGATCCGTGCCGCCGGCTGCCAGCCAGGCCTGGTGCTGAATCCGGCCACGCCGGTGGACGTGCTCGACTACGTGCTGGACGAACTCGACCTGGTGCTGCTGATGTCGGTGAACCCGGGCTTCGGTGGCCAGGCCTTCATTCCATCGGCGCTGGACAAGCTGCGCAGGGTGCGCGACCGCATCGATGCCAGCGGCCGTGCGGTGCGCCTTGAGATCGACGGCGGGGTGAAGCCCGACAACATCGGCGCGATCGCGGCCGCCGGCGCCGATACCTTCGTCGCCGGCTCGGCGATCTTCGGCCAACCCGACTATGCCGACGTGATCTCGCGGATGCGGCGCGAGGTTGCGCAGGCCTGCGGCGGCGCCGCCGCGTGAACCGCGGCTACGACGGCGAACCCGCCTCCAGGCCACAGGCATGAGCACGCCCCGCTGGCTGCTCGTCATCAACGGCAAGGCCGCCGGGGATGACGCATTGCGCGAGGCCGTGCAGGCACTGCGCGAGCAGGAGGTCGACATCGCGGTGCGTGTCACCTGGGAGCCGGGCGATGGCGCGCGCAGCGTCGCCGAAGCCATTGCTTCGGGCGTCGACAGCGTGATCGCCGCTGGTGGCGACGGCACGCTGAGTGAGGTGGCCACCGCGCTCGCGAACGCCGG
The DNA here is from genome assembly GCA_036515815.1 of Luteimonas sp. Classification (GTDB taxonomy): domain Bacteria; phylum Pseudomonadota; class Gammaproteobacteria; order Xanthomonadales; family Xanthomonadaceae; genus Luteimonas. The sequence continues at coordinate 2,412 of DATBUS010000023.1, forward strand.
CGGTGATGCTGCCGCATTGCCCGCGCTTGGCCTGGTGCCGATGGGCACGGCGAACGACTTCGCGCTGGCGGCCGGTATCCCGGACGAGCCACGGGAGGCCCTGGAGCTGGTGCTGGCGCAGCCCGCCCGCGCCATCGACCTGCTGAAGCTCGACGCGGAAGGCCGCACCCACTGGGCGGCCAACCTCGCCAGCGGTGGCTTCGGCACCCAGGTCACGCTCGACACCGACGAGGGCCTGAAGAAGCTGCTTGGAGGCCTGGCCTACCTGGTGACCGGGCTTTCGAAGCTCGGGCGGATCGAACCGATCGAGGCGCGGCTGGCGGGGCCCAGCTTCGGCTGGCGCGGTGGCTTCATCGCGCTTGGGATCGGCAATGGCCGCCAGGCCGGCGGCGGGCAGGCCCTGTGCCCGGATGCGCTGGTCGATGACGGGCTGCTCGATGTCACGATCGTCCCGGATCTCGAAGGCGAAGTGGGCGCCACCGTCGCGACGGTGCTGGCCGAAGGCCGCGGCGCCGCGCTCGAGCGCGTGGCGGTGCGCGCGCGCCTGCCATGGCTGGAAATCGAGGCCGTGGAGCCGATGGTGCTCAACCTCGATGGTGAGCCGGTGGAGGGCCGGCGCTTCCGCGCCGAGGCCGCGGCGCGGCGCCTGCGCATGCACCTGCCTGCCGATTGCGAGCTGTGCACACCCGGAAGCGGCACGGCCGGGCAGGACCGCGTCGCGGACTGAACCCTGCCGCGTCCGGCACATGTGCGGGCGACGCGTCCGCAGCCGGCTGCGGACGCCGCCGCCTCGACAGCGCGGTCTGGCTGGGCGAACCCTGATGCAAGGCGCCCGAGCGCTGGAAACGGCGCGTGCACCGGCGGGGGGCGATCTGCCAAGCTAGCCGGATGATGACGTCCGACCAGTTCCAGGAGCTCGCCGCCGCCGGCTACACGCGCATCCCCGTGGTGCGCGAGGTGCTGTCCGACCTCGACACCCCGCTGTCGGTCTACCTGAAGCTGGCCGACGGCCCGCACAGCTGCCTGTTCGAATCGGTCGAAGGCGGGGAGCGCTTCGGCCGTTACTCGATCATCGGCCTGCCGGCCACGCGCGTGCACGAGTTCCGCGGCCACCATTACGCGCTGCGCGAGCACGGCGAAGTGGTGGCCGAGCGCGAGGTCGCCGATCCCTTCGCCGAGGTCGAGCGCCTGCGCGCCGGGCATTCCGTGCCCGAGGTGGAAGGTCTCCCGGGCTTCAGCGGCGGGCTGGTCGGCTGGTTCGGTTTCGAATGCATCGGCTACATCGAGCCGCACCTGGCGCGCGACGCCGGCCTGCGCGATGACCTCGGCACGCCCGACATCCTGCTGATGCAGTGCGACGAGCTGGCGGTGTTCGACAATCTCAAGGGGCGCCTGTACCTGGTGGTGCACGCGGATCCGCGCGAGCCGCAGGCCCTGGCGCGCGCGCAGCGGCGGCTGGATGCACTGGTGCACCGGCTGCGCCAGGCCGGTACCGGCTATCCGGAGACGCTGCGTCCCTCGGCGCTTGCCGAGGGCGACTTCGTCTCCGGATTCACCCGCGAGGGCTTCATCGACGCGGTGGCGAAGGTGAAGGAGTACATCGCCGACGGCGATGTGTTCCAGGTGGTCCTGTCGCAGCGGCTGACCGTGCCGTTCGAGGCGCGGCCGGTGGATGTGTACCGCGCGCTGCGTGCGCTCAACCCGTCGCCGTACATGTACTTCCTCGATGTCGGCGGCACCCAGGTGGTCGGCAGTTCGCCGGAGATCCTGGTGCGCATGCAGGGCGGCGAGGTCACCGTACGGCCGATCGCGGGAACGCGTCCGCGCGGCACCACGCCGGCCGAGGACGTGGCGCTCGAGGCCGAACTGCTGGCTGATCCGAAGGAGCGCGCCGAACACCTGATGCTGGTCGATCTTGGCCGCAACGACGTCGGCCACGTGTCCGCACCCGGCACGGTGGAGGTCGGCGAGCAGTTCGTGGTCGAGCGCTACAGCCACGTGATGCACATCGTCTCCAACGTGGAGGGCGACGCCCCATCGGACGCCGATCCCGTAGACGTGCTGCTGAGCGCCCTGCCCGCCGGCACCCTCTCCGGCGCGCCGAAGATCCGCGCCATGGAGATCATCGCCGAGCTGGAGCTGCATAAGCGCGGCCTCGTCTACGCCGGCGCCGCCGGGTACATCTCCTGCGAGGGGCAGGTCGACGCCTGCATCCTGCTCCGCACCGCGCTGGTGAAGGACGGCCGCGCCTACACGCAGG
>DATBUS010000024.1:0-7163 GCA_036515815.1 Luteimonas sp.
CCGCCGATGGCCAGACGCCGCTGGGCGTGGCGCTCTCCGCGGGTCGTCGCGACCTCGCCGACTGGCTCGACTGGAGCGGTTGGGCGCTGCCGGGTCGTCCGCTGCGCGAGGCCGACGTGCCGGCGGCGGCGATGGCGGGGGATGCCGCCGCCGTGCGCCGCCTGCTCGACCTCGGGTTCCCGGTGGACGCCGTGGATGACAAGGGCTGCACCGGCCTCCTGCGCGCCGCGGGCGGCGGACATGCCGAAGTGCTCGAGCTGTTGCTGGCGCGCGGCGCCGATCCGCAACGTGCCGCGCACACCGGGGCGACGCCGCTGTCGGCCGCGGTCAGCATGCGCCACGTGGCGATCGTCGAGCGCCTGCTGCAGGCGAAGGTGTCCCTCGAGCACCGCCTGCCCGGCGACGTCACCGTCCTGATGATCGCGGCCGCGCTGGGCATGCCCGACATCTGCGCGCGGCTGCTGACCGCCGGCGCCAATATCCAGGCCACCGACGCCCAGGGCCTCACGCCGCTGCACTGCGCGGCGCTGTTCGGGTTCACCGCCCGCGATCGCCCGCGGCTGCTGGCCCTGTTCGATACCCTGCTGCTGGCCGGCGCGGAAGCCGACGCCGAGGCTGCCGGCGGGGTCACGCCGCTGCTGCTGCTCCTCGGCGCGCGCGCCGAGCCGGGCACCGCCTGCGACGAGGATGTCGTGCTGGCCGCGACCACGCGGCTGCTCGACGAGGACACCCGCCTGGATGCGCAGGACCCGCGTGGCTTCGGGCCACTGCACCTCACCGCCCTGCACGGGCTCCTGCGCCTGGCGCGCCACTTGCTGCGCGCAGGCTGTGATCCCGACCTGCGCGACGCGCTCAACCGCACGCCCCGCGAGATCGCCGTGATGCGCGGCTTCGTCGACGTCGCCGCCGAATTCGCCCCGGCCCCCGCCGGCGTTTCGATGGCGAGGTTCCTGCGCGACCGGGGCTGAGGCATTCCGTCGCCGCCGCCGCCGGGGTGCCCCGCCGGCGGCGTGTCGCGCGTCCCGATCAGTCCGCCGGCGAGATCACCCAGGCCTGGCTGTCGGCACCGCTGCAGGTCGAAGCCTGCACCATCCGGCGCATCGCGCCGGCGTGGTCCATGCACTTGCCGCCGACACGAAGCTCGCCCGCAGGCGTCGAGGTGAAGCGCTGGTTGGGTCCGCCGGTGCAATCCTGCAACTGGACTGGCGCGTTGCGGGTCGTGCCGACCACGGTCGCACAGCGCTCCGAGGCCGGGTTGTACAGCGTCGAGTCGCTGCGCAGCACCCAGCGCTGTCCCCCGGCGCCCGTGCACGGCCAGGACATGAGCCTGGTGCCCGCGGCGGCCGAGGCGGCATGCAGGCACTGGCCGGACAGCGTCGTCACCTTCGATTCGCCGGTGTCGCCCGTGCCGACGATGCGGTACAGCGTGCCGGTCAGGGCAGCCAGGTACAGCTCGCCGTCGACGTCCTCGCCAAAGGCCACCGGCTGGCTGACCGTGCCCGCCGGGATCGGGTCCTCGACGCGCGGCTGGCCGTTGTCGAAGGTGATGGTGCGCACCGCGGTGTTGCAGTAGTCGGTGAAGAAGTAGCGGCCGGCCAGCGACGGGTGCGAGGTGCCGCGATACACGCGGCCGCCGGTGATCGAGCAGTTGCCGCCCGAGTGCGTGGTGGTGACCAGCGGCTCGTAGTAGCTGCCGTTGCAGCCCGAGGTGTTGTAGGGCTGGTCGCCCTCGTAGCAGCGCCAGCCGAAGTTGAGGCCGCCATCGGTGCCGGCGGGGATGAAGTTGATCTCCTCGTAGGCGTTCTGGCCGACGTCGGCGATCCACAGGTCGCCGGTGAGGGCATCGAACGCGATCCGCCACGGATTGCGCAGGCCGAGTGCGAAGACCTCGTCGCAGCCGGCACCGCCGCGACCATCGTTGAAGGCGTTTCCGACGGGGATGCCGTAGTGGCTTCCGGCCGCCACGCTGCAGTCGGGTGCGCCGCCGCCGCCGTCCACGTCGATGCGCAGGAGCTTTCCGAGCAGCCGGTTCGGGTTCTGCGAATTGTTCTGCGGATCGCCGCCGCTGCCGCCATCACCCGAGGCGATGTACAGGTAGCCGTCGGGACCGAACTGGATGTCGCCGCCGTTGTGGTTGCTGTATGGCTGTTCGAACTCCATCAGCACCAGCTCGGAGCCGGGATCGGCGATGTTGGGATCGCTACCGACCTTGAAGCGCGAGATGCGCGTGCGGTCCAGTCCGCTGCCGGGCGGATCGAAGGTGTAGTTGACGTAGAAATAGCCGTTCTTTGCGTACTGCGGATGGAAGGCCAGGCCCAGCAGGCCCTGCTCGTTGCCGGAGTCGTCCACGCGGTCACGGATGTCGAGGAAAGGCACGCCGCGCAGGCTGCCCTGCTCGATCACCCGGATGCGCCCGGGCTGCTCGGCCACGAACAGGCGGGCATCACCGGCGTGGGTGATCACCACGGGCTGGGACAGGCCGCCCACGACCGGATCGAGCGTCGCTTCGGATGGCGGCGGAGTCGGCGGCTCGGGCGGGCCACCGCTGCCATTGCGCACCGTGACGGCAAGCTGCCCGGTCCCGATGCCGTCGCCAAGCAGGTTGAGCTGCCCGTTGCTCGAATTGCCGGCGGCGTACAGCGTGACCGGGCCGTTCCAGGTCGGCGCGCGCCAGCGGAAGCCGAAGCTCACCGCGCCACCGCTGAAGGCCTTCGGTTGCGTGTGCGAGATCTCGCCGCCGATCACATGGACGTCCTTGCCTGCTGCCTGGAACGTACCTGCAGCGTCGGAGGCGGACACGCCCAGGCCGGCGGTGACTGCAGGGCCTCCGGTGATGGTGACCGTGAAGTCGGCGATGGTGCCGGCATCGAGGACCTGTGGCCCGCTGATGGTGACGGTCGGGGTGCTGGCACCCGGGGCGTGGCAGGCAGCGCAGGTGGCGCCGTTCTGCGTGCCGGGGTTGCCGGAGAAGCCGTTGCGCCCGTGCAGGCTGGCATCGGCGCTGCCGAAGGCGAAGAGGAGTGCGACTGCGGACAGCGGGCGGAGCAGGGTCTTGCGCATGCGGAATCCCCGGGGGCGGTGGCTGGGCAGGAAAGGCCGAGTATTGCGCAAGCCGGGGCACCGGGCTTGCTGCACGGCGTCATGGTGGCCGCGATCGGGTCGTGGCAAAGGCGCGGGCCGCGGTGCCCGCCGCCGCCCGAACGGTATGTCCCTGACATGAAAAAGCCCCGCAGTGCGGGGCTTTTTCCTTCCGGCCGGGACTCAGCGCCTCATCGAAGCGAAGAACTCGTCGTTCGACTTGGTGGTCTTCATCTTGTCGAGCAGGAATTCCATCGCCGCCAGCTCGTCCATCGGATGCAGCAGCTTGCGCAGGATCCAGATCTTCTGCAGCAGTTCCGGCTCGATCAGCAGGTCCTCGCGGCGGGTGCCCGACTGGTTGACATTGATCGCCGGGTAGACGCGCTTCTCGGTGATGCGGCGGTCCAGGTGCACCTCGGAGTTGCCGGTGCCCTTGAACTCCTCGTAGATCACCTTGTCCATCGCGCTGCCGGTGTCGACGAGCGCGGTGGCGATGATGGTGAGGCTGCCGCCTTCCTCGACGTTGCGCGCCGCGCCGAAGAAGCGCTTCGGGCGGTGCATCGCGTTGGCGTCGACGCCGCCGGTCAGCACCTTGCCCGAGCTCGGCACGACGTTGTTGTAGGCACGCGCCAGGCGGGTGATGGAGTCGAGCAGGATCACCACGTCCTTCTTGTGCTCGACCAAACGCTTGGCGCGCTCGATCACCATCTCGGCCACCTGCACGTGGCGCGCGGCCGGCTCGTCGAAGGTCGAGCTGATCACTTCGCCGCGCACGGTGCGCTGCATCTCGGTGACTTCCTCGGGCCGCTCGTCGATGAGCAGCACGATCAGGTGCACATCGGGATGGTTGTAGGTAATGGCGCTGGCGATCTGCTGCATCATGATCGTCTTGCCGGCCTTGGGCGGCGACACGATCAGCGCGCGCTGGCCCTTGCCCTGCGGGGCCATCAGGTCGAGGATGCGGCCGGCGATGTCCTCGCTGGAACCGTCGCCGCGCTCGAGCTTGAACTTCTTGCGCGGGAACAGCGGCGTCAGGTTCTCGAACAGCACCTTGCCCTTCGAGGCTTCCAGCGGCTCGCCGTTGATGGTGTCGACCACGTTCAGCGCGAAGTAGCGTTCGCCGTCCTTCGGCCAGCGGATGCGGCCGGACAGGTGGTCGCCGGTACGCAGGTTGAAGCGGCGGATCTGGCTGGGCGAGATGTAGGTATCGTCCGGCCCGGCCAGGTAGGAGGCCTCGGCCGCACGCAGGAAGCCGAAGCCGTCGGGCAGGATCTCGAGCACGCCGTCGGCGACCACGCCCTCGCCATGGCGCGTCAGCACCTTCAGCAGGGCGAAGATCACGTCCTGCTTGCGCGCGCGGGCCACGCCTTCGTGGATGTTCAGCTGCTCGGCGATGTCGAGCAGCTTCTGTGCCGGCATCCGCTTGAGGTCCGACAGCGAGTACTGCGGGAAGCCCTCGGGGATGTTCGGCGGCGGCAGGCGGTTGGCCTGGTCGTTGTTCTCGGTGGGCAGGCCGTCGTCGCGCGGGCGGTCGCGCTGGCGGTCGCGGCGGTTCTTGAAGCGTTCGCGACGGTTGCCCTGTCCCTGCTGCTGGCCATGCTGCTGCTGGCCGTGGTGCTGGCCGCCGGACTGCTGGCGGTGGCCGTTATCCTGCCCGCCCTGCTGGCGATCGCCGCCCTCGTGCTGCTGCTCGCCGCCACTGGCGCGCTGCTGCTGTTGCTGTTGCTGCTGCGGTGCAGCCTGTTGCGGCGTCGCCCCGGAAGGCGAGGCGGCGGGGGCATCGGCGGCCGGAGGCTGGGCCCTGGGGGCTTCAACCGGAAGCTCGGCCTGGACCGGTTTCGAAGCGGGCTTCGGCGCCGCGGGCGCCGTCTCGGCGGCTGCCGGCGTGGAAGCCTCGCCGGAGGCGTCGGCCGTTGCCTTGGGCGCTCGCGGCTTGCGCACGCGCTTCACGGCGGGCTCGCCGGAATCGGCAGGAGTGCCGGTATCGGAAGGATTGTCTGACAAGTGCGGAACCTCGCTAGCTGCGAGCGCCCTGTGCGGGCGGCATGCGAATGGACTGAAGGGGTGTTGCAGAAGGTGCGGCGCGGCAAACGCGCGCCGGGGTATCGCTGAAAGCTAGCACTCCCGGCGACCCGCGGCAAGCAGGTCGATCCTGCCGCAGGCGCCGTGATGACCGCTTCATCTGGGGGTGCTTCGGCCGCGTCGAGGCGGGTGCGGGCCGGGATGGGTTGGGCGGCCCGAAGCGGCGGCGCGTGGCGCGGGTTTCAGAGCGCCTTGTCGATCATCTGCGCAAGCGCGGGCTTGCCGACGGCGCCGATCTGGGTGGCCTGGATCTTGCCGTCCTTGAACAGGAGCAGCATCGGGATGGAGCGCACGTGGTACTTCAGGGCGGTGGCGCGGTTCTGGTCGATGTCGACCTTCACCACCTTGGCACGCCCGGCGTATTCGCCGGCGAGCTCGTCCAGGGCGGGGGCGATCATCCTGCACGGGCCGCACCAGGGCGCCCAGAAATCGACCAGGACCGGCTCGTCGGAGGCGAGGACGGTGGCGTCGAAATCGGCGTCGCTGGCGTGGATGACGGCTTGGCTCACGGGGGGGTCTCCTGCGTGGGGCGGCCGGCCCGGGCCCGGAGTCGGGCGGTCGACGGCCGCGGTAACTGATAAGCTTGGGCGATTCGCGGTCGTTTCAAGGGGCAGCCCCGTCGGAGGGGGCCGGCTTCGAAGGGTGGCGAGCCGCCGCGACATTCTCCACGGCAGTCTGCTTGGCTGCCGCCTTCCACGCAAGCGCGCCACGCCGCGCAGACTTCCGACGAATGACCGACAAACCACTTACCGACCTCACCTTCTCTTCCTTCGAACTGCATCCGCAGCTCCAGGCCGGCCTCGAAGCCGCCGGATTCACGCGTCTCACCCCGATCCAGGCGCTGACCCTTCCGGTCGCGCTGCCCGGTGGCGACGTCGCCGGCCAGGCCCAGACCGGCACCGGCAAGACCCTGGCCTTCCTGGTGGCGGTGATCAACCGCCTGCTGACCCGCCCCGCGCTGGCGGAGCGCAAGCCGGAAGATCCGCGTGCGCTCATCCTGGCGCCGACCCGCGAGCTCGCCATCCAGATCCACAAGGATGCGCTGAAGTTCGGGCCGGAGCTGGGCCTGCGTTTCGCCCTGGTCTACGGCGGCGTCGACTACGACAAGCAGCGCCAGCTCCTGCAGGAGGGCGTGGACGTGATCATCGCCACGCCCGGTCGCCTGATCGACTACGTCAAGCAGCACAAGGTGGTGAGCCTGCACGCCTGCGAGGTCTGCGTGCTCGACGAGGCCGACCGCATGTTCGACCTCGGTTTCATCAAGGACATCCGCTTCCTGCTGCGCCGCATGCCCGTGCGCACCGAGCGCCAGACGCTGCTGTTCTCGGCCACGCTGAGCCACCGCGTGCTCGAGCTCGCCTACGAGCACATGAACGAGCCGCAGAAGCTGGTGGTCGAGACCGAGACCATCACCGCCGCGCGCGTGCGCCAGAAGCTGTACTACCCGTCGGACGAGGAAAAGCTGCCGCTGCTGCTGGGGCTGCTGTCGCGCCGCGAGGGCGCGCGCACCATGGTGTTCGTCAACACCAAGGTGTTCGTCGAGCGCGTGGCGCGGGCGCTGGAGCGCGCCGGCTACCGCGTCGGCGTGCTGTCGGGCGACGTGCCGCAGAAGAAGCGCGAGTCGCTCCTCAGGAAGTTCCAGGCCGGCCAGCTCGAGATCCTGGTCGCCACCGACGTTGCCGCGCGCGGCCTGCACATCGACGGCGTGAAGTACGTCTACAACTACGACCTGCCGTTCGACGCCGAGGACTACGTCCACCGCATCGGCCGCACCGCGCGCCTGGGCGAGGAGGGCGACGCGATCAGCTTCGCCTGCGAGCGCTATGCGATCGGCCTGCCCGACATCGAGACCTATATCGAGCAGAAGATCCCGTCCGAGCCGGTCACGCAGGAACTGCTGACCGCGCTGCCGCGCAAGCCGCGCGAGGGCGTGGAGCTCGAGCCCGAAGAGGGCGAGAGCGTCAGCGAGATCTTCCGCGAGGCGCGCGAGCAGCGCGCCGCCG
>DATBUS010000025.1:0-26347 GCA_036515815.1 Luteimonas sp.
CGGGTGAAACAGCGCACGCGGCGGCCGAGCGGCTCGACCGGGCCGCCACGCGCGCACTCGGCGAGGGCCGGCTGTATTCGCCGGAAGGCGACAGCGCGATCGAGTACTGGCTGGAGGCGCGCCGCCTGGCACCTGCGGACGCCGCAGTCGCCGGTGCCATTGCCGGGCTGCAGCCCTACCTCCTGATCGGCTGCGAGCAGGCGATCGCGCGCCACGACTTCCCCGAGGCGCGGCGCCTGCACGCCCTGATGACCGCCAGCGATCCGGCCGCGCCCGCGCTGCCGCGCCTGGCCGCGGCGATCGCCAGTGCCGAAGCAAACGCCGAAGCCGATCGTGCCGAAGCTGTGCGCCTGGCCGCGGAGGACGCGCGTCGGGAGCGTCGCGCTGCCGAAACCGCGGCAGCGGATGTGGCGCGGACGGCGGCCGCGGCAGTGTCGCCGGCGCAGGCGGTATCGGCCGCCGCTCCGGGCACCCTGGCGTCGACACAGGCATCGGCTGCTGCCCCGGCCTCACAGGCGCCGACGCCGGCACGCTTGCCGGCATCGTCCGCCAGCGGGACGCCCTCCAACGTGGCCGCGACGCCGGTGGCGCGCCCCGCGTCCACGACGCCTCCGCGCCTGCTGCACCAGCCGCCGCCGCGCTATCCCTCGCTGGCGCTGAGCCAGAAACTCGAAGGCTCCGTGCAGGTTGCTTTCACCATCGGTGCCGATGGCACCGTCAGCGACGCGCGCGTGCTGCGGGCCGATCCGCCGGGGGTGTTCGAGCGCTCCGCACTGGCCGCGGTGGGCGGCTATCGCTTCGAGCCGCCGGGCCGGGCCATGCCGTCGACGGTAACGGTGCGCTTCGACCTCGGCGGCTAGCGGGGAGGTGCCGGACGCGCCATGCATAATGGCGCGCCCGGTCCATGAGGTTGCCATGCTGCTGGAATGCATCGAGCGCGAGACCGGCCCGGACCCGTCCTGGACCATCCTCTGGCTGCACGGCCTCGGCGCCGACGGCCAGGACTTCGTGCCCGTGGTGCCCGAGCTCGTGCGCCGCGGCTGGCCCGCGCTGCGCTTCGTGTTCCCGCACGCGCCGGTGCGCCCGGTGACGATCAACAACCGCGTGCCGATGCGCGCCTGGTACGACATCGTCGACATCGACCTGGCCAACCGCGCCGACGAAGGCGGCGTCATGGAGTCGATCGCCCAGGTCGAGGCCCTGGTCGAGCGCGAGGTCGCGCGCGGCGTGCCGCGCGAGCGGATCATCCTGGCCGGCTTCTCGCAGGGCGGCGCGGTGACGCTGGCCGCCGGCCTGCGCGCCGGCAAGCCGCTGGGTGGACTCGTCGCCCTGTCGACCTACATCCCCTCGTCGCACGACAAGGCGCGCGCCGCGCTGGTCGAGGGCGCCAGCCGCCAGCCGGTGTTCATGGCGCACGGCAGCCAGGACCCGGTGGTGCCCTTCGCGGCCGGCCAGCAGGGCGCGGCGCTGCTGCGCGAGCTGGGCTTCGACGTCGACTGGCACGCCTACCCGATGCCGCACTCGGTCTGCGCCGAAGAGATCCGCGACCTCGGCGACTGGCTCGACAGGCGCTTCGCGGCGGCCAACTGAGCCACGTGGCCCGCGGCGGGGACGCGGGCTACCATGCCGGCGAAGCGCGAGCAGCCGCGGGGGAACGGGAGGAGGGGCCCATGAAGGTGGTCATCGCCGACGACGAACCGCTGGCGCGCGAGCGCCTGCGCGGGCTGCTCGTCGCGCATCCCGACGTCGAAGTGGTCGCCGAGGCCGGCGACGGCCGCACGGCCCTGCAGGCCTGCGCCGACCATGAGCCCGACCTGGTGCTGCTCGACATCGCCATGCCCGGCATCGACGGCCTCGAGGCCGCACGCCATCTGGCCGCATTCGAGCCGCGCCCGGCCGTGGTGTTCTGCACCGCCTACGACGCCCATGCGCTGTCGGCGTTCGAAGCCGCTGCCGTCGACTACCTGGTCAAGCCGGTGCGGCCCGAGCGGCTGCACGCCGCGCTGGATCGCGTGCGCACGTTCAACGCCGGGCTTGAACGCAGCCGCGCGGCCGACGGCGACGGCAAGCGCCGCACCCATCTTTGCGCGCGCCTGCGCGGCAGCCTGCGCCTGATCCCGATCGAGGAGATCCACTACCTGCAGGCCGAGGAAAAATACGTGGTGGTGCACCACGCGCGCGGCGAGGACCTGATCGAGGAGTCGCTGAAGTCACTGGAAGAGGAGTTCGGCGAGCGCTTCCTGCGCATCCACCGCAACTGCCTGGTGGCGAGGCACGAGCTGGTGGAGCTGCGGCGCGACCCGGAGGGCCACGTGCACGCGATCCTGCGCCATGGACGCGAGCCGCTGGAGGTCAGCCGGCGTTGCGTGGCGCCGCTGCGGGAGCTGCTCAAGGGCTGCTGACGGCTCGTTGTTTCGAACAGGCCTGGTAGCTGGAATAGCGACTTCGGGGAACTCTCGCCTTGCGCGCTGTAGTCCGTCGAAGCCTTCCACGTCCCTGCAGTTAGCCCGGCGCTCTCGGCCCCTGCCCACAGCGTCACGGGCGCCTACACCGTGACCTGGACTGTCGTTGGCGACGCCACGTCCTATCGGCTCGAGGAACGGCTGGACGGTGGAGTCTGGAACCTGGTGCAACGGGTCTGCCAGAACCTTTGGCGTCACCGGCCGAACGTCCGGCCAGTACTCATATCGCGTTGCGGCCTGCAATGTCGCGGGATGCAGTCCGCAGTCGACCATCTCCGTGGTGACGGTACTCACCGTGCCCGGGCAGCCGACATTGACGGCGCCTGCTTCGAGCTCGACTGGAAGCTTCAGTCTGGGCTGGACAGCGCCTTCGACTGCCACATCCTACGTTCTGGAAGAAAGCGTGGCGGGGGGCGCGTGGTCGCAGGCCTACTCTGGCAGCGCCCTTGCGTACGCAGTCAGCGGACGGCCAACGGGCGCCTACTCCTATCGTGTCAAAGCCTGCAACGCGTCTGGCTGCGGGGCGCCGTCGGCGACCAGGGTGACGCACGTGCTGGTCCCGCCGCTCGCGCCGCAGATCACGGCCTCGACGAAGTTCCAGACCCATCCGACCGTGCGCCCGGTCCGGATCAATTGCTCCGTCGCCTGGACGGCCCGCGCCACCGCAGACAGCTACGAGCTGAAGGTCGCCGGCGGCGGGACGCAGTACACGGGTCCGTCGACGAGCGCAAGTGCGCCGAACGCCAGCTATTGCGGCCCCAGCCACGTGGTGCGGGCGTGCAATGCCAGTGGATGCTCTGCATGGTCCGACCCGCCATTCCCACAGGAGCTGGTCATCGGCGAGCCTGACGCCCTGGTCGCAGACCCATCCGAACCGCCGCCTGCCTCCGATGGAGGGCAGTGAGATGCGGATTCCATGGCGAGCCCTCGCGCTGTGCGCCCTTACTCTCGTGGCTCACGAGGCAGCCGCCCAGACGGTCGAGTACGTGCACACGGATCTGCTCGGTTCACCGGTCGCAATGACGGACGCGAATGGTGAGGTGATCAGCAGGACGGAATATGCGCCGTATGGGGAGCAGGTCAACAGGCCGGTCGAGGATGGGCTTGGTTTTACTGGTCACGTCGCCGATGCGACCAGCGGGCTCACCTATATGCAGCAGCGCTATTACCATCCGGGCATCGGCAGGTTCCTGAGCGTCGATCCGGTCACCGCCTATGACAACGGCGATATGCGGCACTTCAGCCGCTACGCATACGCCTTCAACAACCCGTACTCATTTACTGATCCTGACGGGCGTGCACCTGGTGACAACTGGTATGGCTACAACGATCAGCGGCTTCGGGACTGGGTGCATGGGGAAAAGCAGGCACAAGGCAGAAGGGGCGCCCAGAACTACACGAAACGCGATCTGGAGAGGCTCCATCGAGAATGGAAAGACCTTGGTGAGCCGCGAGGTAAGGGAGGTACAAGTGGGCGGGGCGGGAGTCAAAGAGGCTTCTTTGTGCCCAGTTGGCTTTTGAAGTTGAACGTCGTGCTCTCTCTCGTCACTTACAGCTCAGACTTAAATGCGGGCGAACAAGAGGCTATCGACAATCGTAGGCAAGAAGCAGAGGCGGCACAGGGAAACCCAAGTGGGCGATCGGGTTCGAATGATGGGGGCTCTACTTCAATCAAAGGCCTTGGCGGCAGTGGAATCAAAGGCGGCACTTACGATTCAAAAACAGGAGAGGCGAAGGTGAGGCTTGAACCAGAAACCGGTTCTCGCATTTCACGCGAAGTTACTGTGTGTGCAGACAAAAGCAAATGCGGTGGTTGATGAAATGAAGGAAACTAAGCCCCAGGTTTGTTATGCGAGCCTAGCTATCTATTCGAAGCGAGAGCGCCAAGAGGAAATCAGCCGCACTTTAGACATTAGCCCAACTACACATCGGGAAACGTCAGGAGTTTTCTCGTGGATCTTCTCAACCAAAGATAATCAGAGCTGCACGGATCTGGAACAGCACTTGAAACTCCTCAGGCACCGCTTCGACGGTGTCACGGAGAAATTGGTTCGGCTCTCGCGCGATGATTGCGAAATGCGGCTATGGATATACTTTGGAGCTGAAGAAATAAACAGCTCTATCTTGCTAGAAGAAGAGCTTGTTGCTTGGCTCGCTCGTTTCCGTGCAGATGTCTACGTAGATGTATGGATCAAAGGGAACGAAGGGCAGTAAGCTCGATATTGCTCGGCGCATTTCACGAGGAGAGTAGGCTGATGGAGGGTGTGCAGCAACTGATCGATGAGTGCGGGCAATTGCTTGGTGGGGTTGTGAGTCGTGTGACTGCCGGAGCTGGTACTGGTTCCGCTGTCACGATCAACTTCGCGGGCGGTGATGGTCTGTGCCAAGCAAGCTTGTCGATTTTCATCGAGAATGCGTCCTGGCGGCTCGATAATGGTGTTCGGGTTCTCTGTTCATCGAAAAGCTCAAATCTTCCCGGCGAATAAATGGTGTCTGGATTGGCCGGGGTGGTGGGTAAAGAACTGATGTCCTTTGAGCTGGATCGGGTGAGCCTTGACTTGGTTCTTGTGTTCTCAGACGAGCTTCGTCTTTCAATTTTTGCCGATTGCATGTCGGACGAGTATGACGGCGACAACTACTCGATATTTGCTTCGAGCGGCGTACATACGGCAGGACCACGAGGTGCCCTCGCTTTCGAGACACGCGTGACGGACCAGGGCTGAGCAGCCTTGCCGCCTCGAGCACGGCGACCTGCTGCAGCGGATCGTTGGCCGAATGAGTTCATGGTCGACTCTTGGTCGGGGATAATCCCCCCATGACCACCCTCCGCATCGCCACCCGCAAGAGCCCGCTCGCCCTCTGGCAGAGCGAACACGTCGCCGCCCTGCTGCGCGCCGCCCATCCCGGCCTGGAGGTCGAGCTGGTGCCGATGTCCACCCGCGGCGACGAGGTGCTGGACCGCTCGCTGTCGGCGATCGGCGGCAAGGGCCTGTTCCTGAAGGAGCTGGAGCTGGCCATGCTGCGCGGCGAGGCCGACTGCGCGGTGCACTCGCTCAAGGACGTGCCGATGGAGGTCGACGCGCCGTTCGCGCTGCCGGCCTTCCTGGCGCGTGCCGACCATGCCGACGCCTTCATCAGCAACCTGTTCGCCGACATCGACGCGCTGCCGTCCGGCGCCTGCGTGGGCACCTCGTCGCTGCGCCGCCAGGCCCAGCTGCGCGCGCTACGGCCGGACCTCGAAATCCGCGACCTGCGCGGCAACGTCAATACGCGCCTCGCCAAGCTCGATGCGGGCGGCTATGACGCCATCGTGCTGGCCTGCGCGGGGCTGCAGCGGCTGGGGCTGGAGGACCGCATCCGCTCGCGCCTGGACGCGCCGGCGTGGCTGCCGGCACCGGCACAGGGCGTGATCGCGATCGAGTGCCGCGGCGACGATGCCGCGGTGATGGATCTCTGCCGCCCACTGGACCATGCCCCCACGCGCACCTGCGCCGCCGCCGAGCGCGCGCTGAACCTGGCCCTGCATGGCAGCTGCCATGTCCCGGTTGCCGCATTCGCGCACCTCGGCGGCGACAGGCTGCACCTGCAGGGCATGGTCGGCTCGGCGACGGATGGGCGGGCGGTGCGGGCGGAAGCGAAGGGGCCTGCCTCCGAGCCGGAGACCTTGGGGCGCGAGGTCGCGGCGAAGTTGCTGGCGGCGGGTGCTGGCGAATTCCTGCCGGAGCACGACCTGTAGGAGCATGACCTGTAGGATCGGCTACAGCCGCGACCGTCTTCGCCGCAAGCCCGGTCGCGGCTGTAGCCGCTCCTACAGAAGGAGCGCGAGGGCAGGTCGCTAGAAGCGGTAGCGCAGGTTGAGGGTGCCTTCGGTATCGGTCGCGCCGGTGCCGCCGTTGCCGGCGCTGTCATGGCGCAGCTCGAAATTCGACTGCAGCGTCCACTGCGGCAGCAGCTCGAGGTCCAGGCCGATCACCTGGCGGGTGGTGGTATTGAACTTGCCGGTCTCCACCAGGAGGTTCTGGGTCAGGAGCGCCCGGTCGGCGATGCTGTGGCGCAACTCCAGCCGGCCGCGCGCGATCGGCCCTTCGGCGGCGGTGCCGTAGTCGGCATAGGGCTGCAGGCGGTAGCCGGTACCGAATTCCAGCCGGACGTTGGTGTCCGGCGTGCGGATGGCCTCGTAGCCGAAGCCGGCGGTGAAGCGCGAGTGGCTGCCATGGGTGGTGCGCCAGTCGCGCCGCGAGGCCGGCGAGTACAGCGGATAGCGGCGCGCCGCGATGGCCGGCAAGCGGATCTTCGCCAGCGGGTCGACGCTGCCCGGCACCTTCGGCTGCCCGATGCGGGTGAAGCGGTTGGGGGCTTCCCACGTGGCGTCGTTGCAGTTCAGCCGGTAGCACGGCCGGCGCAGGTCGGCGCGACCGGCCGCGATCGCAAGCGCCGCCGGCTCGCCGGGGGACTCCGGCAAGGGCGCGACGAACACGGGCGGGGCGGCAAGGGCCAGCCAGAGGACCGCTGACATGGGGGCTCGCTGGAAACGGTTACATCGCCATTATCGGCAGCGCCGCCGTGCGTTCCAAGGCGTGGCCGCGGGGCGGTTCAGGAATCGCGAGGGCGCGGCGGTCCGGGCAGTTCGCGGTGGCGCAGTCGCCCGCTGCCGAACAGCACCAGCCCGATCGAGAACACCAGCCCGAAGGCCGCACGCCATCGTGGTGATGGTGGCTCGAAGGCGCCCAGCGCGGTAGGCGCGGGCATGATCGATGGATCGACCAGGGCCCACGCGCTCGCCAGCACGCCGATTCCGCCGCCGACCACCATCAACATGCCGATGATCCGCAGCAGGGTCTTCATGCGTGGAAGGGGAAATAGCGGGGAATCAATGCCACCGCCATCACGATGAAGATGATGTTGAGCGGCAATCCCACCTTCACGAAGTCGTGGAAGCGATAACCGCCGGCGGCATACACCATGGTGTTGGTCTGGTAGCTGATGGGCGTGGCGAAACTGGTGGACGCGGCAAAGGCCACCGCCACCAGGAACGGCTTGCTGTCCAGGCCCAGCGATTCGGCGGTCGCGATCGCGATCGGCACCACCAGCGCGGCGGATGCGTTGTTGCTCATCACCTCGGTCAGGAGCGAGGTCATGATGTAGATCACCGCAAGCGTGGCCACGGGCCCCAGGCCCCCTACCAGCCCGATCGAGAAATCGGCGATCAGCGCCGCCGCGCCGCTCTTCTGCAACGCGATGCCCAGCGGCAGCACGCCGGCCAGCAGCAGCACCACGCGCCAGTCGATGGCGGCATAGGCTTCCTCGGGCTTGAGCACCCGCAGCAGCAGCAGCGCGCAGCAGCCGATGATGGCCGAGGCCACGATGCTCATGAGGCCCGCCGCGGCCACGGCCACCACGGCCGTCAGGATGCCCAGCGCCATCAGGGAGCGGCGGATGGAGGTGCGGGTCTGCTCGCGCTCGCCCAGCACCACCAGGCCCGGATCGGCGCGCATGAGTTCCAGCCCGCTCTCGGGGGCATCGAGCAGCAACACGTCGCCCACCGCCAGCGGCACCTGGTCCAGCGGCTGCCGGATCGAGAGCCGGTGCCGGTGCAGACCCTGTACGCGCGCGTGGTAGACGTGCGCGAAGCGCACGTCGGCCAGCGAGTGGCCGATCAGGTGCGAACCGGGCGCCACCATGGCCTCGGCGTGCAGCCGGCCCTCCTCGTCGTCGCCTTCGAGGTCGTGGGCGACATGGTCATAGGCGAGCTTGAGCTTGCGGCGTGCCTGTTCCACGTCGTTCCAGCTGCCGCGCACGAGCACGCGATCGCCTTCCCCGATCTCCGTGCCGCGCGGCGAGGGCAGGGCGACGCCGCCGCGGAAGATCTCCAGCACCACCACGTCGCCGTCGTCGTCCAGCAGTTCCGCGCCGCGCCGACCGATGGCGGCAGACTTCGGCGGAACCAGCAATTCGACCACGTAGCGGCCCGCGTGTCCGCTGTCGGCACGCTGCGGCACGCCAAGATCGGGCAGCAGGAAGGTGCGCGCGAACATCATGTAGGCCGTTCCGGCGACCACGAACACGATGCCGAGCTGGCTGAACTCGAAGATGCTGAAACCCGCGTGCCCGGCCTGTCGCGCCATCGAATCCACCAGCAGGTTGGTGGAGGTGCCGATCAGCGTGCAGACGCCGCCGAACTGCGCCGCATACGACAGCGGGATCAGGAATTTCGACGGCGGCAGGTTGTTGGCCACGGCCGCCGCGATGATCAGCGGCAGGAACACCGCTACCGCGGCGGTGTTGTTGATGAACGCCGAGACCCCGGCGGTCAGCAGCATCATCACCAGGGCCAGCAGCCAGCCCCAGCGGATGCGCGCGATGGCCTCGCCCAGGCGGTTGAGCGAGCCACTGTGCTGGAGGCCGGCGCTGAGCACGAACATCGCCGCCACCGTCACCGTGGCCGGGCTGCTGAAGCCCGACAGTGCTTCTTCGGTGGTGACCAGGCGCAGCGTGAGCAGGGCGGCCAGGGACAGCATCGCCACGACCTCGGGCGGCATCTTCTCGCTCACGAACAGCGCGACGGCGCCGGCGAGCACGAGGAAAGTGAGCAGCATGTCAGGGGTCATGGGCCGCGCAGGGTAGCGCACGGGCCGGGATGGTTGTGGATGCGGCGCACGGGCCGGTGGGATAATGGCCGCTTTCCGCCCTGCCAGGGGATCACGTGTCCGGTCCAGTTCCTTCGCGCGTCGACGTGGTCGTGGTGGGCGGCGGTGCCAGCGGCACGCTGGTGGCCGCGCACCTGCTCGATGGCGAGCAGCCGGCGCTGCGGGTCGCCGTGGTCGAGCCGCGCCAGGGGTTGGGCGAAGGCGTGGCATACGGCACGCGCCGGCCCGAGCACCTGCTCAACGTGCGCGCCGCCGGCATGAGCGCCCTGGATGACCAGCCGGGCGATTTCGTGCGCTGGCTGCGGGAACAGCCGGAATTCGCCTACGAGGATCCGGCCGCCCTGGGCACGCGCTTCATGCCGCGCAGGGTGTATGCGCGCTATCTGGAAGCAGTGCTCGCCGCGCAGCCCGGACGCGCACGGTTGCAGCGGATCACGGGTACGGTGGTGGACGTCCAGCCGGTGGACGGCGGCTACGGGGTCGAGCTCGCGTCCGGCCAGCGACTCGAGGCCAGGGCCGTCGTGCTGGCGATCGGGAACCGGCCGGCCCGCCTGCCGCTGTGGCGCGATGCGTCAGGCTCCATGGCCGTCGAGGCCTGGGACGACCCGGCCGTGGCCACCATCGCGCCGGAGGCGGATGTCTGCATCCTCGGCGCGGGCCTCAGCATGGTCGACGTGGTACTGACCCTGCGCGCCAATGACCATCGCGGACGCATCGTCTCGCTCTCGCGCCGTGGGCTGGTGCCGCTGCCGCACGCCGGGCCGGCGCCGGCGGCAGCCCTCGATGTGCCTGCACTGTTTGCACAGGACCTGGCGGGCCGTACCCGCACGGTGCGCGCGCTTGCCAGCTCCGAAGCCGCGCAGGGCCGGCCCTGGCAGGCGGCGTTCGATGCCCTGCGCCCGCATGGCCAGGCGCTGTGGACCAGCCTGGATCCGCGGGCGCAGGCCCGCTTCCTGCGCCACCTGGTCCGGCACTGGGACGTCCATCGCCACCGCATCGCGCCCGAGGCCGCCGCCCAACTGGATGCGGCGACCGCAAGCGGCCAGCTCGAGCGCCTCGCCGGCCACCTGGTCGCGATCGAACCTGGAACGCGCACCACCATCGCCTGGCGTCCCCGCGGGCGTCAGGACATCCAGCGCTTCGGGGCCGACGTGCTGGTCAACGCGCTGGGCATGGACAAGCGCATCGACGGTGGCGGCGACCTGCTCGGGCGCCTGTGCGTCCGCGGCCTGCTACGCCCGGGGCCGCACGGCATGGGCGCGGCGACCGCGGGCGAGGGCACGCCGCTGGACGCGGCGGGCCAGCCGGTGCCCGGCCTCTGGACCCTGGGCACGCTCCGCATCGGCGATCTCTGGGAAACCATCGCCATGCCCGAGTTGCGCGGGCAGGCCCGGCGGGTGGCCGGGGACGTTCGCGCCCATCTTGCCGCCGCCGCGCCATAATCGAATCCATGGACCGATACGAGCGCATCCTCTCCCTCCACCGCATCCTGGGTTCGGCGCGCTACCCGGTCACGGTGGCCCGGCTGCAGGACGAGCTCGGCTGCTCGCGCGCCACCGTCTACCGCGACGTCGCCTTCCTCCGCGATGCGCTGATGGCGCCGATCGTGGGCGATGGCGAATCGGGCATCCGTTACGACCCGGACGCCAGCGGGCGCTTCGAACTGCCGGGCCTCTGGCTGAGCTCCGAGGAGCTGCATGCGCTGCTGGCGGCGCAACAGTTGCTCTCGCGCAGTGGCGGCGGCGTGCTCTCGTCGGCGCTGGCGCCGCTGCAGTCGCGCATCGAAAAGCTGCTGAGCGAGCACGCCGCCGGCAAGGCCTGGCCGGTGGAACGCGTGCGCGTGATCCCGCACCGCACCCGGCGCCTGGACGAGCATGTGTTCCGCTGCGTGTGCTCGGCCGTGCTCGGCCGCCAGCGCCTGGCGTTCGACTACAGGGCGCGCTCCACCGACGAGAAGACCCGGCGGACCGTCTCGCCGCAGCGCATCACCCATTACCGCGACAACTGGTACCTGGATGCCTGGGACCACGAGCGCGAAGGACTGCGCAGCTTCTCGGTCGACCGCATCGCGCAGGCGCGGATGCTCGACGACGCCGCGATCGACGTCGACGAATCCGAGCTCGACCGGCACCTGGGCGGCGGCTACGGGATCTTCTCGGGCACGCCCAAGGGCGTGGCCACCATCGTCTTCAGCGCCAAGGCCGCGCGCTGGGTGGCCGACGAGCACTGGCATTCGCAGCAGCAGGGCCGCTACCTGCCCGACGGGCGCTACGAGCTCAAGGTGCCGTACAGCGCGCCGCGCGAACTGCTGATGGACGTGCTGCACTACGGCAGCGATGCCGAGATCGTCGAGCCGAAGTCGCTGCGCGAACAGGCCCATTCGCTGCTGTCGCTGGCGCTGTCGAAGTACGAGTCCTGATCCCTGCCGGCGGCGGTCCCGGGAAGGCCGGGAGCGCCGCGCGTGCTCACTTGCCGGGCGAAGGCACGGCCGCCGGTTCGAACCCGAGGCGGCCTTCCTGTTCCGGCACCTGGGCCACGCGCCGCAGCCGATCGGTGTTGACCCCGTGGCCGCGGATGCGGCGCTCGAGTTCGAGGTAGGCGTCGTCGGCCACGATCTGTGCGCGGGTGAGGATCCAGGCGTGGTCGCGTTCGTCCGCGCCCAGCAGCAGCCAGCTGCCATCCCCGGCCACCTCCAGCACGCGCAGCCGCGCGGGCAGCACGCGCCAGGCGCGCAGCTTCCACAGCCGGTTGCCGGGCCCGGCGCTGCGCGCGGTGGTGCTGTCGGCCTGCAGCGGCTCGCCGAAACCCTCGCGCCACTGGCGGGCGATCGTGATCCTGGAGTCGCTTTCGGCGCTGATGGTGACGCGCGAGGCGACGCGGCCGCGCTCGCCGAACCAGGGCACCCGTCCGGCCACGTACCAGTCGCCCATCAGGGCCTCGAGCGGCGGCATCCCTGCGTGGCCTCCGGCATCCGACCGGTCCCCGCTGGCGCCCCGGCCCCCCAGCAGCGCACACGCCGGCAGCAGCAGGCAGATGGCCACCAGGCACAGGATGCGCAGGGCCGGAGTACGGGCGATGGCTCGGGAGGCTGGGGTCATGACCGGGTTCGAAGCGCCGCGGCAGCCTGCCAGCGCTCCGGCGAAGGATGCGTCAATGAAGGTCGCAGTCCGTGAGATGGCACGTGGGCAGGCTGGGTCCACATTCTGGAGGCCGATCATGACAGCACACAGCCACGCCGTGTCCCCCTGTGTCCAGCGCCGGACTGCCAGCGACCATGCGCCCGACTGGGCCGGCCGCCTGGTGGTGGCGCTGGCCTTTCTCGCGGTGGTCGCCATGCTGTCGCTTCCGCAGGCACGCAACGCCAGTCCGACCTTCGGCTGGCTGCCCTTGTGGCTGGCGGGCCTTCCCGCGGCCGCCGGTCTTGCGCTCGCGGCAGCGCGCCGGCGCGCAGGCGGCTGAGCACGACCTTCGGCCCGGTGGCGGGCCGGGAGCGCTGTGCTAGCGTTGCCGGCCACCCAGACCCGCCGGAGCCATGCCGCAATGTCCAAGTTGCCCCGTGCCTGCCTCGCCGCAGCGCTCGCGCTCGCCGCTTTCGGCGCGAACGCGCAGGAGACCGCCCAGGTGACCGATCCCCATCAGTGGCTCGAGGACGTGGAGGGCGAGAAGCAGCTCGCCTGGGTCCGCGAGCAGAACGCCAAGGCCGAGGCCGAACTGGCCGACACACCCGGCTTCAAGGCGCTTGAAGCCGACCTGCTGGCCATCTACGACTCCGACGACAAGATCCCGGCCGTCTACAAGCAGGGCGACTGGTACTACAACTTCTGGCGCGACCGGAACCACGAGCGCGGCATCTGGCGCCGCACCACGCTCGAGGAATACCGCAAGCCGCAGCCGAAGTGGGAAACGGTGCTCGACCTCGACGCGCTGAACAAGGCGGAAGGCGAGAACTGGGTCTGGCACGGCGCCAACTGCCTGCGTCCCGAGTACACCCGCTGCCTGGTCGCGCTCTCGCGCGGCGGCGCGGATGCCGACGTCACCCGCGAGTTCGACCTGTCGACGAAGCAGTGGGTGGACGGCGGCTTCTACCGCGAGGAAGCCAAGGGCGGGCTCGGCTGGATCGACCAGGACACGGTCTACGCCTATACCGACTTCGGCGACGGCTCGATGACGAGCTCGGGCTATCCGCGCATCGTCAAGCAGTGGGCGCGCGGCACGCCGATCTCGGCGGCCACCGTGGTCTACGAGGGTCGCCCGGACGACATGTACATCGCCGCCGCACACGACGACACGCCCGGCTATGAGCGCGACTTCGTGATGCGGACGCTCGCCTTCTACAACGACGAGTTGTACCTGCGGAACGCCGATGGCTCGCTGACGAAGGTCGACGTGCCGAACTCGGCGCAGAAGTCGGTGCAGCGCGAGTGGCTGGGCATCGAACTGCGTGAGCCCTGGGAGGTCGGTGGTACCACCTACAAGGCGGGCTCGCTCCTGGTCACGAAGTTCGACGACTTCATGGCGGGCAAGCGCGAGTTCGAGGTGCTGTTCGAGCCCACCGACACCACGTCGCTCGCCGGCAGCACGTTCACGAAGAACCACCTCGTCATCAATGTGCTGGATGACGTCAAGAACCGCCTGTCCGTGCTGACGCCGGGTCCCGACGGCTGGACCCGCAGCGAGCTGGCCGGTGTGCCCGAATTCGGCACCATCGGCGCCAGCGCCGTGGACAGCGACGAATCCGACGCGCTGTGGCTGATCGTCACCGACTACCTGACGCCGACCACGCTCATGCTCGCCAGCGCCGCGCCCGGCGCCGGCGAGCCGGACGTGCTGAAGACGCAGCCGGCGTTCTTCGACGCGTCCACGCATGAAGTGGAGCAGCATTTCGTGTCCTCGAAGGACGGCACCCGCGTGCCGTACTTCCTCGTACGCCCGAAGGACATGCAGCTCGACGGGAAGAACCCGACCCTGCTGTACGGCTATGGCGGCTTCGAGATCCCGATGGTGCCGGGCTACTCCGGCGGCGTCGGCAAGGGCTGGCTGGAGAAGGGTGGCGTCTATGCCGTCGCCAACATCCGCGGCGGTGGCGAGTACGGCCCGCGCTGGCACCAGGCGGCCCTGAAGGCCAACCGGCACAAGGCCTACGAGGACTTCGCCGCGGTGGCGCAGGACCTGATCGCGCGCAACATCACCTCGCCCGCGCACCTCGGCATCCGCGGCGGAAGCAACGGCGGACTGCTCACCGGCAACATGCTGACGCAGTACCCGGAGCTGTTCGGCGCGGTGGTGATCCAGGTGCCGCTGCTGGACATGCAGCGCTACCACAAGCTGCTGGCGGGCGCGTCGTGGATGGCCGAGTACGGCGATCCCGACAAGCCGGAGGAGTGGGCCTTCATCCGGAAGTTCTCGCCCTACCACCTGTTCGACAAGGACCGCGATTACCCGCCCACGCTGATCCTGACCTCCACGCGCGACGACCGCGTGCATCCCGGCCACGCGCGCAAGATGCATGCCCTGATGTCGGAGGCCGGCAAGGACGTGCGCTACTACGAGAACATCGAGGGCGGGCACGGCGGCGCGGCCAACAACCGCCAGGCGGCGCACATGGATGCGCTCTACCTGACCTTCCTCTGGCAACACCTCGGCCGCGACGCCGAGTAAGGACGGCGGGGCGCCCCAGGGGCGCCCCGTTGCTTTGCAACCCCGGAAGCCCCATCCATGAAGACCCTCGCCATTGCCAGCCTGCTGCTCATGACCGCAACCAGCCACGCCGCCACGCCCACGCCTCCCGACGTCGAGAAGCGCGCCCACGAGGTCCGTGCGCCGCACGGGGCCGTGCGCCAGGACGAGTACTACTGGCTGCGCGACGACACCCGCGAGGATCGCGCGATGCTGGCCTACCTGGAGGCGGAGAACGCCTACGTCGACCAGGTGATGGCGCCGCTGAAACCGCTCCAGGACACGCTGTACGAGGAGTTCGTCGCGCGCATCAAGCAGGACGATGCCAGCGTGCCCTTCCGCGACAACGGCTGGTGGTACTACTCGCGCTACGAGACCGGCAAGGACTATCCGGTGCATGCGCGCCGGAAGGATGTCGAAGGCCTCGGCGCGGCGGACATCATGCGCCTCAACGAGGCCGGCGACTTCGCTGCCGAAGAGGTGCTGCTGGACGTCAATGCCATGGCCGAGGGCAAGGACTACTTCTCGGTCGGCGTGTACGAGACCAGTCCCGACAACCGCATCCTGGCCTGGGCCGATGACAGCGTGGGCCGCCGCCAGTACACCATCCGCTTCCGCAACCTGGAGACCGGCGAGGTCTATCCGGAAACCATCGCCGGGGTGTCCGCCGACATGGTCTGGGCCGACGACAACCGCACGCTCTTCTACGTCGAGAACGACCCCGAGACGCTCCTCACCGTACGCGTGAAGAAGCACGTGCTGGGCACGCCCGCCACCGACGACGTGGTGGTGTACGAGGAAGAGGACGACAGCTTCTACATGGGGCTTTCGCGCACCCGCGACGACCGCTTCATCTGTATCGGCGTGGAAAGCACGGTGTCGAGCGAGCTGCGCTGCACGCCGGCCGCGAACCCGGGTGACTTCGCCGTGCTGGCGCCGCGCGAGCGCGACGTCGAATACGACGCCGACCATTTCGACGGCCGCTGGGTGATCCTCACCAACGCCCCGGATGCCGCAGGCAACAAGGCACCGAACTACCGCCTGGTCACCGCGCCCAGCACGGCGACCTCGCGCGCCGAGTGGAAGGACTGGATTCCGCACCGCGACGACGTGCTGCTGGAAGGCTTCGAGCTGTTCGACGGGTTCACCGCGCTGGCCGAGCGCTCGAACGCACTGGAGCGCATCCGGCTGCTGAGGGAAGAAGGCGACGAATACGTGGCCGCCGACGAGCCCGCCTACTCGATGGGCCTGTCGGTCAATGCCGAGCCCGACACCGAATGGCTGCGCTACGGCTACACCTCGCTGACCACGCCCGCGACCACCTACGAGCTGAACGTCCGCACGGGCGAGCGGCGGCTGCTCAAGCAGCAGCCGGTGATCGGCTACGACCCGTCGAAGTACGTGACCGAGCGCACCTGGGCCACGGCCCGCGACGGCACCCGCATCCCGGTCTCGCTGGTCTACCGCAAGGGCTTCGCGAAGGACGGCACCGCGCCGCTGCTGCAGTACGCCTATGGCAGCTACGGCATGTCGATGGACCCGGGCTACAGCCTCACCACCACCAGCCTGCTCGATCGCGGCATGGTCTATGCCATCGCGCACATCCGCGGCGGCATGGAGATGGGCCGCAAGTGGTACGACGACGGCAAGCTGCGCAACAAGGTCAATACCTTCACCGACTTCATCGACGTCACCGACCACCTGGTGGCCGAAGGCTGGGCGGCGAAGGACCGCGTGGCCGCGTACGGCGGCAGTGCCGGCGGCCTGCTGATGGGCGCGATCTCGAACATGGCACCGGAGAAGTACCGCCTGATCCTGTCCCAGGTGCCCTTCGTGGACGTGGTCACCACGATGCTCGACCCGACCATCCCGCTGACCACCAACGAGTACGACGAGTGGGGCAATCCGGAGCGTGCCGGCGACTACGGCTACATGCTGGGCTACTCGCCCTACGACAACCTGGAGGCGAAGGCCTACCCGGCGATGTTCATCGGCACCGGCCTGTGGGATTCGCAGGTGCAGTACTGGGAGCCGGCGAAGTACGTGGCGCGCCTGCGCGACCTGAACACCTCCGACGCCACCATCCTGTTCCGCACGAACATGGATGCCGGGCATGGCGGCAAGTCGGGCCGGTTCCGCCGCTACCGCGAGCTGGCCGAGATGTATGCCTTCATGCTCGACCAGCTGGCGGTCGAGACCGGCGACGCCCCCGCCAACTGACGCGCCTCCTCAGCGCGACCTGTAGGGGCGGCCACAGCCGCGATCGCGTCCCCGGCCCTCGCGGCCATGGCCGCTCCTGCAGGGCATCATGGGTGCATGGAAGACAGGCGTCGCAATCCGGAGCCACGCGGGCCAGGCGGGCCAGGCGTGGCACCGCCCGGGCCACGGGAGGCTCCGCCCGCGCCCGCCACGCCGCCCTCCCGCCGCCCACGCTTCCGCTGGGCCTGGTGGCTGCTGGCCTACGTCGCGCTGGGCCTGGGCCTGCTCGGCGTGGTGCTGCCGGGCCTGCCGACGGTTCCCTTCATCCTGCTGTCGGCCTGGGCCGCGGCCCAGGGGTCGGAGCGCCTGCACCGGTGGCTCCTCGCGCATCCACGTTTCGGACCGGCCATCGTCGACTGGCAGCGCGACGGCGCCGTGGCGCGGCGTTCCAAGTGGCTGGCCACCGGCGCCATGTCGGCCTCGGCCGTGCTCCTGCTCGGGGTGGCCTGGCTGACCGGGTACGCGCGCTGGTGGGCGGTGGCGGTGCCGGTCGCCTGCATGGCCGCGGTCGCCACTTGGCTGTGGATGCGGCCGGAACCGCCGCCGCGATAGACTGCCCGGCATGAACCTCCGCACCCTGCTGCCGCTCCTCCTGCTTTCCTCCGCGTTCGCGCTGTCGGCCTGTGGCAACAAGGGGCCGCTGCTGCCCCCGCCCGCGCCGGACGAGGACGAATGGCCGGAAGAGCAGGTGGACGATTCGGGGACCGGGGTCGACTCCGATGCCGACATCGATCCCGACCTGCAGGATGATGCAGAGGCGGGCGATCCGGCCGCCGGCGCGGACGACAGCGGTGATGGCGGCGCCTGACCGCGTGATCCAGGCGGCCGTCCCGGCCGGGCTGCGCTTCAGCAAGATGCACGGCGCCGGCAACGATTTCGTGGTGCTCGACCTGCGCGATGGCCAACCGACGCCGGATGCCGCGCTGTGTCGCCTGCTCGCCGATCGCCATCGTGGCGTGGGCTGCGACCAGATCCTGGGGGTCCTGCCACCGCGCAGCGCGGGCGCAGTGGCCGCCTACGGCATCTGGAACGCCGATGGCACGGCCTCGCAGCAGTGCGGCAACGGCGCGCGCTGCGTTGCGGCCTGGCTGGTGCGCGACGGCGCGGCTGCGGGCGATTTCGTCCTGGACAGTCCGCTGGCGACCCACGCAGTGCGTGAACTCGACGACGGCCGTTTCGAGGTCGCCATGGGCGCACCCGTCTTCACCCCCGCCGCGATCCCGCTCCTGGGCGTCGAGGCCGAGGCCGATGCATACGCCATGGAGGTCGCCGGCGAGACGCTGCAGCTCGGCGCAGTGTCGATGGGCAACCCACATGCGGTGATCGAGGTCGGCGACCTGGCGTCAGCCCCGGTCGAGCGCCTGGGGCCGGCGCTCCAGCAGCACGCCGCCTTCCCGCAGCAGTGCAACGTCGGCTTTGCCACGGTGCTCGATCATGGCCGCATCCGGCTGCGCGTCCATGAGCGCGGCGTCGGCGAGACCCTGGCCTGCGGCAGCGGTGCCTGTGCCGCCGTGGCGGTGCTGGCGCGGCGCGGCCGCGTCGATGCCCTGGCCGGCGTCGATGTCGAACTTCCCGGCGGCACGCTCCGCATCCAACAAGACGCCGACGGTGTCCTGCACATGGCAGGCCCGGCGGCGTTCGTCTACGAGGGGACCTTCAACGCATGACCGATATCGCCGAAACGCTGGGCGCGCACGAAGTCGCGGCCTGGCTGCGCCGCCATCCCAGCTTCCTGCAGCAGTTCCCCGACCTCGCCATCAGCATGGTGGTGCCGCGCGAGGATGGCCCGGCCGCGTCGCTCGCCAGCTACCAGCTCGAGGTGTTGCGCGACAAGAACCGCGAGCTCTCGCGCCGGCTGCAGGACCTGTACGCGGTGTCCCAGGAAAACGAGCGCCTGGCCGTGCGCACGCACCAGCTGACGCTCGCGCTGATGCGGCCCGGCAGCCCGGCCGGCGTGGTGCGCGCGATGGTCGCGACGCTCGCCGAGGATTTCAACGGCGACCTGGTGCGCGTTGTGTTGTTCGACCCGGTGCCGGGGCTGGATGACGAGGACTGGCTGCAGGTGATCGAGCGAGATGACCGCCGCCTGCAGCCCTTCGCCGACTGCATCCGCGAGGGCGAGCCGCTGTGCGGGCGCCTGCATCCGGACAAGCAGGCGCTGCTGTACGCCGCGCGCGTCGACGAGGTGGCGTCCACCGCTCTGCTGCCGATCGCCGGCATCGGCCTGGTGGCCGTCGGCAGCCGTGACCCCAACCGCTTCTACCCCGGCATGGGCACGCTGTTCCTGCGCATGATGGGCGAGGCCTTCGCGGTGGCGCTGATGCGCCATCGCGACTGAGCCCGCGCCCACGGCCATGGCGACGGAGGCGGGCGACACGGCGCTGGCCGGCCCGCACCCGGCAGTCGCCGATTACCTGGCGCACCTCGAGGTCGAGCGGCGCATGTCGGCGCATACGCTCGATGCCTATCGGCGCGACCTGGCGGCGCTCGCCGACTGGGCCGCAGGCCAGGGCCACGGCGACCTCCTGGCCCTGGACAGCGCGGCGATGCGCGCGTTCGTGGCCGCCGAGCACCGCCGCGGCCTGTCGCCCAGGAGCCTGCAGCGGCGGCTTTCAGGCTGCCGCAGCTTCTTCCAGTGGCTGCTGAAGCACGGCCGCGTGGTCGCCAATCCGGCCGCCGGCGTACGTGCGCCGCGTGCGCCGCGCAAGCTGCCGCAGGTGCTCGACGTGGACGAGGCGGTGGCCCTGGTCGAGGTGCCGACCGACGCACCGCTCGGGCTGCGCGACCGCGCGCTGCTGGAGCTGTTCTATTCGTCCGGCCTGCGCCTTTCCGAGCTTCGGCTGTTGCGCTGGCGTGACCTCGACCTGGAGCAGGGCCTGGTGACGGTGCTGGGCAAGGGCAGCCGCCAGCGGACGGTGCCCGTGGGTTCGCACGCCTGCCGCGCACTCGCCGACTGGCGTGCGGACGGGGCCGGCGGCGCCAACATGCCGGAGCCCGGGGCATCGGTCTTCCCCGGCCGCGGCGGCGCGCCCATCAGTGCACGCGCGATCCAGCTCCGGCTGCGCACGCTGGGGCAGCGCCAGGGCCTCTTCAAGCACGTGCACCCGCACATGCTGCGGCACTCGTTCGCGAGCCATGTGCTGGAGTCTTCCGGCGACCTGCGCGGCGTGCAGGAACTGCTCGGCCACGCTGACATCGCCACCACCCAGATCTATACGCACCTCGACTTCCAGCACCTGGCGAAGGTGTACGACGACGCGCATCCGCGCGCGAAGCGGCGCAAGGGCTGAGCACGCGCCACGCCGTCCAGTGGCGCGCGGCCCGGACTTGCATCCCGCCGCAGCGGTCCCCACGTCGGAGATTCAGCCCCCGGAGGCCCGCATGGACCCCAGCCAGAACCCCCACGTCTTCCACGCCACCACCATCGTGTCGGTGCGCCGCGAGGGCCGCGTCGCCATCGCCGGCGATGGCCAGGTCACGCTCGGCAACACGGTGATGAAGGCCAATGCGCGCAAGGTGCGCCGCCTCGGCCGCGAGGGCCAGATCCTCGCCGGTTTCGCAGGCGCAGCGGCCGACGCGTTCACCCTGTTCGAACTGTTCGAATCCAAGTTGGAAAAGCACGGCCAGCTCACCCGCGCCGCCGTGGAGCTCGCCAAGGACTGGCGCACCGAACGCCGCTTCGGAAAGCTCGAGGCGCTGCTTGCGGTCGCCGACCGCGATACCTCGCTGATCATCAGCGGCACCGGCGACGTGATCGAGCCCGAGGATGGCCTGATCGCGATCGGATCCGGCGGCCCGTTCGCGCTTTCGGCCGCGCGCGCACTGCTCGCGCACACCACGATGGACGCCCGCACGATCGCCACCGAGGCGCTGAATATCGCCGGCGACGTCTGCATCTACACCAATCGCAACGTCGTGGTGGAGGAACTCTGATGGCCATGAAGATCGATACCTCGCACGCCACCATGACCCCGCGCGAGATCGTGCAGGAGCTGGACCGGCACATCGTCGGCCAGCAGGATGCCAAGCGCGCCGTCGCCATCGCGCTGCGCAACCGCTGGCGCCGCGCCCAGCTCGGTGACGAGCTGCGCAACGAGGTGATGCCCAAGAACATCCTGATGATCGGCCCCACCGGCGTGGGCAAGACCGAGATCGCGCGCCGCCTGGCGACCCTGGCCAACGCGCCCTTCGTCAAGGTGGAAGCCACCCGGTTCACCGAGGTCGGCTACGTGGGCAAGGATGTCGAACAGATCATCCGCGACCTCGCCGACACTGCGGTCAAGCTGTACCGCGAGCAGGCCAAGCAGAGGATGCGCACCCAGGCCGAGGAACGCGCCGAGGACCGCATCCTCGATGCGCTGCTGCCGAAGCGCGAACAGCCGCAGGCGCCGTTCGGCTTCGGTCCCGCGGCCGGGCAGGGCAGCACCACGGTCGACATCGGCGCCGAGCCCTCGTCGCGCGAGTCCGAGACCCGGCAGAAGCTGCGCCGCCAGCTGCGCGCGGGTGACCTCGACGACCGCGAGATCGAGCTCGACCTCGCCGCCGGCGGTGGCGTCGACATCATGACGCCGCCCGGAATGGAGGAAATGGGCCAGCAGCTCAAGCAGATGTTCGCCAACCTCGGCAGCGGCCGCACCCAGAAGCGCAAGCTCGCCATCCGCGCGGCGCGTCCGCTGCTGGTGGAGGAGGAAGCCGGCAAGCTGGTCAACGAGGACGAGGTGCGCGCCGCGGCGATCGAAGCCTGCGAGCAGCACGGCATCGTCTTCATCGACGAGATCGACAAGGTGGCCAAGCGCAGCGAGGGCGTGGGCGCCGACGTCAGCCGCGAAGGCGTGCAGCGCGACCTGCTGCCGCTGGTGGAGGGCTCGACGGTCAGCACCAAGTACGGCCCGGTGAAGACCGACCACATCCTGTTCATCGCGTCCGGCGCGTTCCACCTGGCCAAGCCCAGCGACCTGATCCCGGAGATGCAGGGCCGTTTCCCGATCCGCGTGGAGCTCACCGCGCTGACCAAGGACGACTTCGTGCGCATCCTGACCGAGCCGAAGGCCGCGCTCACGCGGCAGTACGTGGAGCTGATGAGGACCGAAGGCCTGGAGCTCGAGTTCGGACGTGACGCCATCGAACGCCTGGCCGAGATCGCGGCCGACGTGAACGAGCGCCAGGAGAACATCGGTGCGCGTCGCCTGCACACGGTGCTGGAACGGCTGCTGGACAGCCTGAGCTTCGAGGCGCCCGACCGCGGCGGCAAGGTCGCCATCGGCCGGGCCTACGTGGACGGGCAGCTGGGCGGGCTGGTGCAGGACCAGGATCTGAGCAGATACATCCTGTAAGGGCGGTCCGGCCGGCCATCATGCGGCCGGCCTCGCTGCGTCCATGTCCCCCCGCGCCGCGGGGGATGTGCTCCTGGGCCATTGCGCGCCCCTAGGCCATTCAGTGCAGTGCCCGGGCGATCACGATTCCTCCCGCAGCCACGATCCAGAATCCGTGGTCCTGTGACGATCCGGAGATCCTTCCAATGCGCAATCCTCTCCTCGCCGCCGCTGCCGCCGCACTGCTCCTCGCCGCGCCCCCGGCCTTCGCGCGTGACGTGTCCTGCCGCCTGGATTTCGACATGTCCGGGTGGTCGGTGATCTACAAGACCGCGTCCGGGACGGGCCGCGTCACCTGCGACAACGGACAGTCGCGGGCAGTGACCATCGAGGCACGCGGAGGCGGCCTGTCGGTGGGCAAGTCCGAAATCCGCGGCGGGCGCGGAGAGTTCTCCGCGGTCGGCAGCATCGACGAGGTGTTCGGCGGCTATGCCGCGGCCGAAGCCCACGCCGGTGCGGTGAAGTCGAGCAAGGCGCAGGTCATGACCAAGGGCGAGGTGTCGCTGGCGCTTGCCGGCACCGGGGAAGGTTTCGACCTGGGCGTGGCCTTCGGCGCGTTCATGATCGAACCGCGCTGACGATCACTCCTCGCCGATATCCTCGTTCCACAGCGCCGGGTTGGCGTCGATCCACTCCCGCATCATCGTGACGCAGCGCTCGTCATCCAGCACCACCACCTCGGTGCCGCCCTCGCGCAGCCAGTCGACGCCACCGGCGAAGTTCACCGCCTCGCCCACCACCACCGTGCCGATGTTGAACTGCCGCACCAGGCCGCTGCAGTACCAGCAGGGCGCCAGCGTGGTGACCATGATCGCGTCGCGGTAGGAGCGCTGGCGGCCGGCCTTGCGGAAGGCGTCGGTCTCGCCGTGGATCGAGGGGTCGTCCTCCTGCACGCGACGGTTGTGCCCGCAGCCGAGCAGGCGGCCGTCCTGGTGGTACAGGGCGGCCCCGATCGGGATGCCGCCCTCGGCCAGGCCCTGGCGGGCTTCGGCGATGGCGGTGTCGAGCAGGGCACGGTAGTCGGGGGTGGCGATCATGGGCGGGTCCGGGCGGGTGGTGCAATAATTCTCCCATGACCGACCGCGACCCCCGACACGACAGCACCCACTTCGGCTTCCGCGAGGTGCCGGTGGCCCAGAAGCAGAAGCTGGTGGGCGAGGTGTTCTCGTCGGTGGCCGGCAGCTACGACCTGATGAACGACCTCATGTCGTTCGGCATCCACCGGCTGTGGAAGCGCTACTTCACCGCCACCGCGCAGGTGTCGCGCGGCGACCGCGTGCTCGACCTCGCCGGCGGTACCGGCGACATCGCCGCGCTGCTGAAGCCGCGGGTGGGCGAGACCGGCGAGCTGGTGCTGGGCGACATCAACGGCAGCATGCTGCGCGTGGGCCGCGACCGCATGGTCGACCGCGGCAATGTGCGCGGCTTCAGCTACGTGCAGTGCAATGCGCAGTCGCTGCCATTCCCGGATGGCAGCTTCGACCTGGTCACGATCGCGTTCGGCCTGCGCAACGTGACCGACAAGGACATGGCGCTGCGCGAGATGCTGCGCGTGCTGAAGGTGGGCGGCCAGGCCCGCGTGCTCGAGTTCTCCGAGGTGCCGGACTGGTTCAAGCCGTTCTACGACTTCCACTCCTTCCAGGTGCTGCCCAAGCTGGGAAAGCTCTTCGCCAACGACGCCGACAGCTACCAGTACCTGGCGGAGTCGATCCGCAAGCATCCGCCGCAGGCCGAGCTCAAGGCGATGATGGAGGCCGCGGGCTTCGCGCGCTGCCGCTACCGCAATCTCTCCGGCGGCATCGTGGCCATCCACGACGGGTACAAGGCCTGACGCCTCCCGCGGGGCAGCCGCGGCGCGCGGGCGCTAGAATCGGGGGCTGATTCCAATCACCGGACCCCCGTCCATGACCCTGAGCCGTTTCCTCCGCCTCGCCGCGCTTGCGGCGCTGGTCGTGTTCGCCGCCGCTGCCTGCAAGCGCGAACCCACGCCCACCGATGCGCCGCCGGCGCCGAAGCCGCAGGCCTCCGCCACCGAAAGCGGCGACTACGACGAACACTCCTACGCCGAGCCCGACCGCGTGGCCATCGACGACCTGGCGCTGGACCTGGCGCTGGACTTCGAGGCACGCACCATCAGCGGCACCGCGACCTACACCCTGGACTGGCGCGACGACAGCGCCACCGCCCTGGTGCTGGACACCCGCGACCTGACCATCGAGCGCGCCGAGGGCGAAGCGGCCGGCGGCACCTGGGAATCGCTCCAGTTCGAGCTGGCCGAGCGCGACGACCTGCTGGGCAGCAAGCTCACCATCCAGGCGCCCGGGCGCAACGCACGCATCCGCGTGGCCTATCGCACCTCGCCGTCCGCGTCCGGCCTGCAGTGGCTCGATGCCGCGATGACCGAGGGCAAGGCCACGCCCTTCATGTTCAGCCAGTCGCAGGCCATCCACGCGCGTTCATGGGTGCCGCTGCAGGACACGCCGCGCGTGCGCTACACCTACAGCGCCCGGGTCACGGCGCCGTCCGACGTGATGGTGCTGATGAGCGCCGACAACGATCCGGCCGCCCCGCGGGACGGTGATTACAGCTTCCGCATGCCGCAGCGCATCCCGTCCTACCTGATGGCGATCGCCGCCGGCGACCTGGTGTTCAAGCCGATCTCCGCGCGCGCCGGCGTCTGGGCCGAGCCCTCGATGGTCGATCGCGCCGTGGCCGAGTTCGAGGACACGGAAAAGATGATCGCGACCACCGAGTCGCTGTACGGCCCCTACCGCTGGGAGCGCTACGACCTGCTGATCCTGCCGCCGTCCTTCCCCTACGGCGGCATGGAGAACCCGCGCCTGTCCTTCATCACGCCGACCGTCATCGTCGGCGACAAGTCGCTGGTGTCGCTGATCGCGCATGAGCTCGCGCACAGCTGGTCGGGCAACCTGGTCACCAACTCCAGCGCCAAGGACGGCTGGCTCAATGAAGGCTTCACCAGCTACGTCGAGAACCGCATCGTCGAGGCGCTGTACGGCAAGGAGCGCGCCGACATGGAGTACGTGATCTCGCGCAACGGACTGAAGGCCGAGATCGCGAAGATGAGCCCGGAAGAGCAGGCCCTGGCGGTCCGCCCGGGCGTGGTCAAGAACCCGGACGATTCGCTCAGCGCGGTGTCCTACGACAAGGGCGCCTGGTTCCTGCAGTTCCTCGAGGAGCGCTTCGGACGCGCCGAGTTCGATGCGTTCCTCCGCGACTACTTCGACCACTTCGCCTTCCAGTCGATCCCCACCGCGCGCTTCGTCGAGTACGCGCAGGAGCACCTGCTCGACAGGTACCCGGGCAAGGTCACGCCCGAGGAGTTCGACGCGTGGCTGTACGAGCCCGGCATCCCGGGCAGCGCGCCGCAGGTCATGTCGCGCAACTTCGGCGTGGTCGACAGCGCGCGCCTGGCGTGGCTGGGGAGCGGCACGCTTCCGCCGCAGTCGATCACCGGCGAGTGGAGCACCCAGGAGTGGATCCACTTCCTCGAGGGCCTGCCGGAAACGCTGTCCATCGAGCAGCTCTCCCAGCTCGATACCGCCTACCGCTTCACGGGCACGCCCAACGCCGAACTCGCGCAGCGCTGGTACCCGCTGGCGGTGCGCAGCAACTACGTGCAGGCCTATCCCGCGATCGCGGACTTCCTGCGCACCATCGGCCGCCGCAAGCTGATCATGCCCACCTACCAGGCGCTGGTGGCGACGGAATCCGGCCTGGCGTTTGCCAGGGAGCAACTGGAGGCCGCGCGTCCGGGCTACCACCCGATCACCACCGCGTCGGTCGAGAAGCTGATCGCCGGGGCGAAGCCGGCGCCTGGCAGTGGTGCGCCGATCGCCCCTGCGGCGGTCCAGCCCGCGGCGCCGGTGCCGGAGGTGGACGGCCAGGCCGCGCCGCCCGCGATGCCGGC
>DATBUS010000026.1:0-15024 GCA_036515815.1 Luteimonas sp.
GAAGTCGTCGACGCGACGATCGCGCTGATCGATAACCCCGAGATCGACGTCGACGGTCTGATGGAATTCATTCCCGGTCCGGACTTCCCGACCGCGGGCATCATCAACGGCACCGCTGGCATCATCGCCGCGTACCGCACCGGCCGCGGCCGCGTGCGCATGCGCGCGCGCGCCGAGGTCGAGGTGACCGACAGCGGCCGCGAGGCGATCGCGGTTACGGAGATCCCGTACCAGGTCAACAAGGCGCGGCTGATCGAGAAGATCGCCGAGCTGGTCAAGGAAAAGAAGATCGAGGGCATCTCGGAGCTACGCGACGAGTCCGACAAGGACGGCATGCGCATCTACATCGAGGTCAAGCGCGGCGAATCGGCCGACGTCGTGCTCAACAACCTCTACCAGCAGACCCAGATGGAGTCGGTGTTCGGCATCAACATGGTGGCGCTGGTCGACGGCCGCCCGAAGTTGCTGAACCTGAAGGACTTCCTCGAGGCCTTCGTGCGCCACCGCCGCGAAGTGGTCACGCGCAGGACGATCTTCGAGCTGCGCAAGGCGCGCAACCGCGCCCATATCCTGGAAGGCCTGACGGTCGCGCTCGCCAACATCGACGAGATGATCGAACTGATCAAGACGTCCGAGAACCCGCAGGTGGCCAAGGAGCGCATGCTCGCCCAGTTGTGGCAGCCGGGCCTGGTCGGCAGCCTGCTGGAGGCCGCGGGCGCCGAGGCCTCGCGCCCCGAGGACCTGCCGGCTGGCGTGGGCCTGCTCGCCGACGGCTACCAGCTCACCGACGTCCAGGCGCAGCAGATCCTCGAGATGCGTCTGCACCGCCTCACAGGCCTCGAGCAGGAAAAGCTGACCGAGGAATACCGTGTGCTGCTGGAGACCATCCGCGGCCTGATCGAGATCCTCGAGGATCCCGAGGTGCTGCTGGAGGTGATCCGGACCGAGCTGCGCAACGTCAAGGAAGAGTTCGGCGACGCGCGCCGCAGCGAGATCCGCGCCAGCGAGGAAGACCTCGACATCCTCGACCTCATCGAGCCCGAGGACGTGGTGGTGACCGTCTCGCAGGCGGGCTACGCCAAGCGCCAGCCGGTCAGCGCCTACCGCGCGCAGAAGCGCGGTGGTCGCGGGCGCAATGCCGCCGCCACGCGTGACGAGGACCACATCGCCCAGCTGTGGCTGGTGAACACGCACGACACGCTGCTGGCCTTCACCAGCCTGGGGCGCGTGTTCTGGCTGCCCGTGCACCAGCTGCCCGAGGCGGGCGCCAATGCGCGCGGTCGTCCGCTGGTCAACTGGATGCCGCTGGAGCAGGGCGAGACGGTGCAGGCGGTGCAGCCGGTGCGCGAGTACCGCGAGGACCAGTACGTGTTCTTCGCCACCCGCCGCGGTACGGTCAAGAAGACGCCGCTGACCGAATTCGCCTTCCGCCTGGCGCGCGGCAAGATCGCGATCAACCTCGAAGAGGGCGACGCCCTGGTCGGCGCCGAGCTCACCGATGGCAGCCGCGACATCATGCTGTTCGCGAGCAATGGCAAGGCCGTGCGCTTCGATGAATCCGCCGTGCGCGCGATGGGCCGGACCGCCACCGGCGTACGCGGCATCCGGCTCGCCGATGGCGAGTCCGTGGTCAGCCTGATCGTGGCCGATCCTGCCGACAGCGCCGAGGAGTTCGAAGGCGACGACGAGGCCGTGGCCAGCGAAGGCGTCGAGCAGGTCGAGGGCGAGCGCGCCGGGGAGCCGGATGCCTACGTGCTCACCGCCACCACCAATGGCTACGGCAAGCGCACGCGGTTGTCGGAATACCCGCGCAAGGGCCGCGGCACCCAGGGCGTCATCGGCATCCAGACCAACGGCCGCAACGGCCCGCTGGTGGCGGCGGTACTGTTGAGCCGCGAGGACGAGGTGCTGCTGATCTCCGATGGCGGCACCCTGGTGCGCACCCGCGCCGCCGAGGTCTCGGTGGTGAGCCGCAACACCCAGGGCGTGACCCTGATCAGGCTCGGCGAAGGCGAGCGCCTGCAGGCGATCGAACGGGTGGACGGTTCGATCGGCAACGGCGACGACGCGAATGGCAACGGCGACGCCGCCAATGGCGAAGAAGGCGGGCCGCCCGCTGCGGCGGGCGAGGCCCCGGAGCCCGACGCCGGATGACACGCGAACGGCCAGGCACTCGCCTGGCCGTTCCGTTTTCCGACCCCGCTGCGCGTCTTCGCGCGTGATCACCCCGCAGCCGGCGCTTCTATACTGCCGAAGTCTTCCGGGGATCATGCGATGAAGGGAATCGGACGCTCGACGACGCTGCGGCGGATTGCCGCGGCCGCGATGCTGGTTGCTGTGCTGGTCGTGGGCTGCGAGCGCAACGAAGGCGGGCAACTGCCCGCACCGGGCGGAGAGGCCATCGTCGGCGAACGCGAGACGGTCGACGGTTTCGGACTGGTGCGCGCATGGCCGGACGAGGACGACGGTTCGCTGGCACTCGCGGTCGAGTTCTCCCGGCCGCTGGTCGGCACCCAGGATTTCGATCGCCTGCTCGGCTTCGCCGAAGCCATGCCCGACGGCAGCGCCTGGAGCCTGGACGAGGGCGGCACGGTGCTGCGCTTTCCCTTCGTCGAGCCCAACCGCGACTACACCCTGCGCATCTCGGCGGCGCTCACCGCGGCCGATGGCAGCACCCTCGGCCGCGACATCGAGAAGAAGGTGCATACCGGCGAACTGAAGCCGGCCGCAGGCTTCGCGTCGCAGGGCAGCGTGTTGCCGGCGCGCGAGTCGCGCGGGCTGCCGGTGGTGTCGGTGAACGTCGACGAGGTCGACGTCGAGTTCCTGCGCGTGCGCGAGTCGGAGCTGCCGCGGTTCTTCAGCGAATACCAGCGCGGCGGGCGGCGCAGCAGTTGGGAGCTCGACAACCGCTACCGGGACGCGCGCGGCGTGGCGCGCATGGCCGACCCGGTCTACCTCAACCGCTTCGTGCTTTCGGGCGAGCGCAACGAGCGCGCGGTGACCTACCTGCCGCTGCAGGACATCGAGGAACTGCAGCAGCCCGGCCTGTATTTCGCCACGATGAAGCGCGCCGGCCGCTTCGAGGACATGTACGACACGGCATTCTTCACCGTGAGCGATATCGGCCTGCACGTCCGGGCCTATGCCGACCGAATGTTCGTGCATACGGCCTCGCTGCAGGACGGTGGAGCACTTGGTGGCGTCGCGCTGCGCGTGCTGGGCAAGGACGGCGAGGCGGTGTTCAGGGCCGAGACCGACGCCAATGGCAACGCGCTGCTCGACCACCGGCTGGACGCAGCCCAGGTCCTGGTGGCCACGCGCGGCAGCGATGTCTCGCTGCTGCCGTTCAACCAGCCGGCGCTGGACCTGTCGGAGTTCGCGGTCGCGGGCCGCGGGCAGGCCTGGTTCGAAGTATTCGCGTGGTCGGGCCGCGACCTCTATCGCCCTGGCGAGACGGTGCGCGTATCGGCGCTGCTGCGCGATGCCGACGGCAAGCCGGTTCCCGCGCCGAAGGGTGGCAGGGCGCAGCCGCTGTTCGCCCGCCTCAAGCAGCCCGACGGCAAGACCTTCGTCGAGAGCCGGCTCGAGGCCGGACCGCAGGGCTACTACCGCTTCGAGAAGGTCATCCCCGCCGAAGCGCCCACCGGACGGTGGGAGGTCGAGTTCCGCACCGACCCGGCCAGCAAGGAGGTCGTGCAGGGCATGGCGCTGCGCATCGAGGAGTTCCTGCCCGAACGCATGAAGCTGGAACTCGGCAGCGCGAAGCCACGCCTGGCGCAGGGCGAACCGCTGCGGCTCGAAGTCAGCGGTGCCTACCTCTACGGCGCCCCGGCGGCCGGCAACCGCTTCACCGCGCGGATGGCGGTGGCGGTGGAACAGCACCCGGTCGAGGACATGCCGGGATGGTTCTTCGGCGACCCCACGGTCGCACTGCCGCGCGAGGCGCGCGACGTGGTCGACACGGCGCTCGACGATGACGGCCGCCTGGTGCAGACGCTGGAGTTGCCCGCCGAGGTGCGCGGCGACACGCCGGTGTCGGTGGTGGTGGCAGGGAGCCTGTACGAGAGCGGCGGCCGCACGGTCAACCGCAGCCTGGAGCGCGTGCTGTGGCCGGCCGATGCGCTGGTCGGCATCCGGCCACTCTTCGACGATGCCCACGGCAGCGATGCCAACTCGAACGCAGGCTTCGAGGTGCTGCGCGTGGATGCCGCGGGCAGGCCGAAGCCGCTGGCCGGTATCGAACTGAAGCTCGTGCGCGAACACCGCGACTACCACTGGAACCATGACGAGAGCGGCGGCTGGAGCTACAGCCACACCAGCCGCTACGAGGTGGTGGACACGCGCACGCTCGATGCCGGCGCCACGGCCCGGCGCATCGACCTGCCGGTGGAGTGGGGCGAGTACCGCCTGGAGGCGCGTGATCCGGAGACCGGCCTGGTCACCCGCTATCCCTTCCGTGCCGGCTGGAGCTGGAACGACGAGAACCGCGGCCTCGATGCGCGACCCGACAAGGTGAAGCTCGCGCTCGACCGCACCGCGTACCGTGCCGGCGACACCATGGAGGTCACGGTCACGCCGCCGCACGCCGGCAAGGGCCTGCTGCTTGTCGAGAGCGACCGCCTGCTGTACGTGCAGGCGATCGACGCACGCGCCGGAAGCACCTTCAGGATCCCGGTAACCGAAGACTGGGAGC
This sequence comes from Luteimonas sp., assembly GCA_036515815.1. Lineage (GTDB taxonomy): Bacteria > Pseudomonadota > Gammaproteobacteria > Xanthomonadales > Xanthomonadaceae > Luteimonas. The sequence goes on from DATBUS010000026.1 coordinate 4,694, forward strand.
GACACGATGTGTACGTGACCGCGCTGGTGTTCCGCGGCGGCACCGCCGCCAGCAAGGTGACGCCCGCGCGCGCGGTCGGCGTGGCGCACGTGCCGATGGCGCGCGGCGACCGGAAGGTGGCCGTCGGGCTGTCCTTGCCGAAGCAGGCCAGGCCCGATGAAACCCTGCGCGTCACCGTCGCCGCACCCGCGCTGGCCGGGAAGACCGCGCACGCCACGGTCTCGGCCGTCGACCTCGGCATCATCAACATCACCCGCTACCCGGTGCCGGATGCGCACGCCCACTTCTTCGCGCAACGCCGCCTGGGCGTGGATGCGTACGATGTCTATGGGCGCGTGATCGAAAGCCTGGACGGCGGCACGGCGCGCATGCGGTTCGGCGGCGACCAGGGCCTCGAGCCCCTGCCACAGGCCCGGCGACCCACCGCGCGCGTGCAGACCGTCGACCTCTTTTCCGGGCCGGTGCAACTGGACGCGAAGGGCAACGCCACGATCGGATTGCGGCTTCCCGACTTCAACGGCAGCTTGCGGGTCTCGACCCTGGTATTCGGCGACGACGCCTTCGGGCAGCGCGATGCCGAACTCCTGGTGCGTGCACCACTGGTGGCTGAAGCCGGCATGCCGCGCGTCATGGCACCGGGCGACCGCGCGACGGTGACCCTGGACCTGGCGAACTTCACCGGACGTCCCGGGGATTTCCGTGTCCGCGTGGAGGGGGTCGGCCCGCTGCGGGTCGAGGAGGGCGCGCGCCAGGTCGCGCTTGGTACCGACGGCCGCACGACCCTGTCCTTCCCGCTGCGTGCGCTCGACGGCCACGAGGTCGCAAAGGTGCGCGTGCGCGTCGACGGGCCCGGTGTCGCCGTCGACCGCAGCCACGAGCTGCCGGTGCGTGCGCCCTGGCCACAGGTGCTGCGCTCGCGCAGCCAGGTGCTGGATCCACTGGCACCGGTCGTGCTGGATGCCGCGCTGGCCGAAGGCATGCTGCCGGGCTCGGTCAACGCGCGCCTGGGGCTCGACGCCACGCCACCGATCGCCTTCGCCGCGGCGCTTGAAGGCGCCCTGCGCTATCCCTACGCCTGTGCCGAGCAGACCGCGAGCAAGGGGTATGCGGCGCTGGTGCTGGACGCGCCCACGGCCGCCGCCTGGGGCATGTCGCCGCTGCCGTCGGACGAACGGGTGCAGCGCATGGAGGGCGCGCTCGGTCGCCTCGCCGCACTGCAGTCGAACTCGGGCCACTTCAGCATGTGGGGCGGCAGCGGCCGAACCGAGCCCATGCTCACGCCCTACGTGGCCGAGTTCCTGCTCGATGCGCGCGAAGCCGGCTTCGACGTGCCCGAAGCGATGCTGCAGCGTGCACTGTCGCGGATGTCCGAGGATCTCCTGTCCGACAGCCAGCAGTTCTACGGACGGGACGAGCGCAGCCACCTGCGCCTGGCCTACCGCGCGCATGCCGGCTACGTGCTGGCGCGCGTCAACCGCGCACCGCTGGGCACGCTTCGCGCACTGCACGACGGCGAGCGGAGGTCGGCCCGCGGCCCGATGCCGCTGGCGCACCTGGGCCTGGCGCTGGCGCTGCAGGGCGATGCGCGTCGCGGCAACGAGGCGCTGGACGAGGCCTTCGCGTGGAAGGGCGACCGCCCGCGCTGGCTCGGCGATTACGGCACGCCGCTGCGCGATGCGGCACTGATGCAGGCCCTGGTGCGCAAGCACGGCCTGGCGACGCCGGAGCGCACGGCAGGCCTGCGGCGGTTGGGTGCGGAACTCGACGCCCGGCGCAAGGCGCGCTGGTTCCATCTGAGTACGCAGGAGCAGGCGGCCATCGCACGCCTGGGTCGCGAACTCGGCGGCGGGGCCGGCAAGCGCTTCACGGCCACCCTCTTCGAGGCTGGCACGGAAGAGGCGATCGGCCCGGTGCGTCGCTTCTCGCGCAGCTATGGGCACGAAGCCGTCGCCGCCGGCGTGCGCCTGGTGCCCGAAGGCAGCCCGCCGCTGTACGCGAGCATGGACGTGGCCGGCATCCCGCGCACGGCACCGGCCGCGGACGACAGCGTGCTGCGCGTCGAGCGCCGCTGGTACACCACCGACGGCAAGGCCTGGACGCCGCGGCCGCTGCGCGAGGGCGAGGCCCTGGTGGTGCGGGTGACGCTGACCGCGGATCGCGACATGCCCGACACGCTCCTCACCGAACTCCTGCCCGCCGGGCTCGAGGTCGAGAACATGAACCTTGGCGATGCCTCGGCCTGGGCGGACGTGGTCGTGGGCGGCATCCGCCTCAGTGATCGCGGGGACGCCGCCGAACTGGCGCACGAGGAGTTCCGCGACGACCGCTACGTCGCGGCGCTGCGCCTCGATGCCGGCCGCGCCGCCGACCTGTTCTACCTGGTGCGTGCGGTCACGCCGGGCGACTACACGGTGCCGCCGCCGCTGGCCGAGGACATGTACCGGCCCGGACTGCGTGGCGTGGGCCGTGCGCAGCCGGAGCGCCTGAGCGTGGTCCAGCCGTGATGAGGCGCCGTCGCGCCCTGGCGGTCGCCCGCTGGGGTGCGGTGGTCCTGCTGCTCGGCCTGCTCGCGCTCGATCTCGCATTTCCGCCGCCGCTGCCCGCGGCCCGGGACCACGCCACGCTCGTCACCGCGCGCGACGGCACGCCGCTGCGCGCCTTCGCCGACGCCGGTGGCGTCTGGCGCCATCCGGCCAGCGAAGCCTCGGTCTCGCCGCTCTATGTCGAGGCGCTGCTGGCCTACGAGGACCGCTGGTTCCGCTGGCATCCCGGCGTGAATCCGTTTGCGCTGCTGCGGGCCGCCTGGCAGGCGGCCTCCAGCCGCCGGATCGTCTCGGGCGGGTCCACGCTGACGATGCAGGTGGCGCGCATCCTCGAGCCGCATCCGCGCACGCCCGCGGGCAAGCTGCGGCAGGTGCTGCGTGCGGTACAGCTCGAGGCCCACCTGTCGAAGGACCAGATCCTCACGCTCTATCTCGAGCGCGCGCCCTTCGGTGGCACGATCGAGGGCGTGGAAGCGGCCAGCTGGGCCTACCTGGGCAAGCCCGCGACGCGGCTCTCGCATGCGGAGGCCGCGCTGCTGGCCGTGCTGCCGCAGGCGCCGACCCGGCTGCGCCCCGACCGCGAACCGGAGGCGGCACGCCGTGCGCGCGACAAGGTGCTCGAACGCATGGCAGGCAGCGGACGCTGGACCCGCGCCGAGGTCGATGACGCGCGCATCGAGCCGGTGGTCGCCCGTGCGCTGCAGCCGCCGCTGTCGGCGGCGCTGCTCGCGCAGCGGCTGCACGCGCGGGACCCGGCGGCCGCCCGCATCGTATCGGGCATCGACGCGCCCCTGCAGCGCGCCCTGGAGGATCGACTGCAGGCCTACGTGGCGCGGCTGCCCGAGCGCACCTCGGCCGCACTGCTGGTGGTCGACAACGCCACCATGGAGGCCCGTGCCTACCTCGGCACGGCCGCCTTCGGCGACGCCGCGCGTCTGGGCCACGTGGACATGGTGCAGGCCTGGCGTTCGCCCGGGTCCACCCTCAAGCCCTTCGTCTATGGCATGGCGCTGGACGACGGGCTGGTGCATTCGCAGAGCCTGCTGGTGGATGCGCCGCAATCCTTTGGCGGCTACCGCCCGGGGAATTTCGACGCGGCGTTCAACGGCCCGGTGTCGGTCGCAGATGCGCTGCGGCGTTCGCTCAACGTGCCGGCCGTGGACATGCTTGACCGCATCGGGCCGGCGCGGTTCGCCGCCCGCCTGGACCACGCCGGCATCGGCCTGCGCTTTCCGCGCGGCAGCCGGCCGAGCCTGGCCCTGATCCTGGGCGGCACCGGGGCCAGGCTGGAAGACCTCGTCGGCGCCCATGCGGCCCTCGCGCGCGGCGGCATCGCCGGACGCGTGCGCTACACGCCGGACGATCCACTGGTGGAGCGCCGCCTGCTCTCGCCCGGCGCGGCCTGGATCGTGCACGACATCCTCGCCTCCAATCCGCGCCCCGGTGAACGCCTCGACACCTTCGAGGCCGGCGGCCGGCAGCGCGTCGCCTGGAAGACCGGGACCAGTTACGGCTTCCGTGACGCCTGGGCACTGGGCACCACGCGCCGCCACACGGTTGGTGTCTGGGTCGGCCGGCCCGACGGGACACCGCTGCCCGGGCAGTACGGCGCGGTGACCGCGCTGCCGCTGCTGTTCGAGGTGTTCGACAGCCTGCCGATCCAGGCCGGCGACGGCGCAGGCCCGGTGCAACCGGCCTCGGTCGGCGCGCGCGAGGTGTGCTGGCCGCTGGGCACGGCGGCCGGGTCGCAACCCGCGGATGCGTGCCAGCGCCGCATGTCGGCATGGGTGCTCGAGGGCGCGGTGCCGCCGACGCTGCCGGAACGCGAGGCGCGCAGCTGGAATGCCGGCCTCGAACGCATCGAAGTGGACGCCGCCAGCGGCCTGCGACTTGGCGCGGACTGCGCGGCGCCGCACGAGCGCCGCGAGCGGCACCTGGCGCGCTGGCCCGCCCTGGCCTCACCCTGGCTCAGCGCCCGGGAGCGCACGGCCTCGAGCCTGCCGCCACTGGCGCCGGACTGCGTCGATGATGGCCGGGGCGGCACGCGGGCCATGCGCATCGAGGGCGTCAACGACGGTGCCGTGTTGCTGCGCGCGCCCGGTGCCGCAAGGGCACCCCGGCTGGCCCTGCGCGCCGTGGGCGTGGAGGGTGAGGTGCAGTGGCTGCTCAACGGCCGCTGGGTCGGTGCGACCCGGGCCGGCCAGCCGCTGTGGCGCGAATTCGGCGAACCCGGGCGCCAGCAGCTGACCGCGATGTCGGGCGGTGGCGCCTGGGCCAGCGTGGCCTTCGACGTCGCCCGCGCGGGCTCAGACCGAGGCGAGGACGTGCTCGGCCGTTGAGACCTTGAATTCGCCCGGCGCCTCGACGAACAGCTGCTTCACCACGCCGTCCTCGGCATACAGCGCGAAGCGCTTGCTGCGCACGCCCATGCCGTAGGCGCTCGCATCCATCTCCAGGCCGAGCGCGCGCGAAAAGTCGCCGTTGCCATCGGACAGCATGCGCAGGCCATCCGGAACGCCATGGGCCTCGCCCCAGGCCTGCATCACGAAGGGATCGTTGACCGCCATGCACGCGACCTCGATGCCGCGCTCGCGGAAGGCGTCGAAACGCTCGATGTAGCCGGGCAGGTGGCGTTCCGAGCAGGTGGGCGTGAACGCGCCCGGGACCGCGAACAGCACCACCTTCTTGTGTGCGAACAGGGTGGGGGTGTCGATGGTGTGCACGCCGTCGTCGATGTGCTTCAGGGTGACTTCGGGGATGGCGTCGCCGGGCTGGATGGACATGGGGAGTTTCCTGGTGCGGTCGGCCGCGAGGATCGCGTGCCCTTGCATGCAATGGTGCCACGGCCTGCAGGCAGGGGCTTGCCCCGTGGCGTTGCGCCCCGATATTGCTACCCTGCCGCGGCGGCGACGACCGCCCGCCGCGCGAACGGAGCACGCATGCAGTTCAAGGATTACTACGCGGTGCTGGGGATCGAACCCGGCGCCGGCGACGCCGAGATCAAGACCGCCTACCGGCGGCTGGCGCGCAAGTACCACCCGGACGTCAGCAAGGAGTCCGATGCCGAGGACCGCTTCAAGGCGGTGAACGAAGCCTACGAGGCGCTGCGCGACCCCGAGCGCCGCAAGGCCTACGACCAGCTGCGCGCCCGCGGCTACCGTCCCGGCGACGACATCCATCCGCCGCCGGGAGGCTTCGGCGGCCATGGTGGCGGGCCCGGCTTCGACTACGAGGAGGTCTTCGGCGGCGGCAATGGCGGGGGCGGCTTCAGCGACTTCTTCGAAAGCCTGTTCCGGCGGCAGGCGCAGCAACAGCGTGGCGGACCCGGCTTCGGCGCGCCTCCGCGCGGCGACACGCGCGCACGCCTGGTCGTGCCGCTTGAGACCGTGCACAGGGGCGGCGCGATGCGGATCGCGGTCAATGGCCGCACGCTGGAAGTGCGCGTGCCGCGCGGCATCCGCCCGGGCCAGGTGATCCGCCTGGCCGGGCAGGGCGAGCAGGGAGGGCACCTGCTGCTGGAGGTGGAGTACGCGACCGACCCGCGCTTCGAGGTCGATGGCCGCAACGTCATCTACGCGCTCGAGGTCGCGCCGTGGGACGCCGCGCTGGGTGCGAACGTGAGCGTGCCCACGCTTGGCGGCACGGTGGAACTCAAGGTGCCGCCGCGTTCGGAAGCCGGGCGCCGCCTGCGGCTTCGTGGCCGCGGCCTGCCGGGCACCGGCGGGCAGGCCGATGGCGACCAGATCGTCGAGCTCGAGATCCAGGCCCCGGCGCCGCGGGACGAGGCCCAGAGGTCGGCCTACCAGGCGTTGCGCGACGCATTCGCAGGCACTGAACGGCGCGGCTGAACCCGCGCCCTGCAGGCTCAGGCGGCGGTGGGCGGTCCCGGATCCGGGCCGATGGCGCCGTTGATCGTCCGCGACAGCTCGGTATCGCTGAAGGGCTTGGTGATATAGGCGCGGGCGCCCTGGCGCATGCCCCAGACCTTGTCGGTCTCCTGGTCCTTGGTGGTGACCAGGATGACGGGGATGTGCTTCGTGGCCGGGTCGCGGGTGATCGAGCGCGTGGCCTGGAAGCCGTTGAGGTTCGGCATCACCACGTCCATCAGGATCAGGTCCGGCAGCTCGCGCTTCGCGGCCTCGACCCCGGCGGCGCCGTCCTCGGCGGTCAGCGCCTCGTGGCCCAGGCTTTCCACGATGCGGCGGATGCCCATCAGCTGCGACGGCGAATCGTCGACGATCAGGATGCGCGCCATGTTGTCCCCCATTCAAGTCCGGCGATTGTAGCGGCAGGGGCCGGCCCTGCAAGCGACGTCAGGGCTGCACCCTGACCAGGGTCCGGCCCAGCGAACCGCCTGCCAGCATCGCCTCGAACACCGCCGGCAAGCCGTCCAGGTCGATCTCCCGCATGCAGATCTGCTCCAGGTTCCGCGGCTTCCACTCGCCTGCCAGGCGCTTCCAGACCTCGTCGCGGATGTCGCGTGCGGTGCCCGCGGACGCCACGCCCAGCAGCGACACGCCGCGGATGATGAAGGGCATGACCGTGGCGGGCAGGTCGTGGCTGGCGGCCAGCCCGGCGCTGGCGACGTTGCCGTAGGGCACGGTCTGCGCCAGCAGGCTGGCAAGCATCGGACCCCCGACATTGTCGAGTCCCCCGCCGAAGCGCGCCGACTCCATCGGCCGGATGGTGGCCAGTGCATCGCGCCCGATCACCTCGGTCGCGCCGATCGCGCGCAGATAGGGCGCCTGTTCCGGCTTGCCGCTGACCGCGTGCACCTCGTAGCCGGCGCTGGAGAAGATGTCGACCGCCAGCGAGCCGACGCCGCCGGTGGCACCGGTGACCGCCAGCGGGCCAAGCGACGGGTGCTGGCGGTTTTCGGTCATGCGCAGCAGCGCCAGCGCCGCGGTGAAGCCGGCGGTGCCGAGCACCATCGACTCGCGCAGCGTCAGGCCGCCCGGCAGCGGGATCGCCCACTGCGCTTCCACGCGGGCATACGCCGAATAGCCGCCATCCCGGGTCTCGCTTAGGCCGCAGCCGGTCACCAGCACCGCATCGCCCTCGCGGAAGCGCGCGTCGCTCGACGCGACGACGTGGCCGGCCAGGTCGATGCCGCCGACCAGCGGGAAGCGGCGCAGGATCCTGCCCTTGCCGGTGCCGGCAAGCGCGTCCTTGAAGTTGACCGACGAATAGGCGGTGCGGACCACCAGTTCGCCCGGAGCGAGGTCGCCGAGCGCGACCTCCTCGATGCCGGCGCGATGGCCGTTGGCGTCGGCGTGGATGCGGAAGGCCGGGAACGTGGCGGGCAGGGTCATGCGGGTCTCACCGTCGCGGGGGCAGGCCATTGTGCCATCGCCCATGGCGGGGCCGGCCGGCGCCCGCGGCGGGGCTCAGCGCAGCTCGCGGGTGCGCTTCTCGTCGAGCCACTTCGAGGCTTCGGCCGGCCGGTAGGCCTGCATCCAGGCGAGCATCGCGTCGATGTCGCGGCCGGTCCACAGGTCGGCGCGCTGCCCCGGGTGCAGGAAGCGGTCCTCGACCATCCGGTCCATCATCGCCACCAGCGGCGACCAGTAGCCTTCCACGTCGAGGATCGCGCAGGGCTTGTTGCCGATGCCGAGCTGGCGCCAGGTCAGCATCTCGACGATCTCCTCCAGCGTGCCGAAGCCGCCGGGCAGCGCCACGAAGCCGTCGGCCAGGTCGAACATGCGTGACTTGCGCTCGTGCATCGAGCCCACCACTTCGAGCTCGCTGAGTCCGAGGTGGGCCACTTCCATGTCGACCAGTTGCTTCGGGATCACGCCGGTGACCTCGCCACCGGCGGCCAGCACCGCATCGGCCACCGTGCCCATCAGGCCGATGTTGCCGCCGCCATAGACCAGGCGGATGCCGTCGCGTGCCAGGCGGCCGCCGAGTGCGATCGCCGCTTCGGCGTAGGCGGGGTTGCTGCCGCTGTTGGAACCGCAGTAGACGCAGAGACTCTTCATTCCATTGGAACCCGTGTGGAGCCGGAAAGGACGACGCCGGGCAGGGCCCGGCGCCGGTGATGCAGGGGTAGGGCGGTGGCCGCGGCCGCCGCCGCGCCCTCAGTTCGCCTTGTGGATCGCGCGCTTGTCGACCGCCATCGCCGCGTCGTGGATGACTTCAGACAGGCTCGGGTGCGCATGGCAGATCCGCGCCAGGTCGTCGGCGGAGCCCTTGAACTCCATCGTCAGCACGCCTTCGTGCACCAGCTCGGAGACGTTCGCACCGACCAGGTGCATGCCGAGCACGCGGTCGGTCTCGGCGTGCGCCAGCACCTTCACGAAGCCTGCCGGCTCGACCATCGCCACCGCGCGGCCGTTGGCCGCGAACGGGAAGCTGCCGGCCTTGTACGGGATGCCTTCCTCTTTCAGCTGCTGCTCGGTCCTGCCGACCCAGGCCAGCTCCGGCTCGGTGTAGATGACCCAGGGGATGGTGTCGAAGTTGACGTGGCCGGGCAGGCCGGCGATCAGCTCGGCCACCGCGATGCCTTCCTCGAAGCCCTTGTGCGCCAGCATCGGGCCGCGCACGCAGTCGCCCACCGCCCAGACGCCGTCGACGCCGGTGTGGCAGTGCTCGTCGACCTCGATCTGGCCCCGCTCGGTCAGCTTCACGCCGCTGTCGTCCGCCAGCAGCCCCTTCGACGCGGCCTTGCGGCCGACCGCCACGAGCAGCTTGTCGACGGTGATGGTCTCTTCGCCATTCTTGTCGGCGTAGGTGACCTGCACTTCCTTCTTCTTGCCCTTGCCGGTGACCTCGGCCTTCGAGACCTTGGCGCCGAGCTTGATGTCCAGGCCCTGCTTCTTGAACTCGCGCGCGGCGACCTTCGACACCTCGGCGTCGGCCGCGGCCAGGAACTCCGGCATGGCCTCGAGGATGACCACCTCGGCGCCCAGGCGCTTCCACACGCTGCCGAGCTCGAGGCCGATGACGCCGGCCCCGATCACCGCCAGGCGCTTGGGCACTTCGGTGAAGTCCAGCGCGCCGACGTTGTCGACGATGGTCTCGCCGTCGAACTTCGCGAACGGCAGCTCGATGGAGTCCGAACCCGCGGCGATGATCACGTTGGTGCCGGTGAGCTCGACCTCGCTGCCGTCATGCTGCTTCACCAGGACCCGCCGATCGGCATGCAGGGTGGCGAAGCCGTAGTACGGCGTGACCTTGTTGGCCTTGAACAGCTGCGCGATGCCGCCGGTGAACTGCTTCACGATGGCGTCCTTGCGGCCGACCATCTTCTCGACGTCGATCCTGGGATCCTTCGCCGTGATGCCGTGCTGCTCGAACACGTGCTGCAGGTTGTGGAACTGGCGCGACGAATCCAGCAGCGCCTTCGACGGGATGCAGCCCACGCGCAGGCAGGTGCCGCCGAGCGCCGGCTTGCCGTCCTTGCCCAGCGCGGCGTCGATGCAGGCGGTCTTCATGCCCAGCTGGGCGGCGCGGATGGCGGCATGGTAGCCGGCGGGGCCGGCACCGATCACGACAACATCAAACTGTTCAGCCATTTCTGTTCCTCGATATCCCTTCCCCCGCGAGGCAGGGGAAGGTGCCCCGGAGGGGCGGATGGGGGCGTCGGGCGGGAAGCGCGGATTACATCCCCAGCAGCATGCGGTGCGGGTTCTCGAGCTGATCCTTGATGTCGACCAGGAACTGCACCGCGTCCTTGCCATCGATGATGCGGTGGTCGTAGCTGAGCGCGATGTACATCATCGGCGCCGCGACGATCTGGCCGTTCTCGACGATCGGACGCTCCTTGATGGTGTGCATGCCGAGGAT
>DATBUS010000027.1:0-2405 GCA_036515815.1 Luteimonas sp.
CGGCTGCCCAGACTTGCGATGACCCGGAGATTTTCCCCGGCGACTTCGATGTTAAGCATCCAAAGGAACAGATCACATGACCCAGCGCCTCCAGCGGGATTACTTCAACGCGAAGACCGCCGAAGTGTCCCAGTACGCCGAAAGCCTGCGCGAGCAGGCCGCCCCCAGTGGCACGTTCGATTCCGCCGCCGCCGCCGACTTCAACGCCGACACCTCCGTCAAGGTGCCCGAGAAGCTGCAGACCGTCCTCGACGAAGCCGGTGACGGCGCCACGAAAATCCAGAAGGCCATCCTCGACGGTATCGGCATCTACGAGCAGGCCCATGGCGTGAACGTGCCGGCCGACGTGGTCGAGCAGGCGATCCACGCCGCCTACACCAACACCGCCGACGTGCGCAAGCGCATCATGCTCGACTCGGCCACCTCGCTGCACCACGACCAGCTCTCGCTGCAGCCGAACCGCGCCGTGGTGTCGATCCTCTCGATCTTCGCCGAGGCGATCCCGTTCGCGCACTACCTGCCGGCCGACATCGGCTCGAACGAGGCCAAGCTGGCGATCATGTCGCACAAGGCCGGCTCGAAGTTCGGTGGCTACGAGCAGAACGCGCTCATGGACGGCATCTACAGCGGCGAAAGCTACGTCTCCGCTGCGCGCACGCACACCATGGTGGCCGACGGCACCGCCGATCCGCTGACCGGCAAGATCACCGCGATCCAGACCGACGGCGACCACTGCGACCCGAACGGCGGCGACCTGAAGCTGCTGCGCGGCCGCACCGTCGTCTACGTCAACGGTCGCGTCGCGGCCCGCGAAGTGGCCAACACCTCGGGCGCCGGCAACTCGCCGATCAGCGGCACCGTCGTGCTGGGCGGCACCGCGTTCTCGATCAGCGGCACCGTCAACACCGACACCGGCGCGATCAGCCTCACCTCGACCCCGAGCCTGCCCAACGGCGCCAGCGTCGCCGTGACCGGCTTCATCGACTTCGAGGCCGCCCCGAACCTGACCCCGACGGTCATTTCGGCGGTGCAGACCTACCCGCTCTACGCCAATCCGTGGCGCGTGAAGGCCCGCCACAGCATCGACAGCCGTCACCAGATGGCCAACGAGCTGGGCCTCGACCCCTACGGCGAGTCGGTGATCGCCATCCAAGGGCAGTTCTCGAACGAGCGCCACTACGACGCCCTGCGCAAGGGTCGCCGCCTCGCGGTCGCCAACACCGAGACGTTCGACCTGAACTACGCCGGCCGCCAGACGGACCTCGTGCGCGCCCAGATGTGGCAGGACTTCGCCTACCCGCTGGCGTCGGTGTCCACGCAGATGGCCATCAACACGATGTCCTACGGCGTGTCGCACCTGTACGTCACCAAGCGCGTGGCGGCCCAGCTCATGAGCCTGCCGAGCACGATGTTCCAGCCGTCGGGCCTGTCCCCGCGCGCCGGCATCTACCGCCTCGGTCGCCTGTTCGGGCAGTACGACGTGTACTTCACCCCGAAGGGCCTGTCGGAGACGACCACCAGCTCGCAGGTGCTCTGCATCGGCCGTGCGCACGACGTGGCGCGCAACCCGATCGTGCTCGGCGACGCGGTCCCGCCGACCGTCCTGCCGCTGGCCATCGGCGACGACATGAGCAACGGCGCGGGCTTCTACGCGCGGAACTTCACCGAGGTGAACCCGCACGCCGAATCGTCCATGGGCTTCGCCATGATCGAAATCACCGGCATGTAACCGAGGGAGGGGCGCCATGAAGATCAACATCAAGATCGGCGCCCCTTCCCTCACCGGGAAGGGCGCCAACGAGGACGTGGCCACCGTGGTGGCGGGTACGGAGTTCCCGTGCTCGCTGCAGGTGACCAACCACATGCCGCGCGCGGCGGTCTTCCCGGAGTGCGGCGTGGAGCTGGCGAGCACCTTCGCCGACTCCGGCCAGTCGGCCGTCGTGGAGTTCCGCGGCGTCGATTCGCTGAAGCGCCTGATCCGCAGCGCAACGCAGATCGCGGACCTCAACGGGTTCGCACACGCGCTGACCATCGCCACCGTGCCCGATCCGTCGGGCGCGGCGGCGGAATCCCCCGAGCTGGCGGATGAAGCCGAGGCCGCCGATGCGGTGACCGCGGTCGATACCAGCACCTCCGAGCCCGAAGCCGCTGCACCGGCGGCCGAGGCGGAGTCCAACCCCGATGGCAGCGAAGCCGCTGCCGTCGGCCCCAACCAGAATTCCGACGGCGGCAGCGCCACCGGCGACAACGGCGGTGGAGCAGGTGAAGAGCCGGCGCCCCAGCCCGTCAAGCGCGGTCGCGGACGGCCGCCGGGCAGCAAGTCCAAGGCCAAGTAAGGAGCGCCAGAAATGACCAGCAGTGTCGCTTTCGTCCGTCAACTCGGCGCCGAGTCCGGCGTGCAGCTC
>DATBUS010000028.1:0-9764 GCA_036515815.1 Luteimonas sp.
GCAGACGTCGCAGGTAACGTAGACGTCGGGCAGGAAGTGCATCTCGATCTTGACCACGCCGTCGCCGGCGCAGGCCTCGCACCGCCCGCCCTTGACGTTGAAGCTGAACCGCCCCGGGCCGTAGCCGCGCGCCTTCGACTCCGGCAAGCCCGCGAACCAGTCGCGGATCGGCCCGAACGCGCCGGTGTAGGTCGCCGGGTTCGAGCGCGGCGTGCGCCCGATCGGCGACTGGTCGATGTCGACCACCTTGTCGAACAGGTCCAGGCCCTCGACCGCGCGGAACGGCGCCGGCTTGTGCGAGGCGCCGTTGATCTCGTTGGCGGCCAGGGCATACAGGGTGTCGTTGATCAGCGTCGACTTGCCCGAGCCCGAGACACCAGTGACCACGGTGAACAGGCCGTTCGGGATCACCAGGTCGACATCCTTCAGGTTGTTGCCACTGGCCCCCAGGAGGCGCAGCGAGAGATCCGGATTGGCGGCGTGACGCTGTGCAGGCACCTCGATGCGGCGTGCACCGGAGAGGTACTGGCCGGTCAGCGAACGCGGCGCGGCCAGCACGTCCTCGTAGCTGCCCTGGGCCACCACCTCGCCGCCGTGCACGCCGGCGCCCGGACCGATGTCGACGATATGGTCGGCCAAGCGGATGGCGTCCTCGTCGTGCTCGACCACGATCACCGTGTTGCCGAGGTCGCGCAGCCGCGTCAACGTCGCCAGCAGGCGCTCGTTGTCGCGCTGGTGCAGGCCGATCGAGGGTTCGTCCAGCACGTACATCACGCCGACCAGGCCGGCGCCGATCTGGCTGGCCAGGCGGATCCGCTGGGCCTCGCCGCCCGAGAGGGAGTCGGCCTTCCGCTCCAGCGTCAGGTAGTCCAGGCCCACGTCGACCAGGAAACCGAGCCGCTCGCGGATCTCCTTGACGATGCGCTCGGCCACCTCGCCACGCCAGCCCGGGAGCTCGAGCTCGCGGAAGAACGCCAGTGCCTCGCCGATCGGCAGCACCACGATCGAGGGCATGGCGCGGTCGGCCACGAAGACGTTGCGCGCGGAACGGTTCAAGCGCGCGCCGCCGCAATCGGGACAGGGTTGTTCGCTGATGTACTTGGCCAGTTCCTCGCGCACCGCGGCCGATTCGGTCTCGCGGTAGCGGCGTTCGAGGTTGGGCACGATGCCCTCGAAGCGATGCCTGCGCTTGCTGCGGACGCCGCTCTCGGTCATGTAGGTGAACGCGATGGTCTCGTCGCCGCTGCCGAACAGCACCGCCTGGCGCACGTCCTCGGGCAGGTCCTGCCACCGGGTGTCGACATCGAAGCCGTAGTGCTTGGCAAGCGACGCGATCAGCTGGAAGTAGTAGTGGTTGCGGCGGTCCCAGCCCCGGACGGCGCCCGCGGCCAGCGACTGCTCGGGGTGGACCACCACGCGCGTGGGGTCGAAGAACTGGCTCACGCCCAGGCCATCGCAGGTCGGACAGGCGCCCGCGGGGGCGTTGAAGGAGAACAGGCGCGGTTCCAGCTCGGGCAGCGCGTAGTCGCAGACCGGACAGCTGTAGCGCGACGAGAACAGCAGCGGGGCCGGCGCGTCGTCGTCGAGCGCGCGGACCTCGGCCATGCCGTCGCCCAGCTTGAGCGCGGTCTCGAAGGATTCGGCCAGTCGCTGCTGCATGTCCTCGCGGACACGGAAGCGGTCGATGACCGCCTCGATGGTGTGTTTCTGGCGGAGCGCCAGCGGCGGGACCGCATCGATCTCGTGCACGGCGCCATCCACGCGCACGCGCACATAGCCCTGCGCGCGCAGCTGCTCGAACACCTGCGCATGTTCGCCCTTGCGCTCGCGCACCACCGGCGCCAGCAGCATCCAGCGCCGCTCGGCATGCGCCGGGTCGTTGCCGAGCGCCATCACCTGGTCGACCATCTGGCTGACGGTCTGCGCCTCCAGCGGGTAGTGGTGCTCGGGGCAGCGTGGCTGCCCAACGCGCGCATACAGCAGGCGCAGGTAGTCATAGACCTCGGTGATGGTGCCGACGGTCGAACGCGGGTTGTGCGAGGTGGACTTCTGCTCGATCGCGATCGCCGGCGACAGGCCCTCGATGTGGTCGATGTCGGGCTTGTCCATGACGCTCAGGAACTGGCGCGCATAGGCCGAGAGCGACTCGACGTAGCGACGCTGGCCCTCGGCATAGATGGTGTCGAACGCGAGCGAGGACTTGCCGGAGCCGGACAGGCCGGTGACCACGATCAGGCGGTCGCGGGGCAGGTCGAGGCTGATGTCCTTGAGATTGTGGGTGCGGGCACCGCGGATGCGGATGAGGTCCAGCGCCATCAGGGGGGATCCGGGGTCGGGAGAGGGAGGGGGGAGGCGATCAACCAGCCTACCGAGCCCCTGTCATGGGGGCAAACAGGGGTGAATTCCAGCGCGCGGCCCGTCGGGACGGCGTAAAAGAAAGGGGCCCGGCGAACCGGGCCCCTCGCTTTACGCCTTGCGTCCTGGATCAGCGACGCGCGGTGTAGTTCACCGTGATCTCCGCGGAGCACTCATTGGTACCGGCGTTGCAGACCTGGTAGGTCGCGGTACCGGCACCCACGCTTTCAGCGCGGAAGGTGTGGGTGAACGAACCGGTGTTGGTGACGGTCGCGGCCACCTGGCCGTTGAACCGCACGTCCACCTGGGCACCCTCGCCGCCGTCCCACATCAGCGGCACGCGGATGCGCTGGCCACGGATCGGGAAGACATAGCGCGCTTCCAGGTTCTGGGGCGCGTCGTCGACCGGCGTCTCGCCACCGGCGAAGCTGGCGGTCAGCGACAGGTTGGACGCGGCCGCGTAGCCATGGACGCGCACGAACCACTGGCCCGCTTCGGGCGTCGGGAAGTTGCACACCTCGTTGTTGCCCACGGTCCAGGAGCGGCAGTCGTACACCTGGTTGGTGGGCACCTCCTCGAACGAGACGTACAGGTCGGCGTCGCCACCGGCAGCGCCTTCCAGCTCCACGTTGAGGTCGGTGGCATCCTCGGGCACGTCGATGAAGTACAGCGCCTCTTCACCCGTGCCGACGTTGATGCCGGTCACGGTGACGTTGTTCTCCAGTTCGATCGCCTCGGGATCCGGATCCGGATCCGGGTCGCCCGTGCCGCCGTATTCGCCCACCAGCGTCCAGTTGGTCGAGGAGCTGTAGGCAACCACGCGGACATGCCAGGTGCCGGCCTGCGGGTTGTCGAACGAGCATTCCTCGGCCACGACGCCACCGGTCCACGGACGGCAGTCGTAGGTGGCGTTGGTCGGCGGCGCGCCGTAGCGGACGTAGATGTCCGAATCGCCCGTGGCACCCGTGCCCGGAACCAGGTCGAACGTGACGTTGCCCTGGCCGGCAGGGACTTCCAGCGTGAAGAACAGGTCGGTACCCGCGGCCATGTCATCCAGCTCGACGACTTCGCCATTGGTCAGCGGGGTCGGCGGCGGAGGCGCAGGCGGGCCCGGCGGGGTCGGCGGCAGGGGCTCGTCGCCCGAGGCCACGGCCACGGCAAGGCCGGCATCGATCAGGCTGCCGCACCAGCGCGACGAATTGTCGCAGTTGGCAACGGTTTCGTTCGAGGCCCACGCCGTGTGGTGCAGGATCTCCTCCACCTCGTCCTTGGTCAGGTCCGGGTTCATCTCGAGCACCAGGGCAGCGGTACCCGCGACGTGCGGAGCGGCCATCGAGGTGCCCGCGTACCAGGCGTAGCTGTCTTCTTCCTGGCCTTGGGTGCCGGTGTTCAGGGTCGAGAGCACCTGGTCGGTCTCGGGCGCGACGCCGCTGCCCGCCGGTGCGGCGATCTTGATCGTGGTGCCGTAGTTGGTGGAGGCGTAGCGGGTGTTGTTCGGACCCGTGCCCGCCACCGGAACCACGCCCTCGCAGCCTGCGGGCGCATAGCCGGCGATATCGGTGCTCGCGTTGCCAGCGGCCACGACCACCATGGCCCCCAGATTGTTGGCGATGTCGATTGCGTCCTGCATGTCGGCCGGGCAGGCCTGGCCGCCGCCGAGGCTCATGTTGATGATGCTGGCCGGGGTTTCGTTGTCCGGCACGCCGGGCACCGAGCCGCCGGCGGCCCAGACGATGGCATCGTTGAGGTCGGCCCAGGCACCACCCTGGTTGCCCAGGACGCGGACATGCTGGACCTTGGCACCGTGCGCGACGCCCGCGACACCGAGGTTGTTGTTGGTGCGGGCGGCGACGGTGCCGGCCACGTGCGTGCCGTGCCAGCTGCTGTCGTACTTGTCGTCCCAGTCGCCTTCGTCGTTCGGATCGTCGTCGTAGCCATCGCCGTCGCGCGCGTTGGCGGGATCGGAGATGAAGTCGTAGCCGGCGATGAACTGGCCCTGGAGGTCGGCGTGGTTCACCTGTCCCGTATCGAGCACGGCGATGACGACGCCGGTGCCGTCGGCACTGTCCCAGGCTTCGGTGGCATTGATGCCCATGCCGTCGCCCTGGTAGTGCCACTGCTGCGGGAACAGCGGATCATTGGGCTCGAACGCGCGGTAGACGCGGCCGTTGGGCTCGACGGCACGGACGTCGGGACGCTTCATCAGCTCGGCTTCGAGCATCTTGCGCTCGACGTCTCCGATCTCGCGGTCCAGCCGCACCAGCTTGGCGCCGGTGGCCTGGGTGCGCTGGATGGCGATGCGGGCGTTGAGCATCTTGCCAACGGCGTCGAGGTTGCGCTGGAGCTGCTGGTCGGATGCCGGCTTGATCCCCTTCTTGAAGCTGACGATGAAGCTGTCGTAACGCTGCTCCGCCGGTGCCTTCAGGTTGGTTCCGTAGGGAACGCCCGGCTTGGAGAAGACGGGGCCCTTGGCCGCCGCCACCTTCGCCGGGGCGACCTTGGCCGCGGACGTACGCATCTGCGCGTACGCCGGCGCCGCGAACAGCGCGGCGGTGATCGCCACGGCGAGCGCGGTTGTTGTGTTGCTGCGAGTCGTGCTTGTCATTTCGGTCCTCTCTCCTTTCGTCGATCCGAACGCGCAACGGCGGTCGGCCCCATCCACGCAGTGGCAGTCGCTACTCCAGTGGAAGCTGCACGCACGGACGCGGCGCTGCCTGGGGGGCTGCGGCCTGCGACGTGCTGTAAGGAATCCGCGGCATTGGATGCCGCTCGGCGCCGCGGGTCGGGTCGGACCCCCGGACGGAAGGCTTGGGCGCGGGGAGGGCGTGCATGCACGCCCGGAGCAGGCTGTGATCGGCCTGCGCGATGGTCCCCGGGTGGTTCAGGCAGTGCACGTACAGAGGCTCTCCGGAAGGCGATCGAGACCCTGCGACGCAAACCACACGCCGGCACGGGTGCCTGACAGCTGGTCCTGCAGCGGATGGGCCCCTGTACCCATCCGACGATCCGAACCTACCGGATGCGGGGCGGGATGCGCAACCGTATAGCGTGCATTCAGCATCATTTGACCGGAAATCGCCGCCTCGTTTACAATTCCGCTCCTGTCTGCCCTCGATGGCAGGCAGCGACCACAATAACTACAGAGGAAGTCTGGTCATGTACGCAGTCCTGGTAACGGGCGGCAAGCAGTATCGCGTGATGCAGGGCGAGACCCTGCGCGTCGAACTGCTCGACGTCGAGGCCGGCAAGGAGATCACGTTCGACAACGTGCTCATGCTCGGCGATTCCGATGGCATCAAGGTTGGCGACGCACTGAAGGGCGCCACCGTCACCGCCACGGTCAAGGCCCACGGCCGCGCCGACAAGGTGCGCATCGTGAAGTTCCGCCGCCGCAAGCACCATCGCAAGCAGATGGGCCACCGGCAGCACTACACCGAAATCGAGATCACCGGCATCGCCGGTGGCGACAAGAAGTAAGGAGCAGCAGCCATGGCACATAAAAAGGGCGTAGGTTCCTCGCGCAACGGCCGCGACTCCAACCCGAAGTACCTCGGCGTGAAGATGTACGGTGGCCAGGCGATCGACGCCGGCAACATCATCGTCCGCCAGCGTGGCACCCAGTTCCATCCGGGTTCGGGCGTCGGCCTCGGCCGCGACCACACCTTGTACGCGCTGATCGATGGCAAGGTCGAGTTCACGACCAAGGGCCCGAAGAAGCGTCGCACCGTGAACGTGATCGCCGAGGCCTGAACCCCGGCCACGTTCCGTGAAGGGCCCCGCTCCGGCGGGGCTTTTCGTTTCCGTCCCATCCACACGGCAGTGAACCCATGAAACTCGTAGACGAAGCCGAAATCACCGTCATTGCCGGCAACGGCGGCAACGGCTGCGTCGGATTCCGGCGCGAGAAGTTCATCCCGCTCGGTGGCCCGGACGGCGGCGACGGCGGCAAGGGCGGCGACGTCTGGCTCGAGGCCACGCGCAACCTCAATACCCTGGTCGACTTCCGGCACCAGAAGCTGTTCCGCGCCCAGCGTGGCCAGGACGGCATGGGCCAGCAGCGCTATGGCAAGGGCGGCGACGACGTCGTGATCATGGTCCCGGTCGGCACCCAGGTCGTGAACGTCGATACCGACGAGGTGATCGGCGACCTGGTCGGCGACGGCGACCGCCTCCTGGTGGCCCGTGGCGGCGACGGGGGGCTGGGCAACATGCACTTCAAGAGTTCGGTCAATCGCGCGCCGCGCAAGGCCACGCCGGGCCACGAAGGCGAACAGCGCGAGCTGCGCCTCGAACTCAAGCTGCTCGCGGACGTCGGGCTGCTGGGCTTCCCGAATGCCGGCAAGTCGACCCTGATCCGCGCGGTGTCCGCAGCGACACCCAAGGTGGCCGACTATCCGTTCACCACGCTGTATCCCAACCTCGGCGTGGTCAGCGTCGAGCCGGCGCGCAGCTTCGTCATCGCCGACATCCCTGGCCTGATCGAGGGCGCGGCCGACGGCGCCGGCCTGGGCGCGCTGTTCCTGCGCCATATCCAGCGTACCCACCTGCTGCTGCACCTGGTGGAGGTCGAGCCGCTGGACGGGTCCGACGCGGCCGACCAGGTGCGCGCGATCGAGCACGAGCTCGCGAAATTCGACGCCGGCCTGATGGACAAGCCGCGCTGGCTGCTGTTCAACAAGGCCGACCTCCTGCCTCCGGAAGACGCCCGCGCCCACGCCGAGCGCGTGGTGGCCGACCTCGGCTGGACCGGGCCATGGTTCATCGTCTCCGGCCTTGCCCGCGAAGGCACCCGGGACGTCATGCTGAAGGTGCAGGCCTTCCTCGACGAGCAGTCCCGCGACGCCGCGGAGGCCGTGGAGGACTGAGGCGGGAGGGCAGAAGCCTTTCGCCACGGATTTGCGCGGATTCACGCGGATCGAGCCTAAGCCGACGAAAGGGCTTCTGCTTTATCCGTGTAATCCGCGTAATCCGCGTAATCCGTGGCAAAGCTGTTGCTTCCAATGCCACGCTGTGCCGGAAACGACCACGCAAACGAAAAGCCCGGCCGGGGCCGGGCTTGACGGAACAGCTGTACGGCTGCCTCAGGCGGCGGTGGCGATCGCCTTGATGCGGGCGGCCAGGCGGCTCTTGTGGCGGGCGGCCTTGTTCTTGTGGATCAGGCCACGGGCGCTGAAACGGTCGAGCAGCGGCTGCGCGGCGTTGAACGCCTCCTGCGCGCCGGCGGCGTCGTTGGCGTCGAGCGCCTTCAGCACCTTCTTGACGGCGGTGCGCATCTGCGAGCGCTGGCTGTTGTTGCGCAGGTTGCGCACGACGGCCTGCTTGGCGCGCTTCTTGGAGGACTTGATGTTGGCCACGGCGGGATCCTGGAAACGGTGTAAAGGCGAATTCGGGTCAAACGAGCAGGAAAGTATGGCCGAATCACCGGTTTGCGTCAACAATCCCCTGATCACGGGATGGTGGGCATGAACGGAACGGCACGGAACGGGGAAAACGGGCAGGGCGACGACGGGGCGATGCGGGGCGGCGGACCGGATCCGGCGGCCTCGATGCCGGCTGCAGCCGCCCCGGGCACGGACGCCGGTCCGGACGGCCCTGCTGCACCGGTGTCCGCCCGCGGCAAGCGGGGAGGCGGCCTGCTGCGCTCCACCGCCGTCTTCAGCGCGATGACCCTGCTGTCCCGGATCGCGGGCTTCCTGCGCGATGCGCTGCAGTCCCGCGTCTTCGGCGTGTCGGTGGCGATGGACGCCTTCGTCATCGCCTACCGGATCCCGAACTACCTGCGGCGGATCTTCGCGGAAGGTTCGGTGCAGATGGCATTCGTGCCGGTCTTCAACGAGCTGCGCGAGCGCGGCGATCCGCGCGCGCTGAAGGAGTTCCTCGACGCGATGGCCGGCGCGCTCCTGGCCGTGGTGCTGGTCTTCGCGGCCGTCGGCATGCTGGCCGCGCCACTGCTGGCGCGCATGTTCGCCCCGGGCGCACTCGATGATCCGGAGAAGCTGGCGCTCATCGCCGACATGCTGCGCATCACCTTCCCCTACCTGGTGTGCATTTCGCTGATGGCGCTGGTGGCCTCGGTGCTCAACAGCTTCGGGCGCTTCGCGCTGCCGGCGGTGACCCCGGTCCTGCACAACCTGGTGATGATCGTGGCCATCGTCTGGGCGTCGCGCTGGTTCGCCGAACCGGTGAAGGCGCTGGCCTGGGGCGTGCTGGTGGCGGGTGTGCTGCAACTGGCGCTGCTCTGGCCCGCCCTGGGCCGCCTCGGCATGCGGCCGTCCTTCAAGCCGGGCTTCGGGCACCCGGACGTGCGCCGGGTCGCGAAGCTGATGGTGCCGACGCTGTTCTCGTCCTCGGTGGCCCAGCTCAACCTGCTGGTGGGGACGGTGTTCGCGTCCCTGCTGGTCACCGGCAGCCAGACCTGGCTGTACCTGTCCGACCGCCTGGTGGAGTTCCCGCTCGGCCTGTTCGGGGTCGCCATCGGCACCGTGATCCTCCCGCACCTGTCGCGGCGGCACGCGGCCGAGGACGGCGAAGGCTATGCCGCGGCCCTGGACTGGGCGCTGCGCATGGCGCTGCTTGCCGGCGTGCCGGCGGCCATCGGGCTCCTGCTGCTGGCCGAGCCGCTGACCGCCGTGGTCTACCAGGGCGGACGCTTCACCCCGCACGACACCCGCATGGCCGCGCTCAGCCTGGCGGCAATGAGCATCGGGATCCCGGCCTTCATGCTCACCAAGGTGCTGGCCCCGGCCTTCTACGCACGGCAGGACACGAAGACGCCGATGCGCGCGGCCATCATCACCGTGGTCGCCAACGTGGTCATGACCATCGCCTTCACCACCCCGCTGTGGCTGTGGGACGTGCCCGGCGCCCACGGCGGCATCGCGCTGGCGACGGGGCTTGCCGGCATCGTCAATGCCTGGTTGCTGTGGCGCTATCTGAAACGTGCGGGCCTCGTGCGGTTGCAGCCCGGCTGGGGCCGGTTCTGGATGCGGTTGGCCGCGGCCTGCGCGGTGATGGCTGCGACCGTGGTCGGGCTGAGCCGATGGATCGGTGACTGGACCGCGATGGAGAGCCTGCTGCAGCGCGCCCTGCTGCTGCTGGCCGTGGTTGCGGCCGGGGCACTGGCGTACGCGGTCGCGATGCTGGCCATGGGCCTGCGGCCGCGGCACCTGAGGCACTGACCGCCGTGGCCCGCTGGGGCGGCCCGTCGCGCGCTCGCTATACTTGCGGGCCGACTCCGCCCGGGCGCGCTGCCGCGGGCGGCCGCGCCACACCACACTGGATCCCATGAAGCAGCTGTTCCGCGACGTCGACGGCGAGCCCCTGTGCCCCGAAGGCAGCGTGGCCTGCATCGGCGCCTTCGACGGCCTGCACCTGGGCCACCGCGCGCTGCTGCGGCACGCCGCCGCGCG
>DATBUS010000029.1:0-7852 GCA_036515815.1 Luteimonas sp.
CGTCGTGGGCTCCATCCCTTGCGCGGATTCCGCCGTGCTGGTGCAGGGCCCGGGCACAGACAGGTCGAAGCCCCGGCCTTGGCCGGGGCTTCTGCGGGCCCATGCGGATCGACGAGGAGGGCGCACGGGTCGCGCACGGACTGGGACAGCGGGGAAGGATGCATGGTTCCGCGGCGCGGGCGCTTTTTTCTGAATTGGGCGTGCTCCCGCCGCTGCGCGGGCGTGGGGCGGCATGCGTCGTCCGGACGGATCGCGGCCGGCGGCCCCGGCGCCGAACCATCCGACACGGCATTGGCCCCGGACCGCGAGTCACTGCTATACTTCCGGGGCTCTACGGGGCCGATTCAAACCGGACCGGCTCCTGCACCAGGGTCACAGGACACCATGCTCAATCCCCTTGCCGCTGGCACGCGGCTGGTGCGGCGCACGATCACCTTCCAGGCGGTCGCGGTCGCCGCGCTTTCGCTTGTGCTGCTCGCAAAGGGGTCGGCCTGGTCGCTTGCGGCACTGGCGGGCGGCGGGGCCATCGCCGCGGGCGGCGCGCTGTATGGCGTGCTCGCGCTGCGTGGTGGCATCGCTCCCGCGGCCGGCGCGCTTTCGCGGCTGGTGCTGGGACTGCTGGCGAAGTGGGTGGTGGTGATCGCGACGCTGTTCATCGCGATCGGAGTGGCGAAGCTGCCGCCCCTCGCCGTGATCGGGGGCGCTGTCGTCGCCCTGGTGGCACAGGTGCTGGCCATGGCCAGCGGACATCGAAACGGGAATCCTTGACATGGCGGCTGCGGCGGATCTCACCCCCACCAGCTACATCCAGCACCACCTGCAGAACCTGACCGCATCGGTCGGCGAGGGCGGCTTCATGACGCTCCACGTCGACACCCTGGTCAGCTCGCTGGCGATGGGGCTGCTGATCACCTTCCTGTTCTGGGCCGGCACCCGCCGCGCCACGGCCGGCGTCCCCGGCAAGTGGCAGGCCTTCGTCGAGATCCTGCTTGAGTTCGTCGACCGCCAGGCCCGCGACACCTACCACGGTTCCAGCAAGCTGGTGACGCCGATCGCGATCACCCTGTTCTTCTGGATCCTGATGATGAACATGCTGAAGTTCATCCCGGCCGACTTCTTCGCCATCCCGCTGTCCTGGGTGGGCGTCGAGTACTGGAAGCCGGTCCCGACCGCCGACGTGAACGCCACGCTCGGCCTGTCGATCAGCGTGTTCTTCCTGATGCTGTTCTTCGCGCTGCGCTCGAAGGGCATCGGCGGGTTCTCCAAGGAGTTCCTGACCGCGCCCTTCGGCAAGTGGATGATGCCGTTCAACCTCATCCTCAACATCGTCGAGTGGCTGTCCAAGCCGATTTCGCTTGCGATGCGACTGTTCGGCAACATGTTCGGCGGCGAGATCGTGTTCCTGCTGATCTGGGTGCTTGGCGGCGCCAGCATCCTCGGCCTCATCGGTGGTGCCCTGTTCGGCTTCGGCTGGATGATCTTCCACATCCTGGTGATTCCGCTGCAGGCCTTCATCTTCATGATGCTCTCGATCGTCTACCTGAGCCTCGCCGAAGACAGCCACTGAGTCCGCGGGCTCAAGCACCCGAGTTCCACCCCTAAACCCTTTCGTCCAACCTCAAAGCACCACGCCCGGAGATAACCATGGAAACCATCCTCGCCACGCTTGCCCAGGTCCAGGCCTCGACCGCCCTCGGTATCGGCATCATGATCGGCCTCGCCGCGCTCGGTGCCGGCCTCGGCCTCGCCATCATGTCCGGCAAGTTCCTCGAGTCGGCCGCGCGCCAGCCCGAGCTGATCCCGGTGCTGCAGGTTCGCATGTTCATCACCGCCGGCCTGATCGACGCCGCGTTCATCATCTCGGTCGCCGTCGGCCTGCTGTTCGCCTTCGCCAGCCCGTTCATCGGTCCGTGGACCAACGCTCTGGCGCAGCTGGGCGGCTGATCCCGGTCGCGCACGGCACGGGCGGCACGCGCCGCCCGGGCCACGCAACAGGGCCGGCATGCCCTCGCATGCCCCGACCACCAGGACAGGCAACGCCATGAACATCAATCTCACCCTGATCGCCCAGGCACTTTCGTTTGCCGCGCTGATCTGGCTGATCGCCACCTTCGTCTGGCCGCCGCTGCTCAGGGCTATCGAGGAGCGCCAGCAGAAGATCGCCGAGGGCCTCGCCGCCGCCGACAACAGCCAGCGCGCGCTCGCGCAGGCCCAGGACAAGGCGAACGAGGAGCTCAAGGCCGCGCGCACCAAGGCCAACGAGATCATCGACCAGGCACACCAGCGCGCCAACCAGATCGTCGAGGCCGCGCGCGTCGAAGCGCAGACCGAGGCCATCCGGCAGAAGGCCATGTTCGACGCGGAAATCGAGGCTTCGGCCAACCGTGCCCGCGAGGACCTGCGCCGCCAGGTGTCCGTGCTCGCCGTCACCGGCGCGGAGAAGCTCCTGAAGCGTGAGATCGACGCCAGCGCCCACAAGGCGCTCCTCGACGAACTCGCCGCGGAGATCTGATCCCGATGAGCCAGGAGATCACCCTCGCCCGTCCCTACGCCCGTGCGGCGTTCGCGATCGCGCGCGACCGCGGCGACTTCGCGGGCTGGTCGAAGGCGCTGGCGTTCTCCGCCCGCGTCGCCGCCGACCCGCGCGTCGCACCGCTGCTGGGCCATCCCTCGCTGTCCGATGCCGACGCCGTCGGCCTGCTGGCAGCCGAAGGTGCCGACGATGCGCAGCGCGATTTCCTCGCGCTGCTGGCATCGAACGGCCGCCTGGCGCAACTGCCCGAGATCGCCGGCCTCTACGAGGACCTGCGCGCCGCGGCCGAGAACGTCGTGCGTGCCACGGTGACCTCGGCGGCCGAACTGTCGGAATCGGAGATGGCCGGTATCCGCGCCGCGCTCGAGCGTCGCTTCGGTGCCGCCGTCGAAGTCGATACCGCGGTCGATCCGGCCCTGATCGGCGGTGCCGTGATCAGCGCCGGCGACGTCGTGATCGATGGCTCGCTGCGCGGCAAGCTCGCGCGCCTGCAGTCGGCGCTGAGCGCGTAGGAACAGCTGGCACGCAGGAGAAGCTGTAGGAGCAGCCATGGCTGCGATGGCTTCAGCTTTCGATCAAGTACCCAGGTCATCGCGGCCCCGGCCCCGCCGGACCCGACGGCCACCACAAGATCCACTTACCGCGCACCACCTCCGCTGGCGCGCACCGAGGAACCGGAAATGGCAAGCACCCAGCTCAACCCCTCTGAAATCAGCGAACTGATCAAGAGCCGCATCGAGAAGGTCAAGCTGGCCGCCGAGGCGCGCAACGAGGGCACGGTCACGTCCGTGTCGGACGGCATCGTGCGCATCTACGGCCTGGCCGACGTGATGCAGGGCGAAATGATCGAGCTGCCGAACGACACGTTCGCACTCGCACTCAACCTCGAGCGCGATTCGGTCGGCGCCGTGGTGCTGGGTGACTACGAGCACCTGCGCGAGGGCGACGTGGCCAAGACCACCGGCCGCATCCTCGAAGTGCCGGTCGGCCCGGAGCTGCTTGGCCGCGTGGTCAACGCGCTGGGCGAGCCGATCGACGGCAAGGGTCCCATCGCCGCCACGCAGACCGCGCCGGTGGAGCGCGTGGCGCCGGGCGTGATCTGGCGCAAGTCGGTCGACCAGCCCGTGCAGACCGGCTACAAGTCGGTCGACGCCATGATCCCGATCGGCCGCGGCCAGCGCGAACTGATCATCGGCGACCGGCAGACCGGCAAGACCGCGATGGCCATCGACGCGGTGATCAACCAGAAGGGCACCGGCATCAAGTGCGTGTACGTCGCCATCGGCCAGAAGGCCTCGACGGTCGCGAACATCGTGCGCCGCCTGGAAGAGAACGGCGCGCTGGCGCACACCATCGTGGTGGCCGCGACCGCGTCCGAGTCGGCCGCGATGCAGTACATCAGCGCCTACTCGGGCTGCACCATGGGCGAGTACTTCATGGACCGCGGCCAGGACGCGCTGATCGTCTACGACGACCTGTCCAAGCAGGCCGTGGCCTACCGCCAGATCTCGCTGCTGCTGCGCCGCCCGCCGGGCCGCGAGGCCTACCCGGGCGACGTGTTCTACCTGCACTCCCGCCTGCTCGAGCGCGCCGCGCGCGTGTCCGAGGAGTACGTCGAGCAGTTCACCAACGGTGAAGTGAAGGGCCAGACCGGCTCGCTCACGGCCCTGCCGATCATCGAGACCCAGGCCGGCGACGTGTCCGCGTTCGTGCCGACCAACGTGATCTCGATCACCGACGGCCAGATCTTCCTCGAGACCGACCTGTTCAACGCCGGCATCCGCCCGGCCGTGAACGCCGGTATCTCGGTGTCGCGCGTGGGTGGCTCGGCGCAGACCAAGATCATCAAGAAGCTCTCGGGCGGCATCCGCATCTCGCTGGCGCAGTACCGCGAGCTGGCGGCGTTCGCGCAGTTCGCCTCCGACCTCGACGATGCCACGCGCAAGCAGCTCGAGCGCGGCCAGCGCGTCACCGAGCTGATGAAGCAGAAGCAGTACCTGCCGATGTCGATCGCCCACCAGGCGCTGTCGATCTACGCCGTCAACGAGGGTTACCTCGACGACGTGCCGGTCAACCGCATCGGTGCCTTCGAGGAGGGCCTGCACGCCCACTTCGACAACACCGCCGGCGAGCTGGTCTCGAAGATCAACGGCAGCGGTGCCTGGAACGACGAGATTGAAGCCGCGTTCCGCAAGGGCATCGAGGACTACAAGGCGACGGGTTCCTGGTAAGCGCGGGCCCAGCCCACGACACCGATCCCAGACCCCTTAGCGAAGAGAGCGACCAATGGCCGGCGGCAGAGAAATCAAAACCAAGATCAAGAGCGTGCAGAACACCCGCAAGGTGACGCGCGCGCTCGAAATGGTCTCGGCTTCGAAGATCCGCAAGGCGCAGGAGCGCATGAAGGCCTCGCGGCCCTACGCCCGTGCGATGAAGCAGCTGATCGGCCACCTCGCGCAGGCGAACACCGACTTCCAGCACCCGTTCCTGGTGGAACGCGCCGACGTCAAACGCGTTGGCTACGTGATCGTGTCGTCGGACCGCGGCCTGGCCGGCGGCCTCAACAACAACCTGTTCCGCAAGCTGCTGGGCGAGATGCGCCAGTGGCAGGAAAAGGGCGTCGAGGTCGACGTGGTCACCATCGGCCAGAAGGCGACGGTGTTCTTCCGCCGCCTCAAGGTGGGGATGCTGGCCAGCGTGACCCACCTGGGCGACAACCCGGAGCTGGAGCAGCTCATCGGCATCGTCAAGGTGATGCTGGACGGCTACACCGAGGGCCGGCTGGACCGCGTGTTCATGGTCTACAACGACTTCGTCAACACGATGACCCAGCGCGCCGCGTTCGACCAGCTGCTGCCGCTGCCGCCGTCGGACGAGAAGCTCGTCACCCATGACTGGGATTACCTGTACGAACCCGATGCGCAGACCGTGCTCGAGCACGTGCTGACCCGCTACATCGAGTCGCTGGTGTACCAGGCGGTGATGGAGAACATCGCGTCCGAACACGCCGCGCGCATGGTGGCGATGAAGGCGGCCAGCGACAACGCGACCAAGCTGATCGACACGCTGAACCTGGTCTACAACAAGGCCCGCCAGGCGGCGATCACGCAGGAAATCTCCGAGATCGTGGGCGGCGCCGCCGCGGTCTGATGCAAACGTGTGTGGGAGCGGCCGACAGCGGCCGATCCCGAAATCGCGGCCAAGGCCGCTCCCACAAAGTCAGCGAGTTTCAGAGGAACAGGCAATGAGCAACCAGGGCAAGATCGTTCAGATCATCGGCGCGGTCGTCGACGTGGAGTTCCCGCGCAGCGAAGTGCCGAAGGTGTACGACGCACTGAAGGTCGAAGGCACCGAGATCACCCTCGAGGTGCAGCAGCAGCTCGGCGACGGCATCGTGCGCGCGATCGCGCTCGGCTCGACCGACGGCCTGAAGCGCAACCTCGTGGCCACCAACACCGGCACCGCGATCTCGGTCCCCGTCGGCGCCGGCACGCTGGGCCGCATCATGGACGTGCTCGGCCGTCCGATCGACGAGGCCGGCCCGGTCGACGCTTCGGCGCACTGGGAAATCCACCGCTCGGCGCCGTCGTACGAGGACCAGTCCTCGTCCACCGAGCTGCTCGAGACCGGCATCAAGGTCATCGACCTGATGTGCCCCTTCGCCAAGGGCGGCAAGGTCGGCCTGTTCGGCGGCGCCGGCGTCGGCAAGACCGTCAACATGATGGAACTCATCAACAACATCGCCAAGGCGCACTCGGGCCTGTCGGTGTTCGCCGGCGTGGGCGAGCGCACCCGCGAGGGCAACGACTTCTACCACGAGATGAAGGACTCCAACGTCCTCGACAAGGTGGCGATGGTCTACGGCCAGATGAACGAGCCGCCGGGCAACCGCCTGCGCGTCGCCCTGACCGGCCTGACCATGGCGGAATACTTCCGCGACGAGAAGGACGAGTCGGGCCGCGGCAAGGACGTGCTGCTGTTCGTCGACAACATCTACCGCTACACCCTGGCCGGTACCGAAGTGTCGGCGCTGCTGGGCCGCATGCCGTCGGCGGTGGGCTACCAGCCCACGCTCGCCGAGGAAATGGGCGTCCTGCAGGAGCGCATCACCTCGACCAAGTCCGGCTCGATCACCTCGATCCAGGCCGTGTACGTGCCCGCGGACGACCTGACCGACCCGTCGCCGGCGACCACGTTCGCCCACCTCGACGCCACCGTCGTGCTGAGCCGTAACATCGCCTCGCTCGGCATCTATCCGGCGGTCGACCCGCTCGACTCGACCTCGCGCCAGCTCGACCCGAACGTGATCGGCACCGAGCACTACGAGGTCGCGCGCAAGGTGCAGTCGACGCTCCAGAAGTACAAAGAGCTCAAGGACATCATCGCGATCCTGGGCATGGACGAGCTGAGCGAAGAGGACAAGCAGGCCGTGTCGCGCGCGCGCAAGATCGAGCGCTTCTTCTCGCAGCCGTTCCACGTGGCCGAAGTGTTCACGGGCTCGCCGGGCAAGTACGTCTCGCTGAAGGACACGATCCGCGGCTTCAAGATGATCGTCGAGGGCGAGTGCGACCACCTGCCGGAGCAGGCGTTCTACATGGTCGGTGGCATCGAGGAAGCCTTCGAGAAGGCCAAGAAGATCGGCGGCTGAGCCGTCTGATCTGCACGGCGCCGATGTGAGTCGGCGCCGACGCCCTCCGAACCAAGCGAGAAAGACATGGCATCCACCATCCGTTGCGACATCGTCAGCGCCGAGCAGGAGATCTACAGCGGCGACGCCGAGCTGGTCGTCGCGACCGGCGAACTCGGCGAGCTGGGCATCGCGCCCAAGCACGCGCCGCTGATCACCCGCCTGAAGCCGGGCAAGGTCGTGGTGACCGTGCCGGGCGGCCAGCAGCTGGACTTCGCGATCTCCGGCGGCATCCTCGAGGTGCAGCCGAGCGTGGTGACGGTGCTGGCCGATACCGCGGTCCGCGCCGAGGACATCGACGAGGCGGCGGTGCGTGCGGCGAAGGAAGAAGCCGAGCGCGTGCTGGCCAACAAGGATCCGAAGATGAGCCTGGAGGAAGCGCAGACCCAGCTCGCGATGTCGATCGCGCAGCTCTCCGCGCTCGAGCGCCTGCGCAAGAACCTCAAGCACTGAGGTCCGACCGCATCGCAGCGAAAACGCCGGCCTCGTGCCGGCGTTTTCGTTTGCAGCCCGGTCGGTTGCCGGTGCGGCCAGCGCCTTCTCAATGGAAATCGCGCGACTGCGTCGCCAGCGAACCCAGCAGCGGATTGAGCGCTTCCAGCCGGGCGGCGATCAGGTGCTGCACGCCGTCC
>DATBUS010000030.1:0-2706 GCA_036515815.1 Luteimonas sp.
CTGTCCGCGTCCTGCTCCCAAGGCCGGGCGCCGGCCATCCATGGCCGGCTCTCCGCACACCCCCCGGGCACGGCCCGGGCTCCGGAGATGGTCGGCTCCGGGGGTGAAGATCAAGGGCGCTGGCCGTTTGGGCAAAGGCGACCGCTCGCGGCCGCACGGCTCTATCGTTTCGGGGTCGGGCTCAGAACGCCCAGGTCAGGAGGAGGGCGGTGCGGCCGTCGGCCAGGGTGGCGTCGCCGACGGCTTCGGCCACGGCGTCGTTGAAGCCGGCGGTGTCGCTGTACTGCAGGCGGGCGTTGATCGGGCCGAAGTCGCGGTCGAGCGAGACCAGCCAGTCGCTGTAGCTGTCGCCGACGGCATCGTCGAGGTCGTAGTGGCCGGCGTGGGCGCCGAGGGTGAAGCCGCTGTCGCCCAGCGGGAAGGCGGCGCCGGCGGAGTAGTACCAGCCCTTGCCGCCCATGTTGAAGATGTCGGGTGAGTAGGCGACGCCGACGCTGTAGTACTCCGCGAAGCCGAGGGTCGCTTCGATCTCGGTGTAGTCGATGTCGTAGTCGGCGCCGTTGTGGCCGGGGTAGGCGACGCGCGAGACGAAGACGTCGAGGTCGGTGCCGGCGCCGAGGTCTCCGGCCCAGCCAATGTAGGCGCTGACTTCGTGGTCGATGCCGTCGTCGCTGTCGCCGAAGTCGACGTTGGAGGCGAACCCGCCGAGGTAGAAGCCGCTGGCGTGCTCCACCGTGGCCTCGAGCTGCAGTGCAGGATCTTCCATCGTCTGGGACACGCCGCGCCAGACGTAGTCGCTGGCGGCGGTCACTTCGCCGCCGAAGCTCCAGGCGGATCCGCCGGCGCCATCCTGGGCGAAGGCGGGGAGGGCGGCGGCGGCAAGCGCGGCCGCGAGGGTCGCGCGCAGCGGGAACCTGGTCATGGCGTGTCTCTTGGGGGAAACCGCCCAGTATATGCTCGAGTGCTGCACGCGTAAATTCGCGTTGACAGTCGCCGGGTGCGCTTCGAACATGCACCTCTTTCCATCCCCCCCGGAGAATTGCCGTGTCCCTGCGCCTCGCGCCGCTTGCCTGCGTCCTGATCCTCGCCGCCTGCGGTGGCAGCCAGCCCGAACCGGGCAGTTCCGGTGCCGGCGGCGCCGAGGACAAGGTCCTCAACGTCTACAACTGGTCGGACTATGTGGCCGAGGACACGATCGCCAACTTCGAGGAGGCGACCGGCATCCGGGTCAATTACGACGTCTATGCGGAGAACGAGACGCTCGAGACCAAGCTGACCGCCGGCAGCTCCGGCTACGACGTGGTCTTCCCGTCGGCGCGGCCGTTCGCCCAGCGCCAGATCGCCGCCGGCCTGTTCGCCGAACTCGACCGGTCGAAGCTCCCGAACCTCCAGCACCTCGATCCGTCGATCATGCAGGGGCTGACCGACATCGATCCGGGCAACGCGCATGTCGTGCCGTATATGTGGGGCACCACCGGACTGGGCGTTAACGTGGAGAAGGTCACTGCCGCGCTGGGGCCGGACGCACCGCTGGACAGCTGGGCGCTGCTGTTCGACCCCGCGAATGCGGAGAAGCTGGCGTCGTGCGGCATCCACGTGCTCGATGACGACCAGGAGGCGTTCGGCGCGGCGCTGATCTGGCTGGGGCGCGATCCGAATGCCGGCAGCGCCGACGAGATCGAGGCGGTACGGCAGGTGTATGCCGCGATCCGCCCGCATATCCGCACCTTCAACAACGCCGAGTACAAGGATGCGCTGGCCAATGGCGATGCCTGCCTTGTGATGGGCTATTCCGGTGACATCGGCCAGGCGCGCGACGTCGCGGCCGAGGCTGCCGAGGCCACCGGCGGCACCGCGCCGGACATCCGCTACGTGATCCCGAAGGAAGGCGCGATCCGCTGGATGGACGTCGTCGCGATCCCGAAGGACGCGCGCCACCCGCAGAACGCGCACGCCTTCCTGGACTACCTCATGCAGCCGGAGGTGATCGCGGCGGTGACCGACCACGTGGCCTACGCCAATGCCAACCTGGCGGCGACGTCCCTGGTCGATCCCGGGATCGCGGCCGACACCGGTGTGTACCCGCCCGACGAGGTGCGTGCGCGGCTGGTCGACCCGACCTCGCTGCCCGAGGACGTGCAGCGCCAGCGCGTGCGCGCCTGGACTTCGATCAAGAGCGGCCGCTAGGCGATGTCGGTTCCCGCGCGCAGCCTGGCCTCCGAACCCTGGCGTGACCCTGGCGCGCAGCCGTTCGTGCGCATCGAGGGCGTGACCAAGACCTTCGGCAAGGTCTACGCCTGCGACGACGTCACGCTCGACATCTATCGCGGCGAGTTCTTTGCGCTGCTCGGTGGCTCGGGTTCGGGCAAGAGCACGCTGTTGCGCATCCTCGCGGGACTGGAGGCGCCGGACCAGGGCCGCATCCTCATCGACGGGCTCGATGTCACCCACCTGCCGCCGTACCAGCGGCCGGTGAACATGATGTTCCAGAGCTACGCGCTGTTTCCGCACATGAGCGTGGCGCAGAACATCGCCTTCGGCCTGCGCCAGGACCGACTGGGCGCAGGCGAGATCCGCGACCGGGTGCAGGCGATGCTCGAGCTGGTGCGCATGCCGCAGCTGGGCAACCGCAAGCCGCACCAGCTTTCCGGCGGGCAGCGCCAGCGCGTGGCGCTTGCCCGTGCGCTGGCGAAGCAGCCCAAGCTG
>DATBUS010000031.1:0-11592 GCA_036515815.1 Luteimonas sp.
CTGCCGGCCGGCCAGCTCCCGGGCAGCTACGAGGTCCGCTACACCGCGATCGTCGACGCCGATGCCACCGGCTCGGTCGGCAACGTCGTCGTCGCCAGCAACCCGCCGGGCGGCGATCCGGATCCGGTGTGCACCACCTGCTCGACCGAGCATCCGATCGAGGCCGTGGTCGTGGTCGTGCGCAAGGACGCCAACCCGGCACCGGGCTCCGAGGTGCGCGCCGGCGACGTGGTGACCTACACGCTGACCGCCGAGGTGCGCAATTCGGTGACCACCGAGGTGCTGACCCTGGTCGACACACTGGGCGAGGGCCTGGCCTTCGGCGAGGTGGTGGACGCCGGAGCCTTCGCCTGCACGGGCACGCTCGAGTGCACGCTGCCGGTCGGCACCCTCCCGGGCACCTACCGCCTCTCGTACACGGCGCTGGTCGAGGCCGATGCCAGCGGCGAGCTGCGCAACGTCGTGGTCGCCACCGGCGGCAGCGTCGGGACGCCGCCGGAGTGCGCCACCTGCAGCACCACGCACATGCTCGCCCAGCCGCGGGTGAGCATCGCCAAGTCGTCCAACCCGGGCAGCGGTGCGGAAGTGGCCGTCGGCGACACCATCGAGTACACGCTCGAGGTGCTGGTCGAGGACGCCGCCACGCGGGCCGACGTCACCCTGGTCGACACCCCGGACGCGGGCCTCGCCATCGGCACCCTGCCGGCGGAATGCAGCCTGGCCGGCGACACCATCCGCTGCGTCCTGCCTGTGGGCACGGTGCCGGGCCGCTACACCTTCGTGTATCCGGCCACGGTCACCGCGGACGCCGCGTCGTCCATCGCCAACGTCGTCGTCGGTGAATCCACCGGTGGCACGGCACCCGAGTGCACCAGCTGCGCGACCACGCACGAGCTCGCCGACGAGGCCGCGCTGCGCATCACCAAGGTGGTCGGTGCCCGTGATGCCCGCATCGGCGATCTGGTGCGCTACACGCTCACCGTCGAGAACGTCGGCACGCTCAACGTCCGCGACGGCACCGTGCTCGACACCCCGCCGACCGGCTTCACCTACGTCGAGGATTCGATGACGGTGGCCGATGGCGACGGCGCCTTCGACCTGGGGGCAACGCGCCATCCGCTGCGCATCGGCGGGCTGGATATCGTGGTCGGCCAGCGGGCGACGATCACCTACCTGCTGCGCGTCGGTGCCGGCGTCCGTACCGGCGTGCACGTCAACACGGCCGTGGCGCTCAACGGCAGCGGTGAGACGGTGTCCAATACCGCCACTGCGCAGCTGGTAATCGAGTCCGATCCGATGCTCGACGACAGCCTGGTGTTCGGCACGGTGTTCGACGACCGGGACGGCGACGGCTGGCAGGACAGCGCCAGGCTGGGCGATATCCGCGTGCAGGGTGGCTTCGAGCCAGCCGCGTATGTGCCCGGCTCGACCACCATCGACCGCGGCCATGGCCCGGAGCCGGTGGCCGATGCCAGCGCGCCGCTGCTCGCGGGCCTGGCACTCGGCGACCTTGCCGCCCGCGAGTCCGTCGGCCAGCCGGCACCGCGGATCGTGATCCGCCAGATGCTGCGCGAACCTGCCTTCACCGGTGACTTCGGGCTCGACACCGCACAGGGGGTGCGCGTGCGCATGGAGGCCGACGGCAGCACCCGCGTCGAGACCAGCGGCGACGCGGCGCGCGGGCTCAACGCCGCGGCACCGGCGGTCACGCGTCGCGTGGCGCAGGTCGAGGGCGGCATCGCGGTGGAGTACGTGGTGTCGAGCGAAGGCGTCGACGAGCGCGGCATCGCCGGCGTGCGCATCGCCACCGTGGAAGGCCTGCTGGTGGAGACCGACGAGTACGGCCGCTACCACCTCGCCGACATCCACGGCGGTGGCTGGGTACGCGGACGCAACCTGGTGCTGAAGGTCGATCCGGCCACGTTGCCGCCGGGCACGGCGTTCACCACCGACAACCCGCTGCTGCGCCGCGTGACCCCGGGCCTGCCGGTGCGCTTCGACTTCGGCGTGAAGCTGCCCGTGCGGGAAATCGGGGGCGGCCGCCGCGTGCTCGAGCTGGAGCTGGGCGAGGTGGTCTTCGCCCCCGGTAGCGCGGTGCTCCGCGAAGAACACCTGCCAGTGGTCGGGCGCATCGCCGCGAAGGTCGAGGAACACGGCGGAGGGGAGGTGACGATCACCGCCTCGGCCGGCGACGAAGCCCTGGCCTTCGCCCGCGCCACCTCGCTGCGCGACGCGCTGCAGGCACAGGTGTCCGGCTCCGCCGCATCCGCATTGCGGATCGGGCTGGTCACGGACGTGGATGCGGGTGCCGTCGCCGGCCTCGAGGGTGGCGACACCTTCCTCGGAACGGTGCTGTTCGACACCGACCGCGCGGAGATCCGTCCGGAGTTCGTGTCGCTGCTCGACGCGGTGGCGAAGCGGCTGGACGCGCTGGGTGGTGGCTCGGTCGCGATCGTCGGGCACACCGACGTACGCGGCTCGCACGCCTACAACACTGCGCTCGGCCTGCGTCGTGCGCAGGCGGTGCACGCCGCGCTGGCGGAACGGTTGGGACCGGAGGCGCGGGCTCGCCTGCGCGTGGAATCGAGTGCGGACCCGACGGCTCCCGTCGGCGGTACCTGGTGAGGGGCGGGGCGGACATGAAGATGAAGTTGCTTGACTACACCCTGATCGGCCTGCTGGCCGGCATGGCCCAGGCCGCCTCGGCGCAGGAGCCCGCACAGGCGCCTGCCGTGGCCCGGCCCGACGGTGCGAACAGCGCCGCGGCGGCTGAAAACAACGCCACCAGCTGCGACGGCGTCGGCTGCCACAGCGACGAAGGCCTGCTGTTCCGGTTGCGCACGCGCAGCTACGACATGCCGGTGACCGAAGGCACGTCGCCGGCGTCCTCGTCCGAGGCACTGCAGCCCGATCGCCGCGTCGCCATGGCCCTGGAAACGCCCGGCCGCGCCGTGGCCCAGGGCCGCTTCCAGGTGCAACTGCCGGGCGGCGGCGTGCTGTGGGCCACCGAGGATCCCAATCTCGGCCAGCCCGAACTGTCGATCTCGGCACCGACCATGGCCGGTTTCGACGGCCGCGCGCTGACCAGGCCGGTGCGCTTCTACGTGCGCAACAACTACCCGCGCTTCATCCGGGGCATGGAAGTGGCGGTGTTCCGTGCCAGTGACGCCGACCTGGTGGCGCCGATCGCGCGCATTCCGCTCGAGGTCGCGGCGACCAGCCAGGCCGAGTGGGACGGGGACCTTTCCGGCGCAGGCACGTTCCGCGCCGGCGACGAACTGGCCTACGTGCTGCGCGCCTGGGATGACGACGGCAACCGGGACGAGACGCATGCGCGCCGCCTGCAGCTGGTGCGGCCAGAGGAGGCCGAGCGCGGCACGCTCTCGCTGCGCGACGGC
Source organism: Luteimonas sp. (assembly GCA_036515815.1). Taxonomy (GTDB): domain Bacteria; phylum Pseudomonadota; class Gammaproteobacteria; order Xanthomonadales; family Xanthomonadaceae; genus Luteimonas. The sequence continues at coordinate 3,399 of DATBUS010000031.1, forward strand.
GTGGAGGCCGCGCACAGCCGCCGCTTCGCCGATGCCGGGCAGGCGCTGGAGCAGAGCCTGGTCGACGATGCCTTTTCCGGCAACGGGCTGGCGAAGCAGAACATCCCCGTGCGCGGTTCGCGCGTGCGCCTGCAGGGCCGCAACCTGCCCGAAGGCCATGCGCTGCGCATCGACGGCGACAACTATCCGGTGGACCTCGAGCGGAAGTTCGTGGCCGAGTTCATCGAGCCTGTCGGCGTCCACCGCTATGCCGTCGAACTCGATGCCGGCGAGGATGCGACGCTGCGCCACGAGCTCGAGGTGGAGGTCAGCGGCCGCTACTTCTTCGGCATCGGCATGGCCGACGTGACCGTGTACGAGAACGGTTCCAGCGGCGCCGGCCGGGCGCTGGCGCAGGACGGGCGCGACGACGACATCCTCGCCGATGGCCGCCTCGCCTTCTATGCCAAGGCGCGCTTCGCAGGCCGCTACCTGCTGACCGCGCAGGCCGACACCCGCGAGCGCCCGCTCGAGGACCTGTTCGACGGCTTCACCGATGCCGATGCCCAGGATGTGTTCCGCCGCCTCGACCCGGACCTGTACTACCCGACCTACGGCGACGACTCCACGACCTGGCGCGACGTCGACACCATGGGCCGCTTCTACCTGCGCCTGGACTGGGACCGCAACCAGGCGCTGTGGGGCAACTTCGCCACCGGCATCACCGGCACCGAGTACGCCCAGTACGTCCGTTCGCTGTATGGCGCGGCAGTGAGCTGGCGCTCGCGCGCGGCCAATGCCTGGGGGGATCCTGGGACCGAGGTGCGTGCGTTCGCGTCCGAATCGCAGACCGCACCCGGCCACAGCGAATTCCTCGGCACCGGCGGCAGCCTGTACTACCTGCGCCACACCGACGTGCTGCCGGGTTCGGACCGCGTGGTGCTGGAGATCCGCGACCTCACCACGGGCCGCGTCGAGCGCCTGGTGGAACTGGTGCGCGGCGCCGATTACGAGATCGACGAGCTGCAGGGCCGCATCCTGCTGACGCGGCCGCTGATGCAGGTGACGCGCGAGAACCTGCCGATGCTCAGCCGCGACGTGCCACTGGACGGCTTCGAGCAGCGCCTGCTGGTCGACTACGAATGGGTGTCCAGCGGTTTCGATGCCGACCGGATGGCCTATGGCCTGCGTGCGAAGCACTGGCTTGGCGACCACGTGGGCATCGGCATCACCCGCGTGCAGGAAGGCCGCTCGGGCGAGGACTACATGCTGACCGGTGCCGACCTGACGTTGCAGGCTGGCAAGGGCACCTACCTCAGGCTCGAGCATGCGCGCACCGAATCCACCAGCGCACCGGTGTTCTTCTCGGACAACGGCGGCCTGGACTTCACCCGCCTCAATCCCGAGGGCGTCCGCGAAGGCGAGGCGAGCTCGGTCGAGGCGCGCGCCAACCTGCGCGAGCTCGGCTGGACCGCGCTCGACTGGAGCGTGGGCGGCTGGTGGCGCGAGGTCGACGCCGGCTATTCCATCGCCCGCCAGGACACCGGCGAGGCCCTGGAATCCCGGGGCGCAGAGGTGCTGGGCCAGTTCACCCCGGACCTCGGCCTGCACGCCCGCTACACCCGCGCCGAGCGCGGCGAGGAAGCGCTGGTGCAGGCCCAGGCGATGCTGGAGTGGCGCTTCAGCGAAGCGTCCACGCTGGCCGCGGAACTCCGCCGTGTCGACGAGGAGCGCGCCAGCGCGAACGCCGCGGGGCTCCTGGGTGCAGTGCGCTACACGCAGCGCGTGGGCACGGCGCTGGATGTCCACGGCACCGCACAGTTCACGCTCGATGACGATGGCGGCGCCTATGCCGACAACGACGCCTTCAGCATCGGCGGCAACTACCATTTCGCCAACCTGTCGACGCTGGGCCTGGAATACACCGACGGCGACCGCGGCCAGGCGCTGCAGGCCGGCGGTGAGTACCGCCTGTCGCCGGCGCACAGCTTCTACGGCAGCTACACCCACTCCACCGACCGCACGGACTACGACCCGCTGTTCAACCCCGACGCCCGCAACGGCTGGACGCTCGGCCAGCGCTGGCGCCTGTCCAACCAGGTCAACGTGTTCAACGAAAGCCAGTTCCTGAAGGAGCGCGCCGCCGCCGGCCTTGCCCACACCTTCGGCATGGACTTCTACCCGGCGGTGGGCTGGAACGCCGGCTTCACGCTTAGTGACGGCGAGCTCGACACCGGCGCGGGCGATGTGGATCGTCGCGCGATCAGCGTGTCGGGTGGCCACACCTCGCCGCGCACCGAGTGGCAGAGCAAGCTGGAATGGCGCGAGGACACCGGTGCCGAGCAGCGCCGGCAGTGGGTGACCACCAACCGCCTGAGCCACAAGGTCAACGAGAGCTGGCGCCTGGCCGCGCGCTTCAACTACTCCGAAACCGAGGACCGCATCGACGCGGCCGCCGGCGCAAGGTTCGTCGAAGGCAACCTCGGCTTCGCCTATCGCCCCTGGGACGGCAGCCGCTGGGGCGTGTTCGGCCGCTACACCTGGCTCTACGACCTCGCCACCCTCGGCCAGATCGGTGGCGCGCAATACGACCAGAAGTCGCAGGTGTTCTCGCTGGAGGGCGTGTACCGCATCGACCACCACTGGGAACTGGCCGCCAAGCTCGCGCGGCGCGAAGGCGAAGTGCGCATGGGCCGCGGCGCAGGGCAATGGGCCGATTCGGCAACCACCTTCGCCGCCGGGCAGGTGCGCTACGAGCTGCGCCGGCAGTGGCACGCGCTGGCGGAATACCGCTGGCTGGACGTGGAAGACGGTGGCGCACGCCGGGGCTGGCTGGTTGGCCTGGACCGCGACATCACCGCCAACCTGCGCCTTGGCGCGGGTTACAACTTCACCGGGTTCAGCGATGACCTGACCGACTTCGACTACGACCACGAGGGGTGGTTCGTGAACTTCGTCGGCACCTACTGATCGTGCTGCACCCTCGACAAGGATCCATGAGATGAATCTTGCTTCCATCCCCGCGCGCCGCGCGCTGGTCGCGCTGGCCGTCGCCTCCGCACTTGCCGGTGCCGGGCAGGTACAGGCGGCCAACTACGCCTCCGGTGGCACGGGCCAGTACCGCAACGAAGTCCTCTGGTTGACCTGGGGCGGCGGTACCAACGGAACCCATGACGTCGGTCTGGCCAACGGGTCCAGCACTTCGGCCAGCCTGCAGGTGGTGCCGGGCGTGCAACTGGCAGTCACCTGCGCGCTGGGCAATCGCTCGGGTACCGCGATCAAGAGCTACCGCCCGGGCACCTGGAGCGGCGACGCACTCGACGACCTGTACAACATCGCGGGCACCGGCAGCGCCAACCAGCTGGTCACGGGCATCTACACCAGCCAGGGCGTTGCCAACTACCGCGTGACCTGCAACGCGACCCTGGGCGGCGTGCCCTACCGCATTCCCGGGGTGGTGATGGCCGATGCGGAATCGCTCAACGGCAATGGCACGGTCGCAAGTCCCGCGGAATTCCTGCGCGCAACGGCGCCAGGGACCTGGAACATCGTGGAGATGAACCGGGTGTCCGGCCGCAACTACTACGCGCGAAAGCAGAACCTGGGCGATGGGCGCCAGCAGATCCAGTTCGGTCCCGGTGGCGAATCCGGCTCCAGTACCAGCCCGGCCGCGGTCACCTTCCTGTCGTTCGGCCCCGGTGCGCACACCGGAGGCAACCTCGCCGTGTCGATCGACTTCGCGATGTCCGGTGGCGGCAATACCGCCATGGCCATCGGCGTGCTGGCCCCGTATGCCGACTTCGGCGATGCGCCGGCCAGCTACGGGGAGGTATCGCACCTCGTGCAGGCACTCAATCCGCTGCCCGACGCCCTCCAGCCCAACAACGCCGCCGTCAACATCAACCAGCCTTCGTTCGCGCTCGGCGGCCTGGCACCGCCGGTGATCGACTACCTCGGCACCCGCGGCCCCGACGTCGAGCTGGCCTACCAGCCGACGCCGAACGCCGATGGCGACGACAGCACCGGCAGCGGTGGCGCCGCGGAAGAAGACGCCTGGCGCGACGACTTCGTGCTGTACACCCACCAGGCCGGCGACCCGGTGAGCGAGTCGATCGCCTGCAGCGGCAGCGGCACCGTCGCCGGCTGGATCGATTTCGACATGAACGGAAGCTTCGACGCCGACGAGCGCGCTGCCGCTCCGTGCGTCGGCGGCAGCGCGCAGCTGGTCTGGGACTCGCCCGGTGCGCTGGTGCCGGGCCGGACCTTCGTCCGCCTGCGCTATGCGCTGCTCGCGAGCGACGTGGCATTGCCGACCGGCGTGGCCGCGAGCGGCGAGGTCGAGGACCATGCGATCGCGATCCTGTCGCGCGCAGACGTCTCGGTCGACAAGCAGGTGAGTCCGGCGCAGGCGCTGGTCGGAGACACGGTCACCTACACCCTCACCGTGGCCAATGCGGGCGAGGGCAGCGGTGACGCCAGCGTCCTGCGCGATCCGGCGGTGCCCGGGCTGGACTGCACCGCGGCCACCCTGGGCTGTGCGGCCGCCGGCGGCGCCGAGTGCCCGGCCGCGCCTACCGTGGCACAACTGCAATCCGCGGCCGGGGTGACGGTGCCGGTGCTGCCCGTGGGCGGCTCGGCCACGTTCAGCATGGCCTGCACCGTCACCGGCCCTTGAGTCGCGAGGCGGCTCAGGCCGCCTCGACCTCGGACACCACGTCCAGCACCTCGTCGCCGTAGCGTTCGATCTTGCCGGCGCCGATGCCGCCGATGAGCGCGAGGTCGCCGGGCGTCCGCGGGCGCAGGCGCGCGATTTCGCGCAGCGTGGCGTCGTGGAAGATCACATAGGGCGGCACGCCCTGTTCGCGCGCCAGGCGCGTGCGCATCGCTCGCAGCGACTCGAACAGCGGCTGGTCGGCGCGTGGCACTTCCACTGCAGGGCGGGCCCGGGCCTCGCCATCGCGACCGCGGCCACGCGCGGTGCGCGGTGCTTCCTTGCGCAGCAGTACCTCGCGGCGGCCCTGCAGCACCTCGCGGCTGTCCGCGGTCAGGCGCAGGCCGCCATAGCCTTCGCTGTCGACCTCGAGCAGGCCCGCGGCCACCAGTTGCCGGAAGACGCCGCGCCATGTGCGGGCATCGAGGTCGGTGCCGATGCCATGGGTGCTCAGCGCGTCGTGGCCGAACTGGCGGATGCGCTCGGAGTCCGAGCCGCGCAGCACGTCGATCAGGTGTGCCGCGCCAAAGCGCTGGCCGGTGCGGTAGACGCAGGACAGCGCCTTCTGCGCGGCCACGGTCGCATCCCAGGTTTCCGGGGGCGACAGGCAGTTGTCGCAGTTGCCGCAGGACGCGCCGGCGCCGCTGGCTGAGTACTCCTCGCCAAAGCTCGCCAGCAGCACCTCGCGACGGCAGCGCGTGGTTTCGCAATAGCCGACAAGTGCGTCGAGCTTGCGGTGCTCCAGGCGCTTGCGCTCCTCGCCGGCCTCGGACTGGTCGATCATCTGCCGCAGCAGTACCACGTCGCCCAGCCCATGGCACATCCAGGCGTCCGCCGGGTCGCCATCGCGGCCGGCGCGTCCGGTTTCCTGGTAATAGCCCTCGATCGATTTCGGCAGGTCCATGTGCGCCACGAAGCGCACGTCGGGCTTGTCGATGCCCATGCCGAAGGCGATCGTCGCCACCACGACGACCCCGTCCTCGAGCAGGAAGCGGCGCTGGTTGGCGGCGCGCACCGAGGCGTCCAGCCCGGCGTGGTAGGGCAGGGCGTCGATACCGGCGTCCACCAGCAGTGCCGCGGTCTTCTCGACCTTGTTGCGCGACAGGCAGTAGACGATGCCGGCTTCGCCCCGGTGCCCGCCGATGAAATCCAGGAGCTGGCGGCTGCCGTTATCCTTGTTGACCACGGTGTAGCGGATGTTGGGCCGGTCGAAGGAACTGGTGAAGCGCTGCGCATCGTCGAGCTGCAGGCGCTCGGCGATCTCGCGCTGGGTCGGCGGGTCGGCGGTGGCGGTCAGAGCGATGCGCGGGACATGCGGCCAGCGCTCGTGCAGCACGGTCAGCTCGCGGTACTCGCGGCGGAAGTCGTGCCCCCACTGCGACACGCAGTGCGCCTCGTCGATGGCGAACAGCGCGATCCTGCTGGCGTCCAGCAGCGACATGAAGCGCGCGGTCAGCAGCCGCTCCGGTGCGACGTAGAGAAGGTCGAGGGTGCCGTCGCGAAGTTCCCGCTCAACCGCCGCCGCCTCGGCGCCCTCCAGCGTGGAATTCAGGAAGGCGGCGCGCACGCCGAGTTGGCGCAGGGCCTCGACCTGGTCCTGCATCAGGGCGATCAGCGGCGAGACGACGATGGCCGTGCCTTCGCGCAGCAGCGCCGGCACCTGGTAGCACAAGGACTTGCCGCCGCCGGTCGGCATCAGGACCAGGGCGTCCCCGCCGCCGGCCACGTGGTCGATGATCGCGGCCTGGTGGCCGCGGAAGGTCTCGTGGCCGAAGACTTCCTGCAGGATGCGGTGCGCGGCGTCGCTCATGGCGACAAGGATACCGGTCGGCCGTCTCAGGCCCCGGAACGCGCAACGCCCGACATCGGGTCGGGCGTTGCGGGGGGCGCCTGCCGGGAATTCCCGGCGGTGGCGTGATTACTGGAGGAGCGAACGCAGCATCCAGGCGTTCTTCTCGTGCACCTGCAGGCGCTGGGTCAGGAGGTCGACGGTCGGGTCGTCACCGGCCTCGTCGGCATGGCTGATGGCGCGGCGCGCGGTGCGGCACACCGCCTCGTTGCCCTCCACCAGCTGGCGCACCATGTCGCGCCAGTCGGGCGCCTCGGTCAGGCCGGGCTCCTCGGTGATCGAGGACAGGCGGATGAATTCGGCATACGAGCCCGGCGCGTTGTAGCCCAGCGCGCGGATGCGCTCGGCGGTCTCGTCCAGGGCATTCCACTGCTCGGTGTACTGCTCCATGAACATCGCATGCAGCGAATTGAACATCGGGCCGGTCACGTTCCAGTGGAAGTTATGGGTCTTGAGGTACAGCGTGAAGCTGTCGGAGAGGAACTGGGCCAGGTCCTCGGCCACCGCCTTGCGGTCCTCGTCGGAGATGCCGATGTCGACGCCGGGGGCCATCGAGGTCGGAGACGGCGACGCCGCGGGGGTTGCGCCCTTGCCGGCGCCGGCGCTCTTTTTCGAAGGGGTCTTGCTGCTGGTCTTTGCCATCACTGTGTCCTTTCTGGTCGACGCGCGACAATGGGCGCGATGGGAGAGGGAATGACACGCCCCCCGAGGGGCGGCACGTGCATGAATGAAATCGAGTCTAGCCGGCTGAATGCAAGTCCTGCGTCAAGGCGTGCGGCACGGCGTGCCATCGACGGCGCGCTGAGCCGCGACCGTGGCCGGCTGCTTGGACTATGGCGGCGGTGGGACCAGGCGCCGGACGCGGGCGAGCGCCGGAAGGCCTTCGACGACGCGCTGGCGCGCTCGCTTGCCCAGCGCGAAGCCCGCGCCGCCAGCCTGCCGCGTGCGGAGGTGGATCCCGCGCTCCCGATCGCCGGTGAGGCCGACCGCATCGTCGAGCTGCTGCGCACGCACCAGGTGGTGGTGGTGGCCGGCGAGACCGGTTCGGGCAAGACAACGCAGCTGCCCAAGCTGTGCCTGGCGGCGGGACGAGGCGCGGCCGGCATGATCGGCTGCACCCAGCCGCGCCGCATCGCCGCCCGCGCGGTGGCGCGGCGCGTGGCCGAGGAGCTGCGGGTGCCGCTCGGCGGTGCCGTCGGCTACCAGGTGCGCTTCACCGAGAACGTGGGCGAGCAGACGGCGGTCAAGTTCATGACCGACGGCATCCTGCTGGCCGAAATCCAGTCCGACCGCTGGCTGTCGCGCTACGACACCCTGATCATCGACGAGGCGCACGAGCGCAGCCTCAACATCGATTTCATCCTCGGCTACCTCAGGCAGCTGCTGCCGCAGCGTCCCGACCTCAAACTGATCATCACGTCGGCGACGATCGAGACGCAGCGCTTCGCCGAGCACTTCGCCGGACCGCACGGGCCCGCGCCGGTGATCGAGGTGTCCGGGCGCACCTATCCCGTCGAGGTGCGTTACCGGCCGCTGCTGGAGGAGACCGAGGAGAGCCGCGAGGAGCCGGTCGACCTCATCGACGGCATCGCCGCGGCGGTCGACGAGCTGGGCCGCGAGAGCCGCGGCGACATCCTGGTGTTCCTCAGCGGTGA
>DATBUS010000032.1:0-15120 GCA_036515815.1 Luteimonas sp.
TGCGCGCCGGCGGCGGCCTCGCTGGCGTTCACGGCCGCGCCAGCTGCGGACTCTGCGGCCTCCTTGGCGGCGAGCGCTGCAGGCGTCACGTCCCCCATGGGCCCGCGCGGGCCGCGCGTGCTCACCAGCTGCGACGCGGGCACCACCGGCGCGACGGCCGCGAGGTCGATCGCGCCAGCGTCGTGCTCCACGAAAATCATGAATGGCTTGCGGCCGCCGGGGAATCGCTCGGTGACGGTATACGCCCAGTCGGTGACGCTCAGGTCCGGGTCGTTTGTCGCCGGCAGCTCTAGCGCGATGCTTCCGCTCGCGTCGAGCGTGGCGGTGATGATCTTCGGGACAGCGACGACGCCGTCCACGACGATCGCCTGCGGGATCGTGAAGGTGACGGAGCCCCGCGCCGGGGTTCCGTCGATGTTGCGGTAGGTCGCCGTGACCGGGACCATTTTCCATGCTGCTGGAAGCGTCACTGGCGAGCCTCGAATGGGATGCGGGCGCTATGCCCATAGCGCCATGGTGCCGTCCGGGCCGCTCTTGCTGGGCGTATTTTTCCGTTACGCCATCCGCGCCTTCAGGAACTTGTCGATCTTTTCGCCCACACCGGCGCCGTCGGGAGCCATTACATGGCCGTAGAGCTGCCGCATCCCCGGGAAGCCCGTGTACATGCCGATGACGCTCTTTGTCCACGCGCCGAGGTTGAGTCCGGCGTATCGAACGACCTTGGCGCCACCCCATACTGCGTCCAGCTGTGCGCGAGTATTCGCCACCGGCTCCCCATCGACGGAAATAGTCGGGCTGCCAGCACCGACGTGTGTCGAAGACGATGGACCGGATGTTGACGAAACGATTCCGTAGTATGGGGACGAGCCGAACGTACCCGACGCGAGCGAAGCATTGCCCTCGCGGCTGGCTGCAAAGCCGGACACAAGAAGCGCTGACCCGAAGGTAATGGGCGACGCTTCCAGAAAGTCATCGACTCCGTCGAACTGCAGATACAGCGGGAAGTTGCGCCAGTCGTAGTCTGCTGACGTGTTGGTTCGCTGATACCTCGAAAGTCGCGACCCAAGCTCGACTTGCAGCCCAGTCACTTCAAGCTCAACGTCTTGCCGGTACGAGAGGAACCCGATACTGCCTGTATGAGGGCGCGTTGCCGACAGGCGATACCATCCATCACCTAGCGACTCCACGGTCGTCTCTGAAGGCGCCACGGGCGCGCCGATCATCACTACGCAATCGTTGCTGCCGGACGTTGCACTGGTCGGCACAGGGAATTGAAGAGCACCCCCATCTGCGCGCCGCACGAAATAGCTGACCGTGATGTTTCCGGCAAGTGTCGCATCCACCCCCGTATAGCTGTACGCCGATGACCCCGCATTCTTGCGCAAGCCAGTGACGCGACCGAAAGGTGCATCAACGATCGCTGGCACGGGGACTGGCCCAGAGCCGAACGTTCCCGGCTGGGCCTCCGAGTGCCGAGCCCAGTTTATGCGCGAACTGAGGCGCGGGCGCGCCGTGGTGGTTGCCTGCGATGCGTGATTGCCCGGCACTTCGCGAACGGAAACGCGTCCGATCACGAGGTTCGTCGTGGACGTTCCCCGAAGGCTCCACGTCGCACCGGCTCCCGTGACGATCGCTCGATGCGTGCCAACAGAAGAGAACATTTCCGAGTTGGCTTGGGGGCTGTTGCTCACGTCGGAGGATCGGACGCCGCCGGAGGTGTGCTCGGCAATGACGATGGTGACCTCATACCGAACGCCGTCCGACAGTAGAAGCTCCAAGGAGCTGTGGCGGGAGATTTGCCCGGTTCCAATCACCCTGACGCCGCCCGGGGTGAACTCCCAAGCCGCAGCCTTGTTCGTCCAGTAGTCGGCATTCTCGAACGTGGTGTCGGCGACCTTCTCCGCGCCACGCGCAAGCTCGAAGCGGCGATCCAGCATAAGCCCGACCGGCTGCTCCACCGCCGTGACCGGGACGGAGCCGGCGGCATCCTGATACAGGCCGGCGAAGTCATGCGTGAAGTAGTAGGCCGCCCCCTGCTCGCCCTTGGCAAAGAGCGCCTGCAGCTGGCGGGCCAGTCCGCCAGCGGGGCCGGCGCCGACGGCGCGCGGACTATGCGCGGGCGCGTGCGCGAGGCTGCGCCCAAGGGTGCGCGCGATGCCCATCGGGCTCAGTCCCGGTCCACGCCGATGCCGGTCACCTTCAGCGCCGGGCGGGTCACGCGGTAGGCGCCGGCGCCGCTGATGACCTGAATCCGGCCGTAGAAGTCGAGGCGAACGCCGGTATCGACCCACTGGCCGGTGGACGCCTGCTTCTGCACGCGGAAGACGTAGTCGCCGTGCGGCAAGTCGCCGCCGGCCGCGGGGAACAGGGACAGGGTCGCCGCGTCGGTCGCGGACAGGGTGACGGTGGCGCTGGATGCAGCGGCGATGCCGGCCGCGAGGATTGCAGTGGCCACTTTCGGCTCCTGTGACGGTTCCTATCAGGTCGTCACAGTAGCGAGCCGGGCGCGCGCTACCCGGCCGGTTTTTCCGGCGTCCAGCCCGCCTTGGCCGCCTGCACCAGCATGGCGTTGATCGTCGCCGTGGCGTTGTGGCCGGCGGCCTCGATGTCGGCCAGCGCGCCGGCGGCGTCCGGCTGCAGCAGGACGTACAGCGCGCGGCCGCCCTCAGCAAGGATGCGCTCACGGCGCTCCGCGGCGTTGCGCCTGCGGGCGACGGCCTGCTTGGTGGGGGTCGCTGCCTTGCTCACGACGCGCTCCCTGCCGCGGGTTCGCCGTCCGCGCGCACCTGCAGCTCCGCCAGCTTCCACCGCAGCGTTTCCTCGGTCAGGTCCGCGGCGCGCACGACGTGCAGGCAGCGCTCGATGCTCTGGTCGATGCGGCCGTCATCCTCGGCGCCGGTCATGTACCAGACGCCCTCGGCCTTGTTGACCGACAGCGCAGGGAAGCCCTGCGCAGCCAGCCAGCGGTTCGCTTGGTCGCGGGTCACGCCGCCACCGCCTTGGCCTTGGCGTCGAAGCCGGCGGCCGCGGCCGCCTCCGCGATCCGATCCATGGCCTGCTTGTAGCGCTCTTCGGCCCGGCGGCGATCCTGCTCTTCCTTGCCGTCGTAGCAGCCGCGGTTGTCGAACGCGATCTGGTAGTGATTCTCGAACTCACCCCACGCGGCGCGCGCCTCGCGCTCGTCCAGCGTCACGATCCGGGTCAGCGCCTTCGGTGACTCGTCCACCTTGGCCTGCATCGCGGCCAGCTCTTCAGCGCGATTGAATCCGTAGCTCTCGGCCATGTAGCCGGCCTGCACGTTGCCTGCGGCATCGAAGCCCTCGGCCATGATGTCGAGCTTGTAGCTCAGCTCTTCGCGCTGGAACTTGCTCAGTCGGACGTTGATGGTCTTCATCGGATTCCTCGGGTGGCGCCGGGGCGGGATGCCCGGCGTGGGTCCAGTATAGCTAGATATACCCGGGACGCAATACCCCGGGGGAATCTTTCAGGGTCAGTAGCTCCCTTCCGCGTCGAGCGCGCGCGCCAGCTCCCCGTGCGGATTGATCTTCGACTGGCCCATCATGTTGTACCAGCGGCCGCAGGGCTCGCACTCGTTGCTCAGCGGGTCCGACAGCGCGACCTCGGCGCCGCAGGTGCAGCGGCCGACGGCGCACTCCGTGTAGTGGCGGCGCGACGTTTGCACGCGAGGCTCGCGGTACTCGCCACCGGCGCGCAGCTCCGCCGCCCGGGCCTCGTGGAAGGGGTCCAGCACCTTGCCGTCCTCGCCGCACGGGTAGGCGAAGCCGGCGCCCGGCTCGACCTTCGACTCGAAGAACAGGGCGTGCTCGACGCACTCGATGCGCTGGCGGGGGCGGATGATTTCGATGGCCATGGGTGGTGTCCTCGGGTGATGGTGGGTTAGCGCGGCGCGCGAATCATGAACTGCTCGGCCACCGGGTGGCGCTGCTCGTCGCCAGCCAGCGCCGGGTCGCAGTCGGTGTGCATCATGCAGCGCGAGCCGTAGGCGTAGTTGTCGTTGAAGGACAGGAAGACCGACTGCGCCGTCTCGCCCTTGCGGATGCGCTGGCCGCAGCAGCGGCAGCGCGTCGCCGCCTGAGCGACGTGCGGCTGCAGCGGCCAGCCCTTCGGGCAGGTCGCGCCGGCGCGGAGGGCCTCGATCACTTCGATGGGCAGCAGCTTGGCGGTCATGGCGGGCTTCCTTGGGTGGCTGGCGGGCTGGGTGCCTGCCGTTGAAGGAAAGTATAGCTAGATATACCCCGGGGTCAATAGGGGGCGGGAAAATAATTCCAGCCCCCCTCCCCGGCCGGGCTCAGGCCCCGGCCGCCAGCCGCTTGAAGGCGCTCTCGGTCGTGAACTTGCCATCGACGTAGATCAGGGCCGGCCACTGGTGGAACGCGGTGCCGTGCTGGTTCACGACGAACTTCGCGCTCTGGTTCACGCTCACACTGTGGCCGCGCAGGCTGCCCGTGATGATGCACTCGAAGCTGTGCGGGTTGACCTGCCGGATGCGCACGTCGGTGAGGTCGCCCAGCTTCTGCGTGAGCTTCACGACGAACTGGTCGATCTGCTGCTTGGCGTAGGACTTCGCCTCACGATCGAGTCGGGCGCGGTCGAGCACCGGCGCGGTGCGCTCCTGCAGCGACGCTCCGGTCAGGAAGCGCTGCACCGTCTTGCGGTAGGTTTCGATGTCGGCGCCGCGCACGTTCTCGGGCAGCTTTGAGCGCGAGCCGTAGTAGGCGCCCAGCAGCTTGACCATGTCCGAGCCGTAGCGGTCGGCCAGCGCCTTGAAGGCGCTCTCGATGTAGCGCTCGAAGTCCTTTTCCAGCTCCGGCGTCAGCTTGCCGAACTCGGTCGCGTAGACCTTGCCGGTGGCGGACAGGCGAATCTTCTCTTCGCGCTCGGTCTTGGTCGGTGCCTTCGGGGCGACCGGGGCGGCGTTGAGCTTGGCGCGCAGCTCGAACATTTTGTCGATTTCGGCGAGTCCGGCGGCAGCCTCCGGGAAGACTTTGAGCACCACCGCGGCATGCTTCGGGCGCCAGTTGTTGAGCGTGTTCGGCAGGGCCCAGTAGATGGCCTCTTCATCCGCATTGAGCTTGCCGTTCGGGTCGCGCGCATTGCGCCGGTCGATCACGCGCTTCTGGATCGCGTTGCGCATCATGTCGAAGGCGCGGCCCAAGTCGGTGAGCGCGTCCTTCTGCGCCTGCTTGGTGGCGAAGCCGGCCTCGTGCGCGGCGACGGCGCGTGCGACGAATTCTGCGGGGCTCTTCGGGTAGGACATGGCGGACTCCGGTTGTGATGTCGGTAAGGTATATCTAGCTATACGTCGATGTCAATGAGGCCCGGGCAAAGAAAAGGGGCGCACACGGCGCCCCTCGATCCTATCCGGCCCCGATCACTCTTGGAGGCCGCGGAACTCCCGGATGCGGTAGCCCTCGATCCCCGTCGCGTAAGACCCGCGGAACCGGGCGCGGAGCTGGGTGTCGCCGTGGCGCTTCACAAAGTCGTCCAGCACGTCATTGGCGATGCGCGCGACCTTGGCCCGCTCGAACAGGGCGTTGTGCCACTCGTTTTCCAGCTCCTTCGCCCGCAGCTGCCGCGATGTCGCGTTGGCGGCATAGCGTTCGGCGTAGCGGCCGGTCGTGAGCTTCTGCTCGATCCACGCGTCCATGGGCAGCTCCCACGCCTCTCGCGCGACCGGCGCGACCGGCGCGGCCGGCGTGGTCGCGGCCGGCGCGGTGTTGGATGCGCGCACACGGTCGATTTCCTCGCGCACCTCGGCGATCGCTTCCTTCAGGGTGTCGCGGCGCTGCGTCAGCACCTGCTCCATCTTCGGTGCCGCGGTGCGGATGCCGGCGGGCGGCTTGACCTTGATCGCGGCCAGCCGGCGCTGGAACTTCTGGCGCCCGGCGTCCATGGCCTTCGCGATTTCGGCGACCGCAGCGACGTGGTCGTCCTGATTGCGCACCGGCACCACCGTGCCGTTCAGGAGCACCTGCCAAATGTCTCCGGACTGCTTGATCCGCAGCACGACGCGCTGCGAGTCGGCGAAGGTCAGGCTCAGCTCGCGGTAGGAGATTCCCGACGTGCGCTTGATGCCGGCCACGGCCTCGGCCTGCGCCACGCGCGAGCCGGCGCGGCCGAACTGCTGCACGGCCTTCTTCACGCCGGCATCGGCGGGGCCCAGCTTGTTGAAGTCGAACAGCAGGTTCTTCATCGCGGATTCCTCGGGTGCATGGCGCCATTGTGGCGGCGGCGTCCGCCGCGGGGCTTGGTTCTTTCCGCGATCACGGCTGCGGCGGGCCCGATGTCGCGGTGCCGCCCATGACCTGCGTGTGCTTGTGGGCCTTGCCGATGTTCACGCCGCCGTGCGTCACGCTGCCGCCGTTCATGGCGACGTTGCCGCCCACGGTGAGGTTGCCGGTGATGGTCGTCTCGGGCGTGTCGATCGTGGTCGAGCTGGAAGCGTTGACGGTCGCCGTCTCGCAGTTTGCGATGACCTCGGGCGCGACGATCGTGATCTTGGTTCCGGACTGCAGGAGCATGTCGCTGCCGGCGATCATGTTCATGAGCGTGTCCGCCAGCAGCTCCATGTTGGCGTGATGCCAGCGGCGCCAATCCACGTCGTTGCCAGTCTGCGGGTTCCGCCATCCGGTGATGATCGGATAGCGCGGGTCGCCGCCGATGAAGGCGATCCAGACGGTGTCGCCGGGCACGATTTCGATTTCGGTCCCGTGCTCGCCGGCCTTGGCCTTGTCACCGATCGGATACTCGATTTCCGCCTCGGGCAGCACGTCGCCGCCGTCGGTCAGCCCCGGCACCTCGACGCGGCACGTCCGGCGCTCCGGTAGGTATTCGCGCACCACTGCCGGGTATCGGCCGGGCATCATCCCGAAGTCGGTCATCCTTCCAGCGCCCCCAGCCACAGTCGGGTGTAGCTCTTGCCCGGGCCGGCGCCACTGGTCGCGGCCCAGACGTGCGCGGCCGTGATGACGGCCAGCTTCGAGCCGTCGGAGAATTGCACCAGCTCGCCGGCACCGATCGTCATGTCGAACGGCACCTTGACCACCTTCGCGCGCAGCAGGCACCGGCTCATGTTGCGCAGCCGTTGCTCGTTCTGGAACGGCGCGAAGCGCGCGATGCGCGGCTTGTCTCGGTTGCCGAACACGAAGCCCGCCGACGCGTCGAGGGAGTAGAAAAACGGCAGCTCGTGGCGTTCGAGGAAGCCGCTTTCAACCTCGTCGGACGCGTTGTGCGGCAGCGTCGTGATCGGCACCTGCTTGAACAGGTCCGGAAGCCGGATGAACGTGAGCCGGCCATCCTTCCAGCGCACCACGCCGCCCTCTTCCTGCAGCACCCTCGCGATATGGAACGAGGGCGTGTCGCCCACGGGGCAGTAGAAGCGCGGCACCGGGAAGTCCGCTCCGATCGCGCGGATGGTGGCGCCGGTGGCGCGGTAGATCGCGGCGAGCGACGCCTGCTCGCGGATGATCGCGCGGCTGCGCACGAACGCGACGGCATGGCAGGAGTCCAGTAGCGCGGTGACGCGCATCACGGCCCGCAGCCGCTCGCCCTGAACGTCCTTGCTCTGCGCCTTGACGGCCTTCACGATCCGGAACTTGTCGCCCGAGCCCGCGGTGATGATCTGGTCCTGCACCAGCTGCCGCTCGATACTCGCGTCGCCGACATTGATGTCGGCTTCCAGCGTCATTGGCACCGGGGCGAGGTCGCTGCGCAGCGTCGCCGAAGCGATCAGGTCGCCTCGAACCTGCGAGCCATCGGCGAGCGACAGGAGCACGGCTTACACCGTGAGGATCGGGCGGCAGAACGCCTTGACCGGCAGCTCCATTTCCGCCTGCATGATGTCCGCGGCCACGCTCACCGAGTCGCGTCCGAACACGTCCACGCCAAGCCCGCGCGAGGCTTCGAGCTGCAGCGCGTTCTCGCGCTCGACGTACAGCAGGAAGAGCGGGCGGATGACCGCCCACTCTGAAACGCTCACCACCGTGTACGCGCCGATGTCGCCGTCAGGCGGCGTGGACAGCTTGCCGTAGCCGGCGTACATCCGCGTGGCCGCGACCGCCTGTGCCAGAATGTCCTCTGGCGACAGCAGGTTGCCGGCGGGCCTTTCGGAGCCGGCAAAGAGTTCTGCGAGGTCGGTCAGGGCGGCCATTAGCGGTAGTCGCGGCTGTTGCCTTCCTTCACGTCGCCGAAGTAGTGGTAGAAGATCGTGCCGCTGAAGGTCAGCACCTGCGAACGGTTCTCCCAGTCGCGGTCGGGCTGATCCATCTGGATGAAGCAGTCCACGATCCGCTTGACGCGCAGGTGCTGCTGCGGCGTGCCCTCGTACACCTTGGCGTTGAACTGGCCACCCTTCGCGATCAGGTCGATCAGCATGCGATCGACGGAGCCGGCCTGCGTCTCGAAGATCGCGATCGGGCCCTGCATCGCGGTGGCGACCTGCTGCGGCTGCCACAGCTTGCCGCCCAGCGGCGACGGCACTTCGATTTCGCCCTGCGGGGACAGCTCGGGCCACGGGGCCTGCTTGACCAGCAGCCAGTTCTGCTCGAAGCCCTCGATTTCAAAGGCGAAGTCGGAATTGATGGCCTTGTCGCCAGCCGCGCGGGTGGCGTCGTAATGGCCCTTCAGGATTTGCGCAGTGGAAACAGTCATGTCCGTGTCCTGCCGATGGATAAGAAATTCTGAGCGTTGAGTATGGGTGCGCGGACCGTGCCGTCAGCCGGCCTTTTCCCGATCCGGGAGGCACGGCAGCAGTGCGGCTTCCAGCTCCTGCTCATAGCCCTTGCGCTGCAGGCGCTCGGCGCGCAGCGCAGCCATCTGCTGCCACACGTCGGAGCCGATCGGCAGCGCGTCCACGGCGAATGCGGGCTTGGCCGGCATCGACGTTGCGCACGGCACCAGCACCGGCACCTTGACCTCGCGCACCGGCGGCGGCGCGGGCCGCGCGTCGCGCCCGGCGCAGGCCGTCAGGATCATGGCTGCCACGAGGATCACCGCCAGTCGGATCACGTCACGCATCACAGGGCTCCATCAGCGCGCTCGGCGCGCAGCTCGTTGTCGAAGTCGGCAGTGGCTGCGGCGCACGCCTCGACGCCCGGTGGCGGGCGACTGGCCAGCAGGTTCGCAGCAGCGCGCTGCATGCGATCGGACGCCTCGCGGGCGGCGGCAGCGGCATCGGCGGCCGCGCTCTGGTTGGCGAGGGCGCGCCGGCCAAGCTCGGCGATCACCTCGTTCTGCGCAGTCAGCGCTCCGTCGATCGCATCGCAGTATTCGTCGCGGCGCGCGGCCATGTCGTCGTCCAGCGTTTTCTGCGCCTTGGCCGCGGCGACCTCCTTTTCCAGCTTGGCGACCTTGTCGGCGCTGCGGGACTCGCCCCACGCGAATCCGACCCAGCAGCCCAGTGCAGCGAACACGAGCGCAGCGATGATGGCCGCGCCGATCTTGGCGGCGAGCCTCTCCATCACGCCCCCTCCCTCGCGGCAAGCGTGGCCCGTCCGCGCAGCGATCGCAGGCGCGCCGCATTAATCCGGAGCTGGCGGCCGTACAGCACCACCAGCATGCCGGTCAGCAGCGTGTAGATGGCGCTCGGCAGCTCGGGGCGCATCCCCATGAACAGGACGGCGCAGAGCCCGACGGCCGACATCACGAACAGGCCGATCAGGGACAGCCCGCGGAGGTGGCAGTACCAGCCACGCGGCTTGTCCAGCATGGCGATCGTCACGACGACGCCGTAGATGGCCAGCACGCAGCCGGCGACGAACATCGCGAGCTGCAGGAGCGTGAAGACGGACATGGATGCGGTCCTTTGGTCAGGTTGCGGAGGGTTCCGGCATGCCTGCCCGGCGCTTCAGGAACGCGACGAAGTAGGCGTGCAGGTACGGCGAAAACAGGCCGACGATCGCGGTGCGCGCGGCCTCGGGGATGTCGGCGAGCGGGTTCGGCACCGCCGGCATGAACGGGACGTGCGGCAGGCCGCCGACGTAAGCACCGAAGAGCCACGAGAACGCCGTCAGCATGGCGATCCGCATCGCCACCTTGCGCAGCTCGCCCGGCTGGTGCGCGCGCTCGGCATGGACGGCGAAGAGCGTTCCCACCGCCGCGGCGATGATGGCGAACCACCACTGGCCGGTGACGGCCACGGCGGCGGTTGCGGTGGTCGCGGACTGGCCGACAAGCGCGGCCGTGGTGGCTTCGATCTTCACTGGGCTCCCCCCTTGGAAACGTCCTGTGCGCCCGGGACGCGCTTGTCACCAGCGGGAGCCTCGTTGTAGAAAACCTGCAGGCTGGTGTCGTAGTTGTTGATCGCGTACTTCGGCCCGTTGTAGAAGCGGGCGAACACCGCCCAGACCTTCTTGCGCAGCCCTTCGAGCATGGTCATGCCGTAGTGCGGGCCGCGCACGGCGTACTTGCGGCGGTCGTTCTTGACGTACTGCACGAACGCGGCGAGGTGATCCTGCTCGCTGCGGTACATGGCGTTGATGAACGCCTGAAGGGAGCTGAAGCCGCACTGCGCCCAGTTCTCGCCCATCGTCTGGAAGCATCCCCAGCTCGCGGACTTCAGTGCCGCGTCGCGGTCGAGCTTGGCCGCGGCCGCCAATCGGTCGTGCTGGTGCTGGCCGGCCGCGCCGTAGCTGCCGGGCGGGCCGCTCAGCTGCGGGTGCGACGCGTTGTAGCGGCCGCCGGTGAAGTCGCGGAACTTGTGGCGCTCGAAGAGGACTTTCGGCTGCCCGTCCGGCAGGAAGCCGCGGCCGCGGACTTCCTTGCGGATGACCGCCTTGATCGTCGCCACCTCGCACTGCAGCTCGGCCGCGGCGCGGATGATGTCGGACTCGGTCAGTGCGGGCTTGCTCATGCGCGTCTCAGCATCTTGGCGAGGTTCCCCACCGATCGGATGACGCCGTTGAGGCGGTCCACGATGGCTGCTTGCAGCTTCGACTCCCCTTCGCGCGTCGAGCGCCAGTCGGCGAACGCCTTGCTCTCGCAGAAGCGGCGCGCATCACTGGCCGACAACGTCATCGCTTCGGGGAGCGACGTGGACGAATATAGGGACAGGGTTGCCTGCAGCTCAGTCAGGTTTTCCGCCCATTTCACGAGCGAACTTGGAGACGCAGGAATCGGCTGGAAATCGGGCCGGTGGCAGGTTCGCCACCCCTCCTTTGGGCATCGCGATGATGCCGTCGTTGCCGAAGTCGATATGGAAGAGGTGCTGCATGCGGTCGCGGGTGTGCAGGAAGTGCCCCATCAGCAGCTCCGCGTCACTGTCCGGGTAGGCCAGTAGCGCGGTCATCCGCTTGACCAGCCACTCGTCAAACGCGCCCTCCCCGTCCTCGGGTGACGGAACGCTCTCGCCCTCGCGCACCAGCTGCGCAGCCATGGCGCCATAGAGCCAGTGCAGGCGGCCGGACACCACCGACAGCTCGCCGGCCAGACGCTCGATCGACTCGGTCATGCCCCCGGTGAGGTGGCGCGCGAGCCACACGTCGCCGCCAACCTCGCCAACCGGCACCAGCTCGTCGCCGATGTCGCGCTCGCCGTTGAGGTAGTCCGAGTAGCGCGCCGGGCCGACGGGGAAGTCCGGCCCATCTTCGAGCGTGGCGGCCATGTACTGGCAACACGCCAGCATGCGCTCGGGGACGGTCCACTGCAGCGGATCAGCCACGCCATCGGTGTCCGCTGCCGCGAAGCGCAGGAACGCCGTGCAGACAGCCTCGGGGCGGTCTGGCGGCATCGCGGCCAGCTGCAGGGATTCGCCGATGGTCAGCTCGCGGAGCTGCACGCGCAGGCGTTTGGTGCGGAGGGCGGGAAAGTAGATCATGGGGCTCTCGGTATGGCGCTCAGCCCGCGATGCGGGCCCAGTCCTTGCGGTCCAGCGCGGTGAGCGTGCAGAGGGTCATGGGCACCAGCAGCTCGACGTAGCGGCCGCTGGACGTGACAGGCGAGCCGATGGGCTGCCCGATGGATTCGATGACCAGCGGGGCGTAGGTCTTGCCCTTGTAGGTCATGGCGATCTTGGTTGGCGCCTTCGACGGCGCCAGAACGTCGGTCATGGTCATGCCGGAGCCCGCGGCGTAGTCGGCCGCGCGCGAAAGGATCGGGCCCAGCTCGCTCAGCTGCTCGGGCAGGGCCCACGAAATCAGCTGATTGACCGGCGCTTCAACCTCGGCGACCGGGTCTTTCCACGCGCGGAACAGCGCGGTCACGGCGATCTTGACCGGCGGCATGCCGGCAAAGACCTGCATGGAGTTGAGGCGGGTGATGCCGGTGCGCCCTTCCAGCTCGCGAGCCGATGCGGTCACGTCGCGCGACACGCGAGCGGCCAGCTCTTCGGAGCCCGCCACGCCCAGCGATTCCGCGGCGACGCCGCCGGCGGTGATGAAGGAGTCCATGACGGGCTGGATCGCGCCGGACTGCAGCATGGCCATCATGGTCGGCATGCTCGACTCGGGGCCGGACTGCTCGAACGCGCTCTGCCAGTTGAGGGTGGCGTCGAGCTGCGCCTCGGTGAGCGGCGCTTCCACGGTGATGCCGCTGGGGCTGGCCAGCCACGGGCCGTTGCTCTCCTGCTGCGTCACCGCGTAGAACTTGGCGATCAGGTGCGGCGACAGGCCGGTCCATTCCGAGGACAGCGTCTGCGACACGTTGCTGGGTGCTGCCACGGGGGTTCTCCCTTGCAAGAATGGCCCCGTGTGAGCGGGGCCATTCCGGTTGCTACCTACGCCCGGCGGGCGCCGGTTACGACAGGCCCATGCGCTTGCGCAGGGTCATCGACTTCATGCGGCGGATCGTCGCCTTGGCGGAGTGCGACTTCATGCGCGCCTTGCGGATGGCGACCTTCTGCTTGGCCGACAGGCGCACGGTGCCGCTGATGCGCTTGCGGATGCGGACCTTGCGGCCCTTGCGCACCGCGATCACCTTCTTGTAGGCGGCGTCCAGCGCCGGCTCCTGATCGGCCGCGGTGAAGATGAAGGCGTCCACCTCGTCGGCGGCGGTGTCATCGCCCTCCGGCATCACGCCGGCGAGGAAGTCACGCACGCGCTCGGCGGCCGTCTCGTCCCAGTCTTCCAGCAGGGCGCTGGCGTCGGCCTCGGTCACGCCGGCGGTCACGAGGTAGTCGTAGGCCGCGGTGAGCGCAATTTCGATCACGTCCTGCTCTTCCTCGGTGATGTCGCCGTCCTTGTTCTCGTCGGCGACGCCGACGAACAGGGCCAGCAGGCGGTCGGCGAAGCCTTCGCCGTCATCGAGGTCATCGGTTTCGACCCACTGGTGCAGCGCGGTGACGCCGCGCAGCTCCACGTCCTTGGTCGCGTAGTCGCCGGCGCTGTCGAGCGCCGGGACCGGGGCGGTGACCGCGTCGAGCGCGGTCGCCTTCTTTTCTGCCTTGGGGGCTGCGGACTTCATCGCATCGCGCAGCAGCTGACGGGTATCCATGGTGTGCTGTCCTTCTGTATGGATTAGCGGGTGATCGTCTGCGTGACGAAGGTCTGGCGGTTGGTGCCGTCGTAGCGCAGCCAGTACGAGACATCGAGCGCGTCGGCGCTGCGCACCTCGTTCGGCTTCACGTCGAAGGCCCATGCGCGGCCGCCCATTTCCGGCGCGCCGGACGGGACCAGCCAGCCGGACGCCTCGGCGGCCTCGAAGAGGCTCGTGAGGAAGTCGGCGGTGCGCTTGGTCGCGATCGCCATCGGGAGCTGCAGGCTGTCCTTGGCGGCGCGGGTGACCGCGTCGTCGATGCTGGTGGACATTTCCACCACCGAGACGAGCTTCTTCAGGCTGTTGTCCACCGGCGCCAGCGTCAGCGAGTCGCGGAAGACGTAGCGACCGCCGCCCGTGTACGTCTCGTACACCACCGGGTTGATCTTTGCCCGGGCCAGAGCGTTCAGCTCCTGATCGCGCGGCGCGTAGGTCTGCGAGACGCCCATGCGATTCACCGGGAACTCGCGGCCGGCGACCGGGTAGTTCTTCGGCGCGAAGCCCTTGGCGTTGCGCTGCGCGTTGCGGGCGCAGGCGAAGGCGATGTTGAGCGTGGCGGTGCCGAAGTAGCCCTTCGGATTGACGCCCGACGGATCATCGGTCTTCAGCGGTGCCCAGTAGGCGTGCAGCAGGTGCGCACTGGCGGCCGACGTGAGGTTCAGCTGTTCCACGAACGCGATCGCGGCTTCCGGGCCGAGCGTGCCGGGCACGTCGAAGCGGAACTGGCGATTGGTGTCGTGTGCGAGCTGCGCGAGCTGGCCCAGCAGCGCCGGCGCCTGCGAACCGCCCGACGACAGGTAGGCGAACTCGAACTGGCTGCCCTGCAGCTTCTCGCGCGCGGCGACGTAGTCCGCGGTGTCGAAGTCCAGCGAGCCCTCGCTGAAGGCGATCTGCGTGCCGGACACCGCCCACTTCTGGCGGCCGTTCGCGTCGTAGCCGTAGGCGATCGAGGTCGGACGGACCACCGCGGCATCGCCGACGACGCCCACCACGAGCTGCACGGCGTCGGTGCGGCTGGCCACCACGTCCGGCAGGTAGGCGGAGCCACCGAAGTCATCGCGAGCCGTCGGCTTCAGCGAGCCCTCGAACTCGTACAGGAGCACGCCGTCGGCATCCTTGATGCGCAGGGTCAGCGTGTCGTTCGGGGCCGGGACGCCGCCCACCTTCCGCTCGTCTGCGCGGAATTCGAGCACGATCCCGTCGTTGAAGCATTCGAGGTGCTGGACGGCGAAGAGGAACTCGCCCACCGGCGCGGTCTGGGAGACAGCGTAGGCGTAGGTGTTCTCTTCGGTTTCGGTGACGGTGATCCACGAGACGGCTGCGTCGTCGCCGACGAGGCGCTGCACCACGGCCTGATAGGCGCCGTTGTTGAGCGCTTCCACGACGTGGACGTGGGCCTCGTTCAGCGCATTGACGCGCACCGGCTCGCCGCGACCGAGCTTGCGGGTCACGTTGCCGCGATCCACGAGGAACGGCTTGTCGATGCGGCCACGGGTGGCGCGCATGATGATGCCGAAGGACTGGTCGGCGTTGCCGCCAGCGGGGATGGCGGAACCGTCGCGCAGCGGGTTGAGCTGCACGCCGGACTCGGCGCCGAGTTGACGGACGAAAGCGACACTGCTGGTCATTTCT
>DATBUS010000033.1:0-23506 GCA_036515815.1 Luteimonas sp.
GACGTCCGTTGCGGCACCGGCCCCGGCGTTCGCCGCCATGCCGGACGCTGCCGACGCCTTGCCGGCGCTGGCGGGCCTGGCCGCGGGGGGCGCACCGGAAGGCGAGGCCCTGTTCGGTGGCCCCGCGGCAGTGGCGCGCCCATGGCCGCGCGCCGTGCTTCCGGGGCTTTCGCGCCGGCAACCCTACGCGGCCGGATATGGGCTTCCGCAGGCCGACGCCTTCGCACCGTTCCATCCCCGTGTCGACGACCGGCGCCACGTGCCTGGGCAGCGGATGGACGGGCCGGTGCCGCAGGACGCCGCCGCGGCCCCGTCCGCGGACGTGCCCCGGCCGCCCGGCGCGCGCTGAACCCGGCCGGACACCGGCCGGGCCGGCAACCGGTTCCGCATTCCCCTTTTCGATCGTCGAGGTAACCGACTTGATGAAGCAGCCCCTGTTCGCCGTCGCCCTGGTCGCGCTCACCGCGGCCGGCACCGCCGCCGTCATGATTCCCGCCGCCACCGCCCAGTCGCCGCAGGCGTCGGCCGCCAGCCAGCCCCCGGCGGCTCCGCTGGTGACCGGGCTTCCCGACTTCACCCGCCTGGTCGACCGTGTCGCCCCGGCGGTCGTCAATATCGAGGTGACCATCGGTCCGCGCGGCACGCGGCAGGCGCAGCAGCTGCCCGATGACATGCCGGAATTCTTCCGCCGTTTCTTCGGCCCGGGCTCGCCGTTTCCCGGCGTGCCGCAGGACCCGGGCAGTCGCGGGGGCCTCTCGATGGGCAGCGGCTTCCTGATCTCGGCCGACGGCTACGTCATCACGAACCATCACGTCGTGGATGGCGCGACCACCGTGCGGGTGACGCTGCCCGACCGCCGGGGCTTCGAGGCCGAACTGGTCGGCAGCGACGAACAGTCCGACGTCGCCCTGCTGAAGATCGACGCCAGCGGGCTGCCCTACCTGAGGGCCGGCAAGGCCGCCGAGGTGAAGCCGGGGCAGTGGGCCGTTGCCATCGGCTCGCCCTTCGGCTTCGACCAGTCGGTCACCGCCGGCATCGTCAGCGCCGTGGGCCGGGCCAACCACTACGCCAACCAGCGCTACGTGCCGTTCATCCAGACCGACGTCGCCATCAACCGGGGCAACTCCGGCGGGCCGCTGCTCAATACCAGTGGCGAGGTGATCGGCATCAACTCGCAGATCTTCTCCAACTCCGGCGGCTACATGGGCGTGAGCTTCGCGATCCCGATCGACGTGGTGATGAACGTCGCCGAGCAGCTCAAGGACACCGGCCAGGTGCGTCGCGGCCAGATGGGCGTGCAGGTGCAGGAGATCCGTGCCGACGCCGCACAGGGCCTGGGGCTGCCGGATACCCGGGGCGCGCTGGTGGCCGACGTGGTCGCGGGCGGCGCGGCGGCGAAGGCGGGCATCGAACGCGGCGACGTGATCCGCGAGGTCGATGGCGTGCGCATCAACCAGTCCAGCGACCTGCCGCCGATGATCGGCGCCAAGGCCCCGGGAAGCCGCGTGGCGGTGAAGATCTGGCGCGAGGGACGTACCCGGGACGTCACCGTGACCCTGACGGAGCTCGATGAAGGCCTGGCCAGCGGCCCGCAGCGCCGCGGTTCCGGGGCGCCGGCGGCGCAGCAGAGCAATCCGCTGGGCATCGTCGGCAGCGAACTCAGCGCGGAGCAGCGCCGTCGCCTGGACCTCCAGCCGGACGAGGGCGTGGCGGTCGCCCGGGTCGAGGGTCTCGCCGCGCGTGGCGCCGGCATCCAGCCGGGCGACGTGATCCTGCAGGTCGGCCGGGTCAACGTGGCGAGCCCCGCCGAGCTCGACCGCGAGCTCGGCAAGGCAAAGGCCGGCGAGACGGTGATGCTGCTGGTGCGCAACCGCAGCGGCGGTACCCAGTTCATCGCGGTCACGCCGCGCGAATCGGCGGAATAGGGCTCGGCAACGCCACGCGCAGGCCCTGCAGGCGCAGCCACGGCGGCTGCGCCTGCAGGGCGATGCATGCGCGGGAGGGCGCCGGAAGCACGCGGCGTCCGGGACCCGCCATCCCGCCGGGTCGCCCCGCCAGCCAGACCCCGGCCGTGTGCGACAATCTCCCGTTCGACGCCACCAGGCCGCCTGCCGGCAAGCTACCGCACACATGCCCCCCGAATCGATGCGGAACATCCGCAACTTCTCCATCATCGCGCACGTCGACCATGGCAAGTCGACCCTGGCCGACCGCATCATCCAGTTGTGCGGAGGCCTGACCGCGCGCGAGATGGAAGCGCAGGTGCTCGACAACAATCCGATCGAGCGCGAGCGCGGCATCACCATCAAGGCCCAGTCCGTCTCGGTGCCGTACACGGCGCGCAACGGGCAGACCTACCACCTGAACTTCATCGACACCCCCGGGCACGTCGACTTCTCGTACGAGGTGAGCCGCTCGCTGGCCGCCTGCGAAGGCGCGCTGCTGGTGGTCGACGCCGCGCAGGGCGTCGAGGCGCAGTCGGTCGCCAACTGCTACACCGCGGTCGAGCAGGGCCTGGAAGTGGTGCCGGTGCTCAACAAGATCGACCTGCCCACCGCCGACATCGAGCGTGCCAAGGCCGAAATCGAGGCGGTGATCGGCATCGACGCCACCGACGCGGTCGCGGTCAGCGCCAAGACCGGCCTCAACGTGGAGGAGGTGCTGGAGGCGATCGTGCACCGCATCCCGCCGCCGCAGCCGCGCGAGACCGACAAGCTGCAGGCGCTGATCATCGACTCCTGGTTCGACAACTACCTGGGCGTGGTCAGCCTGGTGCGCGTCATGCAGGGCGAACTGAAGGCCGGCGCCAAGATGCTCGTGATGTCGACCGGTCGCACCCACCAGGTCGACAAGGTCGGTGTGTTCACGCCCAAGCGCAAGGAAACCGCGGCGCTGCGCGCGGGCGAAGTGGGCTGGATCAACGCCTCGATCAAGGACGTCCACGGCGCCCCGGTGGGCGACACGCTCACGCTCGCCGCCGACCCGGCGCCGAACCCGCTGCCGGGTTTCCAGGAGATGCAGCCGCGTGTGTTCTCGGGCCTGTTCCCGGTGGACGCCGACGACTATCCGGACCTGCGCGAGGCGCTGGAGAAGTTGCGCCTCAACGACGCGGCGCTGCGCTTCGAGCCGGAAAGCTCCGAGGCCATGGGCTTCGGTTTCCGCTGCGGCTTCCTCGGCATGCTGCACATGGAGATCGTGCAGGAGCGCCTGGAGCGCGAGTACGACCTCAACCTGATCAGTACCGCGCCGACGGTGGTCTACGAGGTGCTGCTGACCGACGGCGAGGTGGTGTCGCTCGACAACCCGGCGAAGCTCCCGCCGGTCAACAAGATCGAGGAAGTCCGCGAGCCGATCATCCGCGCCAACATCCTCACGCCGCCGGACTACGTGGGCAACGTGATCACGCTGTGCGAGGAGAAGCGCGGCAGCCAGGTGGGGATCCAGTACCTGGGCAGCCAGGTGCAGGTGAGCTACGAACTGCCGATGGCCGAAGTGGTGCTGGACTTCTTCGATCGCCTGAAGTCGGTGTCACGCGGCTACGCCTCGCTGGACTACCACTTCGTGCGCTTCGAGGCCGGCCCCTTCGTGCGCGTGGACACGCTGATCAACGGCGACAAGGTCGATGCACTGTCGATCATCGTCCACCGCAGCCATGCCGATCGCCGCGGCCGCGACCTGACCGAGAAGATGAAGGACCTGATCCCGCGCCAGCAGTTCGACGTGGCGATCCAGGCCGCCATCGGTTCCCAGATCATCGCCCGCAGCTCGGTCAAGGCGCTGCGCAAGAACGTGCTGGCCAAGTGCTACGGCGGCGACATCAGCCGCAAGAAGAAGCTCCTGGAGAAGCAGAAGGAAGGCAAGAAGCGCATGAAGCAGGTCGGCCGCGTGGAAATCCCGCAGGAAGCCTTCCTCGCCGTGCTGCAGGTGGACAACAAGTGACGGCGGCCAGGCGGCCCGCCACCGACGGGGTGAGCACATGAAGTGGTTCGAACTCGGGCTGGTCATCCTGACCTTCGCCTCCGGCATCATCTGGCTGCTCGACCGGCTGTTCTTCGCAAAGCGCCGCCAGGCCCGGGCAGGGCTCCTCGACGATGGCCGCGAGCCGGTCGTCGTGGACTACGCGCGCGCGTTCTTCCCGATCCTCGCCGTGGTGCTGGTGCTGCGCAGCTTCATCGCCGAGCCCTTCCGCATCCCGTCGAGTTCTATGATGCCGACGCTCCTGGTCGGCGATTTCATCCTGGTCAACAAGTTCGCCTATGGCCTGCGCCTGCCGGTGAACAACCGCAAGGTGGTGGAGATCGGGCTGCCCGAGCGCGGTGACGTGGTGGTGTTCCGCCCGCCGGCCCATCCCGACCAGGACTGGATCAAGCGCGTGGTCGGCCTGCCCGGCGACGAGATCGCCTACCGCGACAACGTGCTGTACGTGAACGGCGAGGCCTCGGCCTACCAGCCCATCGGCCGCTATGTCGGCAAGGGCCGCGGCGAGGAAATGACCGGCGCCAGCCTGCTGGCCGAAGACCTGGGTGACGGCGCCCGCCACGAGGTGCTCGAGATCGACAGTCCGATGTTCTCGCGCCACGGCGTGGGCGAGTGGACGGTGCCCGAGGGCGAGTACTTCGTCATGGGCGACAATCGTGATAGAAGCGACGACAGCCGCTTCTGGGGCACGCTGCCGGAGACGCAGCTGCGCGGCAAGGCGTTCCTGGTGTGGATGAACTTCGACAGCGCCGCCGGCGGCGTCGACTTCGACCGCATCGGCACCCGCCTCTGACAGGGCCCGGGGGACGGGCGCGACGACAATGACCAACCGCATCGGGGATGGAGGGGAGAAGGCAATGAGGAATTCGCAAGGCGGCATCACCCTGATCGGGTTCATCATCGTGCTGGGCGTGGTGGGCCTGTTCGCCTATGTCGGCATGAAGCTGTTCCCGATGTACTCGGAGTACTACAGCGTGCGGTCGGCGCTGAAGGGCCTGGCCAACGAGCCCGGCATCGCCAACACCGAGCCGCGCAAGATCCAGGACCTGTTCTTCCGCCGGCTGAACATCAGCTACTCCGACAACGTCAAGCCCGAGCACGTCAAGATCAAGCGCGTGGGCGCCGGCTGGCAGATGGACGTGAAGTACGAAGTGCGCAAGCCGCTGATCGCCAACCTCGACGTCGTGGGCAAGTTCGAGTCCACGCAGATGCTGACCAGGACCGGTGCGGTCGATTGATCCCGACGCGCGCATCGCGGGACACCGGTTCCGCGATCCGGCGCTGCTTGCCCAGGCGCTGACGCACCGCAGCGCCGGCGCGCCGCATAACGAGCGCCTGGAATTCCTGGGTGACGCGCTGGTGGGCCTGGTCGTGGCCGAGGCGCTGTACCTGCGCTGGCCGAAGGCCGACGAGGGTGCGATGACACGTGCGCGTGCCGAGCTGGTGCGCGAGTCCTCGCTGGCGCGGATCGCCCGCGAGCTGGACCTGGGGGCCCGGATCACCCTGGGTCCCGGCGAGATGAAGTCCGGCGGGCACCGCCGCGATTCGATCCTGTCCGATGCGCTCGAGGCGGTGATCGGCGCGATCTACCTGGACGCAGGCTTCGAGGCCTGCTGCCAGGCCGTGCTGCCCTGGTTCGAGCCGCTGGTGGAGGCATTGCCGGCCGGCGGCATCGGCAAGGACCCCAAGACCCGGCTGCAGGAATGGCTGCAGGGCCGCCAGCGCCCGCTGCCAAGCTATGAACTGGTCTCCGAGAGCGGCGAGGAGCACGCCCGCACCTTCCACGTGCGCTGCCTGCTTTCGGAGCCGGCGCTCGAGGCCGAAGGCAGCGGAAGTTCCCGTCGTGCCGCCGAACAGGACGCCGCCACCGCGGTCCTGAACCAACTGGAATCCACCAAGCCATGAACACCCCAGCCGCCAGCCGCAGCGGCGCGGTCGCCGTCGTCGGCCGGCCGAACGTCGGCAAGTCCACCCTGGTCAACGCGCTCGTGGGCGCCAAGATCAGCATCGTCTCCAATCGGCCGCAGACCACGCGCCACCGCCTGCTGGGCATCGCCACCTTCCCGGGTGGCCAGTTGCAGCTGGTCGACACGCCCGGCGTGCACCGTGCCCAGGGCCGCCAGTCGGCCAGTGCCATGCACCGGATGATGAACCGCGCCGCGCGCGGCGCGCTCGAAGGCGTGGACGCCGCGGTGCTGGTGGTCGAAGCCGGCCGCTGGGACGAAGAGGACACGCTCGCCTACGACGCGCTGCGCGAGGCGAAGGTGCCGGTCGTGCTGGTGGTCAACCAGGTGGACCGCATCCGCGAGAAGGCCAGCCTGCTGCCCTATCTCCAGCAGGTGGTCGAGGGCCGCGACTTCGCCGGCGTCCATCCGGTGTCGGCGCTGAAGCGCACCGGCCTCGACGCGCTGGTGGCCGAACTGCTGGCGCTGGTGCCCGAGGGCGAGCCCGCGTACTCCGAGGACGAGATCACCGACAAGAGCCAGCGCTTCCTCGCCGCCGAGCTGCTGCGCGAACAGCTGATGCGCCAGCTCGGTGCCGAGCTGCCGTATTCGACCACGGTCGAGATCGAGTCCTTCAGCGAGGAAGCGACGAAGTCGGGCCCGATGATGCGCATCGGCGCCGTGGTCTGGGTCGAGCGTGATGGCCAGAAGGCGATCGTGATCGGCAAGGGCGGGGCGCGCCTGCGCGAGATCGGCAGCAAGGCGCGGCTGTCGATGGAGCGCCTGTTCGGCTGCAAGGTCTTCCTCGAGACCTGGGTGCGCGTGCGCGCCGGCTGGTCCGACGACGAGGCCGCCCTGCGCAGCTTCGGCTACGACCAGTAGCAGACGGCACGCCCGCGGCCACCAACCCGGGCCCGGTAGTAGCGGCGACAGCTGGGATTGGCGGGTGCGGGTCGCGGCCGGCGGCGTTCCCGGTTGGGGCCGTGCCGCACCTGGCGTCGTCGTGGCTATGGCCGCTCCCGCGGCGGCAGCCCAGAATGGCGCCATGCGCATCCTCGGCGAGCCCGCCTTCGTCCTCCACGCGCGCGCCTGGCGCGAGACCAGTCTGCTGGTGGAGGTGCTGTGCGCGGAGCAGGGCCGCATGGGCCTGGTCGCACGTGGGGTGCGTGGTCCGAAGCGGCAGGCCTTGCGCGCCGCGCTGCAGCCGATGCAGCACATCCGCTTCGATGCCGTGCAGCGTGGCGAACTGGCCCACCTGAACGCGGCCGAGGCCCTGGACGCCGCGCCCCGGTTGCAGGGCGATGCCATGCTCTCGGCGCTCTACGCCAACGAGCTGGTGCTGCGCCTGGCCCCGCGCCATGACCCGCAGCCCGAGCTCTACGCCCTCTACACCCTGCTGCGCGCGCGCCTTGGCAGCGGCGAGCCACTGGCCTGGACGCTGCGCCGGTTCGAGCGCGACCTCCTCGATGCCATCGGCGTGGGCCTGGAGTACGGCCACGAGGGCGATGGTGATCCGGTCGATCCGGCGGCACGCTACCGGCTCGACCCCGGCCACGGCCCCGTGCGCGTGCGTGGCGAACGCGGCGGCGAGCGCGACCGCAGCACCACCGGTCGCGCGCTGCTGGCGCTCGCGGCAGACGTGGCGCCCCCGGCCGAGGACCTTGGCGGCCTGCGCCGGGTGATGCGCGAAGTGCTGGAGTCCCACCTCGGTGGCCGGCCGCTGGCGTCCTGGCAGTTGCTGGGCGACCTGGGGCGGGTGACGCGGGGCACGCCTCAGGGCAGCGGCGAGAGCTCGTGAGCCGCGGCATCGAACCGCATCAGCGCGGCATCCGAGTCCGGTTGCGCCTGCAGCGCGATGACCGCCTGCTCCAGGCGCATCGCACCCACGAAGCCGCAGCTCGCACGCAGCCGGTGCAGCGCATCGCGTAGCGCGTCGTGGGCGCCACTGCGCGCCGACCGCATCACATGCGCATGCGCGGCGGGCAGTTCGGCGAGGAACAACTGGCGCAGCGCTTCCACATGCGCCCGCTCGCCGTTGAGCGCGCGCAGGGCGGCGG
This sequence comes from Luteimonas sp., assembly GCA_036515815.1. GTDB lineage: Bacteria > Pseudomonadota > Gammaproteobacteria > Xanthomonadales > Xanthomonadaceae > Luteimonas. The sequence continues at coordinate 7,979 of DATBUS010000033.1, forward strand.
CGTCGTCCCACGCGTCCGCACCCGTGTTCCCCGATGCGTTCGCGCCGGCGCCAGGCCCCTGGGCTTCGGCCACGCGCAGCGACGTCCGTCCGGTGAGCGCACCTGCCAGTGCCGCACGCAGGGCAGCCGCGGCCAGTGGCTTCACCAGGACCGCCTCGAAGCCGGCCGCATGCAGCGGCCGGTGGACCTCCTCGTCGCGGGAGGCGGTGTGCGCAAGCGCCGGCGTCTGCAGGCCCAGCCCGCGCAGCCCGAGCAGGAGGCCCGCACCGTCGCCATCGGGAAGGTGCGCATCGATGAGCCAGAGGTCGTAGGCGATATTCGTCGCCTGGGCGCGGGCCGTGGCGCGCGACGCCACCGTGTCGACGATCGCCGGAAGCGCTTCCGCGGCTGCCGACAGGAAGGCCGCCGTGGTGGGGTCGTCCTCGACCAGCAGGATGCGTGGTTTCATCGGCGCGTTCCCCCTCCTGTCGCTACTCTGGCTGCCATGCCTGCGTGGATCTTAACCCTCGTCGCACTGCTCGCGCTGCTGCCCGTGGGAGGCGCGCAGGCGCGCACGCTGGTCGCGCGGATGGCCAGCGTGTCGACGCCGGTGGCGACCCTGGAAGGCGTCGAGGTGCGATTGGCGTGGCCTGCGGCCGCCGACAGTGGTGATCTCCGCATCACCGCGAGGCGCGCCGACGCACCCGACCTGGGACAGCACCACCGCGATCTCTCGTGGCGTTGTCCCCTGCGCCGGGACGGGCAGGGCGGTTGGGCCTGCAATGGCACGCTGCAGGCGGGGCGCGGTCCGCCGCTGCGACTGGCGCTGGCGCTTCCGTCACGGGGGATGGAGGCCACCCTGTCCGGCCAGGGCGGTGCACGCCTGGCGCTCCGGCATCGCGGGGCCGCACCGGACCTCTACGCCATCGACATCCGGCGCGTGCCCGTGGCCTGGGCGCAATCGCTCGCCGGCCAGGCCTGGCCGGGCGTACGCCTTGGCGGCGGCCAACTCGAAGGCCGCATCGACGTGCGGGTGCCGCCTGGCGCGGCGATGCGCGTGGGCGGCCGGTTGTCCCTGGTCGATGGCGGTTTCGACAGCACCGATGGTCGCCAGGCCGGAGCGGGCCTTGGCGCACGGCTGGAATTCGACTGGCGGGCCGCGGCGGCGGGGCCGCGGATCAGCCTCGATGGTGTCCTGGAGGGCGGCGAACTGCTGTTCGGCAGCGGCTACTTCGCCCTGCCGGAGACGCCGGTCGCCGTGCATCTGCGCGCCCGTGGTACGGAGTCCGGGTGGGCACTGACCCGGTTCGCCGCCGACGACCCCGGCGTGCTGGCCGTCGAGGGAAGCGCGGACTCGGACGATGGCGGCCTTTCGCGTCTGTCGCTGTCATTGCGCAGCGCCGATGCGAGCGCGCTGCCGGAGCGCTATCTCTCCGGATGGCTTGGCCAGGCCGGACTGGGCGGCCTGCGCCTGTCCGGCGGCCTGGCGGCCGATCTCGCCCTCGTCGACGGTGCGCTCGCGGGCCTGGAGCTCCGCGCGCGCGCGCTCGACATCGCCGCACCCGACGGCCGCTTCCGTTTCGACCGCCTCGACGGCGACGTGCGCCTGGTCTCCGAAGGCGAAGCGGCCAGCGAGCTGCGTTGGCAGGCCGCGGCCATCGGCGCGGTGCCGTTCGGACCGGCCAGGCTGCCGTGGCGCAGCGCTGCAGGCGAGCTGCAGTTGCGCGGGCCGGTCGCCATCGATGTGCTCGATGGTCGCCTCGACATGTCCGCACTGCGCCTGCGGCCGCCCGGACCCGCAGGCCCGCTGCTGGTGGAAGGCGCACTCGCGGTGGATGCGCTGGACATGGCGGCGCTGGCCACGGCACTGGGGCTTCCGGCCTTTCCGGGGACGCTGTCGGGTGCGATCCCCGGGGTGCGCTACATCGGCGATCGGCTCGATTTCCAGGGCGGGCTCTCGGTGCGCGCCTTCGATGGCGAGGTGCGGGTGTCGTCGCTGGCGATGGAGCGGCCGTTCGGCGTCGCGCCCACGCTGCTGGCCGACATCGCCGTCGACGGCCTCGACCTGCAGGCGCTGACCGGCGTGTTCGAAGTGGGCAGCATCAGCGGCCGGCTGCATGGCCGCGTCGACGGCCTGCGCCTGGTCGACTGGGAGGTGGCTGCATTCGACGCCGAGCTGCACACCGAGCCGCGTGCGGGCGTGCGCCAGCGGATCAGCCAGCGCGCCGTGCAGGACATCTCGAGCGTGGGCGATGCCTCGTTCACCGCGAGCCTGCAGGGGCGTCTGTTGGCGCTGTTCGACGATTTCGGCTATCGGCGCCTCGGCATTTCATGCCGCCTCGTCAACGGCGTCTGCACGATGGCCGGCCTTCAGCCGCGTGGCAGCGGCTTTGTTATCGTCGAGGGCGCCGGGCTGCCACGCCTGGACATCGTCGGCTACAACCGCCGCGTCGACTGGGACACCCTGGTCGAACGCGTGGCCGCCGCGGGTTCGGGCGAGGTCTCGCCGGTGTTCGACTGACCGTCCGAGGAGGACTGCATGCGCTGGACCGGAATGCCCTTCGTCGCTGCGCTGGCGCTCAGCGCCTGCGTGACCATCAACGTCTACTTCCCGGCGGCGGAGGCGCGCGAGGCGGCGCGGGAGTTCGTCGAGAACGTGATCGGCGAGGACGGTGCGCCCCCGGAACAGCCGGCAGGCGACCCGTCCGGCATGCCCGGCGGCATGGCCTTGCAGGCCGGCCCCTCCCGCAGCGTGGGCTTCGATCCCTGGATCCTCCTCGGCATCGCGCCCGCGCACGCGCAGACGCCTGACATCACCATTCGCACGCCCGCGATCCAGGCGATCCAGCAGCGCATGGAATCGCGCTTCGCGTCCACGCTGCGGCCGCATTTCGACAGCGGCGCGCTGGGCTTCGGGTCCAACGGGCTGGTGGTGGTGCGCGATGCCGGGTCGCTGCCGCTGAAGGATCGCGTGGCGGTGAATTCCGCCGTGGCCGACGACAACCGCGACCGTAATGCCGTGTACCGCGAGGTCGCCGTGGCCAATGGCCATCCCGAGTGGGAACCGCAGATCCGCGAGGTGTTCGCCAGGCAGTGGATCGCGAGCGCGCGCCCGGGCTGGTGGTACCAGCAGGGCGGGAGCTGGAAGCAGAAGTAGCCTTGCGCCAGCCGGGGCGGCGGTGGCCGCCCCGGGTTTGAGACAATGGCCGGCCCACGTACCGGCAGCAGTGCATTGGCCCGCATCGACCAGACGCCCTTCGAGGCCGTGATCCTCGAACTCGGCCATGACGGCCGCGGCATCACCCGGCGCCCCGAAGGCCATCCCCAGGCCGGCAAGACCATCCATATCGCCGGTGCGTTGCCCGGCGAGCGCGTGCTGGCACGACAGACCCGACGCTGCCGCCGCTTCGACGAGGCCGAGGTGCTGGAGGTGCTCGAGGCTTCGCCCGACCGGGTACGCCCCGGCTGCCCGCATTTCGGGCTCTGCGGCGCCTGCAGCCTGCAGCACCTGGCGCCGGAGCGGCAGATCGAGGGCAAGGCGCGCATGCTGGCCGACTGCTTCGAGCGCGAAGGCGTGCGTCCCGAAGCCGCCCTGGCGCCGCTGGTCGGCGCACCCTGGGGCTATCGCCGCAAGGGCCGCCTGTCGGTGCGTCGCGTCGAGAAGAAGGACAGGACGCTGGTCGGTTTCCGCGAGCGCGATGCGCGCTTCGTGGCCGAGCTGTCCGAATGCCACTCCATCGTGCCCCAGGTCGGCATGCGGCTGCCGGCGCTGTCCGCACTGGTCGACGGCCTGAAAGTACGCCACGCCATCCCGCAGATCGAGTTCAGCGCCGGCGACGACGCCACCGCCCTGGTGTTCCGCCACCTGGAGCCGCTGGACGCGGACGATCGCGCCGCGCTTGTCGCCTTCGCGCAGGCGCATGGCATCGCGGTGTACCTGCAGCCCGGCGGGCTGGAGACGGTGGCGCCGCTGTGGCCGGCGGAGCCGCGGCTGTCGTTCCGCCTGGCGCCCTGGGATGTCGAGCTGGCCTTCGAGCCGCTGGACTTCATCCAGGTCAATGGCGCGCTCAACGAGAAGATGATCGCGCGCGCGCTCGACCTGCTCGATGTACAGCCGGGCGAGCGCGTGCTCGACCTGTTCTGCGGCCTGGGCAACTTCAGCCTGCCGCTGGGTCGCCAAGCTGGCGAGGTGGTGGGCGTGGAGGGCGACCCGGGCCTGGTCGCCCGTGCCCGCGAGAACGCCGCGCGCAACGGGATGGGCCACGTGCACTTCCACGCCGCCGACCTCACGACCGATCTTTCCGCCGAGCCGTGGATGGCCGCCGGTTTCGACCGCCTGCTGCTGGACCCGGCTCGCGCGGGCGCGCTGGAGGTGCTGCAGCAGCTGAAGCTCGAGGGCCTGAAGCGGATCGTCTATGTCAGCTGCAATCCGGAGACCCTGGCCCGCGACGCGGCCTGGCTGGTGAACGCGCGCGGCTGGCGCATGCGCGCCGCGGGCGTGATGGACATGTTCCCGCACACCACCCACGTCGAATCGATCGCGGTGTTCGAGCCGGCCTGACCGCGCCACGCCTGCGCGGGTCAGGTCCCATGTGGGGGCGGCCACGGCCGCGATATGCTGGGCGGCCGGATCGCGGCCAAGGCCGCTCCTACAGTGCGCGGTGAAGTGGCGATGGCAATCGAGATCGAACGCAAGTTCCTGGTCACCGGCGACGGCTGGCGCGAGGCCGCGCACGCCGTGGTGCCGATGGCGCAGGGCTACCTAAACGACCAGCTGGCGATGGACGAGGGCCGCCAGCGCGCCTCGGTCCGGATCCGTCTGGAGGGCGATGCCGCCTTCCTCAACATCAAGTCACGCGAGCTGGGCCGCACCCGGCAGGAGTTCGAATACCCCGTGCCGGTGGACGAAGCCCATGCGCTGCTGGGACTGTGCGTCGGCGGACGGGTCGAGAAGCGCCGCCACCTCGTGCGCCACGGCGCGCACCTCTGGGAAGTCGACGAGTTCCTGGGCGACAACGCCGGGCTCGTGGTGGCCGAGGTCGAACTCGGCAGCGCGGAGGAGTCGTTCGAACATCCGGACTGGCTCGGTGCCGAAGCCACCGATTGCCCCCGCTACTACAATCTGGCCCTGGCCGCCCGTCCGTATGCGCTGTGGAGCGATGTGGAACGCGCGGGACCGGAAACCTGAGGAGAGACTTCCATGCTCGTCATCGGCGTCGCCGGTACCGGACTCACCGCGCAGGAGCGCGACTGGCTGCAGCACGATGCCTGCGCCGGCGTGATCCTGTTCACCCGCAACTTCGCCTCGCGCGCGCAGGTGGCCGAGCTGTCACAGGCGATCCGCGAAGCCGCGCCGCGGCCGCAGCTGATCTGCGTCGACCAGGAAGGCGGCCGCGTGCAGCGCTTCCGCGACGGCTACAGTCCGCTGCCGGCGCTCGAAGGCTTCGGCCGCGACCATGCGCGTGACCCCGAAGGGGCACTGGCGCGTGCCCGCGAACATGCCTGGCTCATGGCCAGCGAGATCCGCGCCTCGGGCGTCGATCTCAGCTTCGCGCCGGTGGTGGATCTTGGCCGCGGCAACCTCGCCATCGGCGACCGCGCGTTTTCCGACGATCCGCAGGTGGTCGCGGCCTTCACCCGTGCCTATGTCGAGGGCATGCACGAAGCCGGCATGGCCGCCACGCTCAAGCACTTCCCGGGCCATGGTTCGGTGCGCGAGGACACGCACTTCGACGACGCCGTCGACGACCGCCCGCTCGACACCATCCGCGCCGAGGACCTCGTGCCCTTCGTCGCCGGCATCGAGGCCGGCGCCGATGCGGTGATGCTGGCGCACGTGGTCTATCCGCAGGTCGCGCCGGAGCCCGCGGGTTACTCGCCGCGCTGGATCAACGAGATCCTGCGCGGCGAGATGGGGTTCCGGGGCGTGGTCTTCTCCGATGACATCGGCATGGCCGCGGCCCAGGGCGTGGGTGGCATCAAGGCGCGGGTGGATGCGCACCTGGATGCCGGCTGCGACGTGGTCCTGGTCTGCCATCCGGAGCTGGTGGAGGAATCCCTCGCCGCAGTTGAGGGCCGCAGCCTCAACACCATGGCGCTGGCGGGACTGCTGGGTCGCGGCCCGATGGGCTGGGACGGCCTGCTGGCCGATGCGCGCCACGCGGCTGCCGTGCGGCGCCAGGGTGGCGGGGTGGCGGCATGAGCGCGCCGACCCTGGCCGACGTGATGGCCACCGCCGACCTCATCCACGGCCGCGATGTGCTCGAGGTCGCGATCGCCGGGATGGCCGAGGCGATCCACGCGGAATATTCGGGTGACGTGCGGCCGCCGCTGTTCGTCACCATCATGCATGGCGGCATGCCCTTTGCCGCGCAGCTCGCCTTCGCGCTCGGCGAGCGCGGCCTGGACGTGGAATTCGATTACCTCCACGCCACGCGCTATCGCGGCAGCACCACCGGCTCGCGCCTGGCCTGGCTGCATCGCCCCGCCACGCCGATGCGCGGCCGCCGCGTGATCCTGGTCGACGACATCCTCGACGAGGGCCACACGCTCAAGGCCGTGACCCGCTGGTGCGAGGACGAAGGCGCGGCCGACGTGCGCGTGGCGGTACTGGCCACCAAGGTGCATGACCGCTGCGTCGACGACGTCTGCGCCGACTGGTCAGGCGTGGACGTGCCCGACCGCTACGTCTTCGGTTACGGGATGGACTACAACGAGCAGGGCCGCAACCTGCCGGCCATTTACGCGTTGGGCGAATGAGCATGGAGCCCATCGCGCTTGCGGTCATCGGCGGCACCGGCCTGTACCGGCTGGCCGGCCTGGAGAATGCCGAGGAGCACCAGCCTGTCACGCGCTACGGTGCGTTGTCGGGCCCGGTGCGGGTGGGCCGCATCGCGGGCAAGCGGACCGCCTTCCTCGCCCGCCACGGTGAAGGCCACTCGGTCCCGCCGCACCTGGTGAACTACCGCGCGAACCTGTCCGCGTTGCACGCGCTGGGTGCGCGACGAGTACTTGCGCTCAACACCGTCGGCGGAATCACCGCGGCCTACGGCCCGCGCGTGCTGGCCTGCCCAGACCAGCTCATCGACTACACCTGGGGCCGGGTCTCGACCTTCTGCGAAGAGCCCGGCACCGAGGTGCTGCACGTGGACATGGGCGATCCGTACACGCCGTCCCTGCGGCGCGAGGTGCTCGCGGCGGCCGCAAGGGCCGGCGTGGCCCTGGTCGATGGCGGCTGTTACGGCGCCACCCAGGGCCCGCGACTGGAGACGCGCGCGGAGATCGCACGCATGCGCCGCGACGGCTGCGACCTCGTGGGCATGACCGGAATGCCCGAGGCCGGGCTCGCACGCGAGCTTGGACTGGACTATGCCTGCCTGGCGATCGTCGCCAACTGGGCGGCCGGTGCCGGCCCGCAGGTCGATGAAGTGATCACGCTGGAGGAAGTGCTGGCCAACGTCGCCGCGGCCACCTCGGGTTTACCCCTGCTCGTGGAAGCGCTACTGGCTGGATGATTGCGCGGGCCCCGAAGGCTTTGCATACTCGGGCCGCGCCTCCGGTCCCTTGCAGGCCGCCTGCGCAACCGCATCCAGACGAGGTAGGAAGAGTCATGCAATACGGCACAGTGAAGTGGTTCAACGACGCCAAGGGCTTTGGCTTCATCGCTCCAGAGGACGGCAGCGCGGACGTGTTCGTGCACTATTCGGCGATCGATTCCAAGGGCTTCCGCAGCCTGCAGGAAGGCCAGCGCGTCAGCTATGAAGTGACGCAGGGGCCCAAGGGGGCGCAGGCGGCAGGGGTGTCGCCGGTCGCCTGAGCGCGTCGCGACAAGAGTTTTCCTGTTCCAGGGCCCCGGGTGTTCCGGGGCCCTTTTTCGTGGCGGGCCCGGTGCCGGAGGGCGTCAGGCCTGACCGCCGGGGCGCAACTCGATGCCGAGCGCCGGCGCGATCGCGCGCATCGCCTCGTCATCGCGGCTGAGCGTCATCCAGCCGGCCACGGTGTCGGTGCCGGTCTCCCAGACCCAGAGCGTGTAGCCGTAGGCACGCAGCGCGTCATAGGCCACCTGCAGCAGCGCGGCGATGCTGGCCTCGTCGAGGAAGTCGTCGTCGGTCGGATCGTCGACACCCCAGTCGAGTTCGAGGTTCCAGCGCGAGACCAGCTCGGTGATGGCTTCCACGAAGGTCGCCGCGTCGTCGTCGTGCACCTGGAAGCCCGAGGTCCAGTCGATGATGTCCTTCAGCACCCAGGCCGGCTCGAATTCGTCCTCGCCGGCGTCGGCGGTCGCGTCCTGCCACGCGCCGAACTGGCGCAGCGCGGTTTCCTCGTCGCCGGGATTGATCAACAGCAGCAGTTGCCAGACGAGCGCTTCGGTGCCGGCCTCCTCGTCCACGTCGAGTTCGGGCTCGAAGCCGGTGGCGTAGTTGTCGTCGGGATCGAAGTCGGTATCGGGCGGGTGCATGGCGGGCCGTTCGCGTGTGGGGCGCACAGGATAGTCACCGCCGTGGTGCGGTGGCGTCACAATGGCCGCGCACTCGAACGGAGCCCGGGAATGGAGCGCTGCCACACGCACGAAGTCCGCAACCAGCCGCCGCCCTTCGGCGAACGTGACCCCTGGAACGACGGTGTCGCGCTGCAGGATGCGCCGCGGCGCGAAGGTGGGCACGCCTTCGTGCCGCAGATCCCGGCATGCGGCGCGCTGGCGGAAGGCGAGGTGCCCGCCACTGCGGCCTGAAGTGCGAAGTGGCAAGCTGGGCCCTCGTCCCCCACGCCAGCGAGCCACCCATGCAGACACGTCCACTCGGCCGGACCGGCCTCGAGATCGCACCGCTTGTCTTCGGCGGAAACGTCTTCGGCTGGACCGCCGACCGCGCGACGTCCTTCCGCATGCTCGACCGTTTCGTCGAGCGCGGCTTCAATGCCATCGACACGGCCGATGTCTACTCCGCCTGGGCTCCGGGCCTGAGCGGCGGCGAATCCGAGACGCTGATCGGCGAATGGCTCGCCGCGCGCGGCCGTCGCGACGACATCGTGCTGATGACCAAGGTCGGCAAGCTCGAACAGCGCAAGGGCCTGTCGGCGTCGAATATCGAGGCGGCGGTCGAGGATTCGCTCAGGCGCCTGCGGACCGACCATCTCGATGTCTATTTCGCGCATGCCGACGACGCCACGGTACCGCTGGAGGACACGATGGCAGCCTTCGACCGGCTGGTGAAGGCAGGCAAGGTGCGTGCGCCGGGCGCGTCCAACTACTCCGCCGGGCGGCTGCGCCAGGCGCTCGAGGTGTCGAAGGCCGAGGGCCTGGTGGCCTACGGCGTACTGCAGCCGGAGTACAACCTGCATGACCGCGGGGACTTCGAGTCCGGGCTCGCGACGGTGGCGCAGGAGCACGGGCTGGGCGTGGTGAGCTACTTCTCGCTGGCCAGCGGATTCCTCACCGGCAAGTACCGCAGCCCCGCCGACCTGGAAGGCCGGGCGCGCGCAGGCTTCCTTCGCGGTTACTTCGAGGAGCGGGGGAGGAGGGTCCTGGAGGCATTGCTCGCCGCGTCGGCGGAGGTGTCCGCGCCGCCCGCCCAGGTCGCGCTCGCCTGGCTGCTGGCGCGTCCCGGCGTCACCGCGCCGATCGCCAGCGCCACCAGCGTGGAGCAGCTGGACGAGATCCTGGGTGCGGTCACCCTGTCGCTGCCGGAGCCGCTCCTCGCACGGCTGGATGCGGCCGGGGCCTGAACCGGATCGTGCTGCGCGTGGCGTATCCTGCCCGGCCCGCCGCCGTGGCGACCCGCCGATGCCGCCCCGATGACCGACTGGCTGTCCCTCGTCCGTGATGTTCCCGACTTCCCGAAGCCCGGGATCCTGTTCAAAGACATCACCCCGCTGCTGGCCGATGGCGCCGCGTTTGCCGCGGCGGTCGAGACCATGTGCGCCCCGTGGCGCGCGGCCCGCCTGGACGCGGTGGTGGGCATCGAGTCGCGCGGTTTCATCCTGGGCGCGGCCATGGCGCAGGTGCTGGGCACCGGCTTCGTCCCGGTGCGCAAGCCGGGACGCCTGCCTGCGCGCACGCTGAGCCAGGACTACGCCCTCGAATACGGCACCAACCAGTTGCAGATCCACGCCGATGCCCTGCCGCGCGGCGCGCGCGCGCTGGTGGTCGACGACGTGCTCGCCACCGGCGGCACCCTGGAAGCGGCACTGATGCTGTTGCGTCGCCAGGGTGCGACGGTCGCCGGTGCGGCCGTGCTGTTCGAGATCGCCGGCCTGGGTGGCCGCGAGCGCTGGAACGACGGATCGCCGCTGCTGGCCTCGGCGACGTACTGAGCGGACCGGGCGCCTGGCCGGGTCCCGGCGGCTTCAAGACCCCTTAACACCGCGGCTCCTAAGGTCGGGCGACGCCTTTTGGCGCACCCGCGGGAGATCCGATGCCCACCGCCGCGACTGCCGGCGCGCCTGCGCGCCCCGCCGTGCTCGACGACGAGACCCATGCGCTGGCCATGGAGCTGTTCCAGCTGGTGCGTGCAGGCGATGTTCCGCGCCTGGCCCGGCTGCTCGACATGGGCCTTGTGCCCAACCTTCGCGACGGCAAGGGCGACAGCCTGCTGATGCTGGCCGCCTATCACGGGCACGTGGACGCGGTGCGGCTGTTGCTGCGCCATGGTGCGGACGCGGAACTGGCCAATGACCGCGGCCAGACGCCGCTTGGTGCCGCGGCCTTCAAGGGCGACCTGGCCGTGGTCCAGGCCTTGCTGGAAGGAGGCGCGGACGTCGATGCGCAACCGCAGGGTGGGCGCACCGCGCTGATGCTCGCGGCCCTGTTCGATCGCGTGGATATCGTCGAGTTGCTGCTCGCACATGGTGCCCGGACCGCGCTGGCCGGTGCCGATGGCGCCACCGCGCTGGACTTGGCCCGTGGCATGGATGCACGACGTGCGGCAGCGCGCCTATCGGAGTGATCGAAACATTCAATCGTGGCCTACACCCCGCGCGATGCCGGATGGTGGATGCTCGGGGGCCACCTCAACCGGGAGAGAGCAGTCATGAACGACAGCACGCAGGGAGGCGGTGGCGACCGCCGCCTGACCAACCGCCAGGGCCATCCCATCTGCAACAACCAGTCGCAGCGCACCGTGGGCAGCCGCGGCCCGGCCACGCTGGAGAACTACCAGTTCCTCGAGAAGATCAGCCACTTCGACCGCGAGCGCATCCCCGAGCGCGTGGTGCATGCACGCGGCTTCGTCTGCTACGGCGAGTTCGAGGCCACCGGCAGGATCGGCGACGAGCCCGCCTCGAAGTACACCCGCGCGAAGATCTTTTCCGAGGCCGGCAAGAAGACCCCGCTGGCGATCCGCTTCTCCACCGTCATCGGCGGGCGTGATTCCTCTGAAGTCGCGCGGGACCCGCGCGGCTTCGCGGTGAAGTTCTATACCGAGGACGGCAACTGGGACCTGGTCGGCAACAACCTGGCGATCTTCTTCATCCGCGATGCGATCAAGTTCCCCGACGTGATCCATTCGCTGAAACCCGATCCGGTCACCTTCCGCCAGGAGCCCAACCGCATCTTCGACTTCATGAGCCAGACGCCGGAGTCGATGCACATGCTCACGCATCTCTTCAGCCCGCGTGGCATCCCGGCCAGCTACCGGCACATGGAAGGCTTCGGCGTGAACACCTACAAGATGGTGAATGCCGAAGGCAGCACCGTGCTGGTGAAGTACCACTTCCACCCGCGCTGCGGCGTGGCCAGCCTGACCGCCGCGGAAGCGGCGAAGGTGCAGGGCCAGGACCTGGGCTCGGCCTCGAAGGACCTGTTCGAATCGATCGAACGCGGCGACTACCCGCAGTGGGACGTGTACGTGCAGGTGATGGAGGACCACGACCATCCCGAACTCGACTGGGATCCGCTGGACGACACCAAGATCTGGCCGGAGAAGGACTTCCCGCTGCGCCACGTGGGCGTGATGACCCTCAACCGCAACGTCGAGGACCACCACAACGAGAACGAGCAGATCGCCATGGGCACCGGCGTACTGGTCGACGGCCTGGATTTCTCCGACGACAAGATGCTGGTCGGCCGCACGTTCTCGTATTCGGACACGCAGCGTTACCGCGTGGGTTCGAACTACCTGCAACTGCCGGTGAACCAGCCCAAGGGCGTCAAGCGGGTGCAGACCAACCTCAGGGGCGGGCAGATGTCCTATGGCGTGGACCTGGCCGAAGGCCAGAATCCGCACATCAACTTCGAGCCCTCGATCCACAACGGCCTGCAGGAAGCGCCGGACATGGGCCCGAACAACCCGCCCGAGATCTGCGGTGCGCTGACCCGCAGCGTGATCGAGCGCCGCAACGACTACGTGCAGGCGCGCGGCCGCTTCAACACCATGCAGGACTGGGAGCGCCAGGACCTGATCGACAACATGGGCACCCTGCTGTCGGCCTGCGAGCGCGACGTGCAGGAGCGCATGCTGTGGCACTTCTTCATGGTGCACGACCAGTACGGCCAGGGCGTGGCCGAAAAGCTGGGCATGGGCGTGGACGACGTGCGCCACCTCGAACCGCTGAAGGGCCAGGTGCTGACCGACGAAGACCAGCAGCGCCTGAAGAACCTCGGCAACAACAACGACCCCATCGACCCCGAGGTCTGGGGCCAGTGGACCAGCTCGGTGAAGAACCACCAGGCCACGGCCGAGGAAGTGCTGGAGGGGCGGCTGCCCTCGGGCGGCGACGCTCCGGCGGCTCCGGCCCGGTAGGCGCCCTCGCGCGACAGACGAAGGCGGTCGCGTGCGGACCCCGTGTCGGCGCGCGGTCCCCGCGCTCCGCGTCGGGCCTTGCGTCCGGCGTCAGCCCGCCTCAGGGGCTCCGCGGCCGGAATCGAGGAACTGCAGGCGCGCGAGCTCCGCGTACAGGCCGCCTTCGGCAAGCAGCTCGGCGTGCGTGCCTTCGGCCACGATGCGGCCCTGGTCCATGACCACGATACGGTCGGCGCGCAGCACGGTGGCCAGGCGGTGCGCCACCACGATCGTCGTGCGGCCTTCCATCAATCGTTCCAGCGCATGCTGGACCGCGCGCTCGCTCTGCGCATCGAGTGCCGAGGTCGCCTCGTCGAGCAGCAGGACGGGCGCATCACGCAGCAGCGCGCGCGCGATGGCGAGGCGCTGTTGCTGGCCTCCCGACAGCCGCGCGCCGCGTTCGCCGAGTTCCGATGCATAGCCCTGCGGCAGTTCGCTGATGAAGCCATGCGCCTCGGCGGCGCTCGCCGCGGCTTCGACCTCCGCGTCGCTCGCATCGAGCCGGCCATAGCGGATGTTGTCGGAGGCACTGGCGGCGAAGATCGTCGGGCGCTGCGAAACCAGGGCCATCGCCCCGCGCAGTGCGACCGGATCGAGCTCGCGCAGGTCGATGCCATCGAGCGAGACGCTGCCCGACTGCGGATCGTGGAAGCGCTGCAGCAGCGCGAATACCGTGCTCTTGCCGGCACCCGACGGGCCGACGAGCGCGACGGTCTCGCCCGGGGCGACTTCAAGGCTGAAGCCGTCCAGCGCGGCGGCGTCGGGCCGCGTGGGGTAGTGGAAGGTGACATCACGCAGCGCGATCGCGCCCCGCACGGGCTGTGGCAGCGTGCGCGGAGCGGCCGGCGCCACCACGCCGGGCGTTTCGTCGAGCAGTTCTCCGATCCGGCCCATGCCGCCCGCGGCCTTCTGCAGCTCGTTCCAGACTTCCGCCAGCGAGCCGACCGACCCGGCGCCGAACATCGCATAAAGCACGAACTGCCCCAGCGCGCCCGCGGTCATGCGGCCGTCGGCCACGTCGTGCGCACCCAGCCACAGCACCAGGGTGATGGCACCGAACACCACCGAGATCGCCACCGCGGTGACCAGGGCCTGCACGCTGATGCGCTTGCGTGCCACGGCCACCGCGGTCGCCACGGCCGATGCGAAGCGTCCGCGTTCATAGGCCTCGCGCGCGTGCGACTGCACGGTGTCGATGGCGCCCAGGGTTTCGGTGGCCAGGGCATTGGCCTCGGCCACGCGGTCCTGGCTCTGGCGCGAGATCTTCTGCAGCCTGCGCCCGCCGATCACCAGCGGCAGCACCGCCAGCGGAATGCCGACCAGCGTCCAGGCTGCCAGCCGGGGGCTGGTCACCACCAGCATGGCGATCGAGCCCAGCACCATCACCATGCTGCGCAGCGCCACTGACATGCTGGTCGCGACCACGCCGCGCAACAGCCCGGTGTCGGCGGTGAGGCGCGAGACCAGCTCGCCGCTGCGGCTCTTCTCGAAGAAGGCCTGGTCGAGCCCCACCAGGTGGCCGAACAGGCGGGTGCGCAGGTCGGCGACCACGCGTTCGCCCAGAAGCGAGACGAAGAAAAAGCGCGCGGCGGTCGCCAGCGCCAGCGCCAGCGTCACCATGAACAGCAGCGCGAAGGCCGCATCGATGCCGGCGCCGCTGGCGAAGCCGTCGTCGATCATGCGCCGCACCGCGACCGGCAGGCTCAGCGTGGCCGTGCTCGAGGCCACCAGCGCCAGCAGCCAGGCGACCAGCAGCCCGCGGTGCCGGGCCAGGAAGGGCCACAGCGGCCGCAACGACGACAGCCGCGCCCGGGCCTTGCCGGTGGCGTCGCGGTCGTCGGGGCTGGCATCAGGAGAGGGTGGCGGGGCGGATCTGCGTGCGAATCGGGCCATCACCCATTGTCGCTCAAGCGCGCGCGGTCGCGCGTGGCGTCGCGCAGGCGCGTCGCCAGGGCGGGCACGTGTGCCGCGGGCAGGCGCAGGCGGAAGCGCACGCCGTGGGCCGCGAAGTCCTCGCTCAGCTTCTCGGCGTCGTACACGGGGAGCGCCGCGTGCACGGCCGCGATGTCGGCGAACGGACACTCCACGTCGATCTCGGCCAGGTCCAGCACCTCGCGGCGCTCCGCAGTACGCAGGCATTCCGCGGCCGCGCCGCCATAGGCGCGCACCAGTCCGCCGGCACCGAGCTTGATGCCGCCATACCAGCGCGTGACCACCACGGCCACGCCGTCCAGGCCCTGGCCGTCGATCGCGGCCAGGATCGGGCGTCCGGCGGTGCCGGCGGGCTCGCCGTCGTCGCTCGAGCGGTAGCCATCGCCGATCCGCCAGGCCCAGCAGTTGTGGGTGGCATCGGGCACCGAAACCGAAGCGATGAAGGCGGCGGCTTCGTCCGCATCGGCCACCGGAGCGGCGTGGGCGAGAAAGCGGCTGTGCTTGACCTCGAGCGCGTGGGTCGCCTGCGCGGCGAGGGTGGTGGTGCTCATTCCGCGCCCAGGAGCGACCGCAGGTCGGCGGGAACGGGTGCCTCCGGATGGCGGCGTCTGAATTCAGCGAAACTCGCGCGCGCTTCGGTGTAGCGCTCGGCGGCAACGAGTTCGCGGATGCGCGCGAGCCACGCTTCGCGGACCTCCGGGGAATCCACCGAGGCCGGCGGCGTATCGTCCAGCGGCTGGTCGAACCAGTCGCTGTCTTCGCTGCGCCCGGCAGCCTCTTCGGCCTGGGCCCGAGGGGCCGGGGCGCGCTTGCGCGACGCGCTGGCCGCTTCGGCGCGCGC
>DATBUS010000034.1:0-18549 GCA_036515815.1 Luteimonas sp.
CTTCGCCATGATCGACCGCTTCGACGACGGCGACCCGTCGAACAATGACCAGGGCGCCGGCGAGTACGACCCCACCGACCCCAGCCGCTACAGCGGCGGCGACCTGGCCGGGCTCGCGCGCCGGATCGACTATATCCAGGGCCTGGGGGCCACCGCGCTGTGGATCACCCCGCCGGTGGCCAACCAGTGGCTCAACCCGGACGGCAGCTACTCGGGCTACCACGGCTACTGGGCGGAGGACTTCGACCGCATCGACGCCCACTACGGCACGCTCGACGACTACCGCGCGCTGTCGCGGCGGCTGCACGGCGCCGGCATGTACCTGGTGCAGGACGTGGTGGTGAACCACATGGGCGACTGGCTGCAGTGCACGCCAGCGGCCGACGTCGCCGCCACCGATCCGGTGCGCGACTGCCGCGTGCGCCGCGACCCGCGCGGGCACAGCGCACCGGTGCAAGCGCCCTTCGACCGCAACGACCCGGCCGATCCGGCGCAACGCGCGGCCGGGATCTACCACTGGACGCCGGACATCGCCGACTTCACCGACCGCCGCCAGGAGCTGGACTTCGCGCTGGCGGGCCTCGACGACCTCGACACGGAAAACCCGGCGGTGCGGCGCGCGCTGCGCGCCTCCTACGGACGCTGGATCCGGGAGGCCGGTGTCGACGCCTTCCGCGTGGATACCGCCTTCCACGTGCCCGAGGCGTTCTTTGCCGACTTCCTGCATTCCGACGACGCGGACGCGCCGGGCATCGAGCGGGTGGCGCGCGAGACGGGGCGCGACGGCTTCCTCGCGTTCGGCGAAGGCTTCGGGAGCGACCGGCCATACGGCGATGCGCAGGCGCGCAAGCTGGAGGCCTATGTGCGTACGCCCGGCGGCCTGCCGTCGATGATCAATTTCCCGCTCTACGGCGGCTTCGGCGACGTGTTCGCGCGCGGGCGGCCGACCGCGGAACTGGCGCACCGGATCGAAGCGATGATGGTCATCCATCGCGATCCACACCGGATGCCGACCTTCGTCGACAACCACGACGTGGACCGCTTCCTCGCCGGCGGCAGCGAGCCTGCGCTGCGCCAGGCGCTGCTGGCGATGCTGGCCCTGCCCGGTATCCCGGTGATCTGGCAGGGCACCGAGCAGGGCTTCGAGCGCCAGCGGCGGGCGATGTTCGCCGGCGGCTACGACAGTGGCGGTCGCGACCATTTCGACGTCGAGGCACCGCTGTACCGCTACCTGCAGCGGGCCATCGCGCTGCGTCGCGACCACCGGCTGTTCTCGCGCGGCACGCCCACTGTCCTCGCCTCGAACGCGGCCGCCGCCGGTGCGATCGCCTGGCGCATGGACCATGCGGACGAGGCGGCGCTGGTGGTGCTCAATACCGCGGACGTGCCGGTGCTGCTCGACAACATCGCGCCCGGGCTCGTCGCCGGCGCGCGCCTTGAAGGGCTGTTCGCGATCGACGGGGCGCCGGCGGAGGCGGTGGCCGATGCCGCCGGCCGGTTGACCCTGGTGCTGCCGCCGCGCAGCGGGCAGGTGTGGCGGCTGCCCGCGGGCACGCGCGACACCGCGGAGGGTGGACCGTCGACGGCCTCGACCGCCGGGCTGCACGTGGAGCCGCTTGCGGACGCCGTGCAGCGCGGAGACTTCACCGTCCGCGGCCGTGCGCCGGGACGCCGCCGGGTGCAGGTCGTGGTCGACGGTGATCTGGCTTCGGCACAGGACGTCGCGGTCGGCCCCGACGGGCGCTGGGCCGCGCGCGTGCGCACCGGCGGCATGATCGGGCCCACCGCGATGCACCGCGTGGTCGCCTTCGATCCTGCCGACGGCCAGGCGTCGGCGGCACGGGAGTTCCGCGTCGAGCACGACTGGCGGCTGCTGGCCGACGTCGCGGATCCGCCGGGCGACGACAGCGGACCGGACGGCCGCTATACCTATCCCGCCGGCGGCGCCTGGCGCACGCTGCGGCCGGCCGACATCCTGCGCGTGCGCGCCTGGGGCGCGAGCGGTGCGCTGCGGGTGGAGCTGACGATGCGTGCGCTGAGCCAGGCCTGGAATCCGGCCAACGGTTTCGACCATGTCGCCATCACCGGCTACCTGCAGCTGCCGGGCCGCGATGGCGGCCTGGCCGCGATGCCGCTGCAGAACGCCTCGTTGCCCGGGGGCATGCGCTGGCACTACCGGCTGCGCAGCCATGGCTGGTCCAACCTGCTCAGCAGCACCGAAGGCGCAAGCCCCGCCAGCGAGGGCGCCACGGTGATGCCGGCGGCCGACATCGCCGTGGATCGCGCACGGAACACGCTGACCTTTACCCTCGCGGCGTCGGCGCTCGGGGGGCCGGACACGCTCGAAGGCGCCCGGCTCTACCTCACTACCTGGGACTACGACGCCGGCTATCGCCCATTGCACCCCGAGGCGGGTCCGCACGCGTTCGGCGGCGGCGACGGCGCGACCGATCCGCTGGTGATGGACTCGGTCGATGTGACGCTCGGCAGGCGTTGAGTTACCGGGCAGCGGCCGCTGGCAAGGCCAGCGGCCGGTCGGCAGGTCTGACCCTTCAACCCGTCCCGCGGCCGCCCCGGCCGGGCGGCCTATCGCGCGATGAAGCGCACCGCCTGCCCGCCGCCCGCGGCCAGGCGCAGCCGCAGCGTCTGCCCGGCCTCCACGTCCCGGCTCTCGCGCACGAATTCGAACGGCGCGTCGCGCCAGTGCGCGCCGTCGCCATCGCGGTACAGCTGAGCTGTATAGCGCCGGCCGGGTTCGAGGAAGGACAGCGACACCTCCAGCAGGCGCCCGTGCTCGTCGGTCACCGCGCCCAGGTACCAGTCGTCGCTGTTGCGGTCCTGGCGCGCCACGACCACGAAGTCGCCCACTTCGCCCTGCAGGACCTGCGTCCGCGCCCAGTCCGCCGGCACGTCGCGGATGAACCGGAAGGCGTCCATGTGCTTTGCGTAGTTTTCCGGCAGGTCGGCGGCCATCTGCAACGGGCTGTAGAGCACCACGTACAGCGCCAGCTGCCTGGCCAGCGTGCTCTGGATCGGGTGGCCGCGGCCCTGCAGGCTGAGCACGCCCGGCGTGTAGTCCATCGGGCCCGAGAGCATGCGGGTGAAGAACAGGTTGGCCTCGTGCTCCGGTGGGTTCGGCGGCTGCCCCCACGCGGCGTACTCCATGCCACGCGCGCCCTCGCGCGTGACCCAGTTCGGCCAGGTGCGGCGCAGGCCGGTGTCCTTGATCGGCTCGTGGGTGTTGATGGCGATTCCATGCCGCGCCGCGGCTTCGACCACGCGCAGGTGGTGGTTGGAACTCCACTGGCCGTCGTGCCATTCGCGCACGACGGTGCCATCGGCCAGGCGCCGCTCCATGCCGCCGGCATCGCAGACATAGCCGGTCTTGACCACGTCGATGCCCAGGCCCGCGTTCATCGCGAACGCGGCGTCCATCTGGTCCTCGTAATGGCTCGCCGCGCAGCCGGTCTCGTGGTGGCCGACGAGGTGCACGCCGCGCGCACGGCCATGCGCCGACAGCGCTTCGATGTCGAAGCCCGGCGTGGCGCGGGTGAAGTCGAAGTCGTAGCCGTTGCCGAACCACTGTCCGTCCCAGCCCGGGTTCCAGCCTTCCACCAGCACGCCGCGCATCCCGTGTCCGGCGGCGAAGTCGATGTAGCGGCGGGTGTTCGCGGTCGTGGCGCCGTGCTTCGGGCCCGTCGCCCAGGTCTCGGTCTCCAGGTGCAGCGACCACCAGATGCCAACGTACTTCGCCGGCGTGAACCAGCGCATGTCGCCCAGCCGGTTGGGCTCGTTGAGATTGAGGATCAGGTCCGACGACGCGTACAGCGCGGCGGCGCTGTCGGTGATCTGCACCGTGCGCCAGGGCGTGCGGAAGGGCAGCCGGCGCTTCACCTTCCAGCCTTCCGAGGCCGGCGCCAGTTGCGCGCGCAGGCGCCCGCCGTCGACGCGCCGCAGCCACATGCCCGAGTAGTCCACCAGCGCCGCCTCGTGGAAGGCCAGGTGCAGGCCGTCCGCGGTGCGCAGGGTGATCGGCGTGTGCGCCATGGTGACCTCCGACAGCGGCGTGCGCTGGTAGAGGTATTCGTAGCGGTTCCACTCGCCGGCCGGGATCCACCAGGCGGTGGATGGCTGCGCGCCCTCGGCCTGGTGGACCGCGAACTCGGTGAGCTCGTCGTCGATGATCCAGTCCTGCGCAGCCGCTCCGGGCGGTGCATCGGCGGGCGCCGGCACCTCGTAGCGGAAGCCGAGGCCGTCGTCGAACAGCCGTACCACCACGTCGAAGCGGCGCCCCGGGGCGACGGTTTCGCTGAAGCTTGCGCGCAGCTGGTTGTGGTGGTCGCGCACGAAGCGGTTCTCGCCCCAGGGCTGCTCCCAGGTGGTGTCGACGCTGCTGGTGGCCTGGGCGGTGAGCGCGAGGTTGCGCTCGAGCCGGCCGCCGTCCCGCAGCATGAAGCCCAGTGCCGAGGTGTCGATCACCGGCTCGCCCAGGCGCGTGACGCGATAGCCGAGGCGGCCTTCGTGCAGGTCGAGCTCGAAGCGCAGCACCTTGCCGGGTGATTCGACGCTGGCGACGGTTTCGGCATGGGCCACCGGAAGCGCCGCACAGAGCGCGAAGGCGGACGCCAGCAGGCGGAAGCGGAAGCGCATCGTGGGCTCCTGGTCAGTGGATCCGCGGCTCGACGACGTAGACCACGGCGGTGCGGGCCGGCACGTGGAAGGTGCCGGTGGCAGTTGCGTAACGCGCGGTTTCGCGCGGCCGGGGATCGGCCGCGTCGGCCGCGCGGTGCACCGGGTGCAGCACGAAACCGCGGCCGGCCAGCGCTGGGATCTCCAGCACCTGCGCCTTTGGCGACGCGTTCACCAGGTACACGAGTTCGTCGAAGCCGGCGTCCGCGAGCCCACGGCCGTCGAGCTGGCCGACGATCACCACCGGGTTCTGCGCCGGGCCGACGTTGTGGAAGCGCAGCCGCGCGCGCACCTCGTCGGTGCTGCGCAGGCGGAACAGGGGCGAGCTCGAGCGGATGCGCAGCAGGTCGCGGAAGGCGTCGCGGGTGAAGGCGACCTCCGCCATGCCGGGCCTGGCCGCGGCGTCCGACAGCAGCGGACGCATCAGCGGCCAGTCGCCGCCATTGTCCGGCGCCGGCGGCAGGCCGCGGCCGAAGCCGGTGTCGCCGCCACTCCAGTCCAGGCGGTTGAACCAGTCGCCGGAGTCGTAGCTGTTGCGGTCCAGCGACTTCGACCGCAGAAGCTCGCCGCCGGCGTGGAAATAGGCGATGCCCTGGCTGAAGGCGTTGAGCGCGAGCGCCAGCACCTGCACGCGCGCGCGGTCGTGTGCACTGGTGTCGGCCGGCAGCTTGAAGACGTTGATGTCGAACAGCGTCTGGTTGTCGTGGTTCTCGACGTAGTTCACGACCTCGCCGGGCGCTCCGGCATAGCCCGCGGGCTGGCCCTTGTAGTCCAGTCGCGACAGCGGGATCGCGGCACCGCTGGCGCCGACGAGCTCGTAGTCCGCGAGCGTGCCGGCGAGGCCCGCGCGCACGAGGTCGGCGGCATGGAGCAGTGCGGCGCGGTCGTCGTCTTGCGGGCCGCCTGCGGCTTCCAACCCTCCACCGGCCGCGGCGGACACGGCATTGGGCGCGTAGTGCAGTCCGTTCACCCAGCCCTGCACGAACAGCTCGCCACCCGCGTCCGACGGCCCGCCGCCGCGGATCGCATCGCGCGCACGGTCGCTGAAGGTGCCGATGCCCGCGCCGTGGAGTGCGCGCTGCGAGGCCTGCACGAAGCGCGCGCCCCCGGCCACCTCGCCGAAATCCCAGCCCTCGCCGATCAGCTCGACGTGGCGGCCGGCCGCGGCATTGACCCGCGCCTGCAGCCGTTCCATCGCTGCGCGTGGCTGGTGGCCCATCAGGTCGAAGCGGAAGGAATCGATGCGGTAGTGGCGCACCCAGTGCCCGGCCGAATCGATCATCAGCTTCGCCATCATCATGTGCTCGGTGGCGGTGTTGTCGCAGCAGGTGGAGCGCTCCACCGTGCCGCGCGCATCGAGGCGGTGGTAGTAGCCGGGCACGATGCGGTCGAGCACCGAGCGCGCGTCCTGGCCGGACGCGCTGGTGTGGTTGTAGACCACGTCCATGCCCACGCGCAGGCCGGCGGCGTGCAGCGCCTGCACCATCGCGCGCAGCTCGCGTACGCGCACCGTGCCGTCGGCGGCATCGCTGGCGAAGCTGCCCTCGGGGGCATTGAAGTGGAAGGGGTCGTAGCCCCAGTTGAAGCAGTCCCGTGCCGCCACGGCCATGACCGCTGCCTGCTGCGCATCGGAGTCCGGCGCGGCCCGCGGCACGGCGGGCTCGATGCACCCGGTTTCGGGCACGGTGGCGAGGTCGAAGACCGGCAGCAGGTGCACGTCGGTCAGGCCGGCCGCGGCCAGCGTGCGCAGGTGGCGCATGCCGGCCGAGCCGGGATCGGTGAAGGCCAGGTACCTGCCGCGGTGCGCGGCGGCCACGCCCGGGTCGTCGCGGGAGAAATCGCGCACGTGCAGCTCGTAGATGACCATGTCGGTCTGCGCGGCCAGCGGCGCGGGCCGCAGTGCATCGTCCCAGCCCGCAGGCTTCGACGCCGCTGCATCGAGGTCGACCACGACGCTGCGCTGCGAGTCGGCGGTGAGCGTGGCCGAGTAGGGATCGGTCACGCGGTTGCGCACCACGCCGGTGCCGGGCACGAAGACTTCGACGAGGTAGCGGTAGGCCTGGCCGGAAAGATCGCCGGGAAGCTGCACGGACCAGGCCCCGGTGGCGTCGTCGCGCTGCATGGCGATCACGGCGGACGCGTCGGCGGCCCCGTCCGGGTACAGGCACAGCGCGACCTTGCGGGCGGTCGGCGCCCAGACGCGGAAGCCGGTGGCGGTATCGCCCGGATGCGCGCCGAGATCGTCGATGGCCTCCGCACCGGCGTACAGGTCGTCGAGTGCGCCGGGCAGCTGCAGCGAGGTGGCGTCGAGCACCCGGCCCGAAGCGTCCTCGCTGGCCAGCAGCAGCTGGCCGCGGAGCAGGTCGGGCAGGCGCGCCGCGTCCGCGGGCGGCAGCGCGAACACGGGGCCCGCGCCGATGAAGCGGAACCGTTCCGCGAGCGCGGGCGGTAGGGGCGCGGCCTGGGGCACGAGGTCGATCGCACCGTCGGAGCCTGTCACCGGTTGGCCAGGGTGGGCCTGCAGTCGACCAGCTGCAGAGTGGTGGAGGCGGTAGCGCGCCGCCATGGATGCAGACGCGGTGGACGCGGCCGCCCCGGCCCCGGCCCCGGCCCCGGCCGTTGCCACGGATGTACCCGGCCAGGCGATCAGGCGGCGGTCAAGCCAGTACGCGCGTGCGTCGGGTGGCGGTCCGCCTGCACCGCTCGTCGCCAGCGATGCATCCAACGTGGTCGCGAATGCCGGGCCGTCGCACGCGCCCAGGGGCGCGTCGGCGGGAATCGGCATTGATACGGACGTGCCCACCGCCGGAGGTGCGGCCGCCGCGGGTGACGTGACGGGTCCGGTTGCGAGGGCTGCGGCGGCCAAGCCACAGCCGGTGAGTCCCAGCAGCACCGCGGCGCGCATCGCCGCTCCCACGATCACCGGACCCGGCATGCGCGTGTCTCCTCAGTCGAGCGCGGCGAAGAACACTCCGCGCGGGGGCAGGTCGAGGGCGTCGCCGTCCAGCCGTCCGCCTGGAAGGCCGTGGCCGTCGAGCGCGCGCGGCGCGAAGCCTGCGGGAAGGGTCCAGCGCACCGGGCCGTCGGACAGGTTGAAGGCCACGAGCAATCGCTGGCCGTCGGCTTCGCGCACGAAGGCCAGCACCGGCTCAGGCGCATCGACGAAGGCAATCGCCCCGTGCAGCAGCGCCGGTTGCGTGCGCCGCCAGCGCAGGAAGCCGCGGCTGGCGTTGAGGGTCGAGGCCGGGTCGTCTTCCTGTCGCGACACCGCCAGCGCACGGTGTGCGTCGGGAATCGGCAGCCAGGGCGCGCCGCCGCCGAAGCCGGCATCGTCGGCACCGGCGTCCCAGGGCATCGGCGTGCGGCAGCCGTCGCGGCCCTTGAACCTGGGCCAGAACGCCTTGCCATACGGGTCCTGCAGCGCCTCGAACGGCACCTCGGCCTCGGGCAGGCCCAGCTCCTCGCCCTGGTACAGGCAGACCGAGCCGCGCAGCGAGCACACCAGCGCCACCAGCTGCCGCGCCAGCATCGGCGAAGGATCGGCGCCGCCCCAGCGCGTTACCGCGCGCACCACGTCGTGGTTGGACACCGCCCAGCACGGCCAGCCGCCCTGCATGCGCGATTCCAGGTCCTCCACGGTGCGCCGGATGTAGGCCGCGCTCGAATCCTCCACCAGCAGCTCGAAGCTGTAGCCCATGTGCAGGCGGCTGTCGGTGACGTACTCGGCCATGGTGCCGAGCGAGTCCTCCGACGAGATCTCGCCCAGCGTTGTCGCGCCCGGGTAGCGGTCGAACAGCGCCCGCAGCTCCTCCATCAGGCCGAGGTTCTCGGGCTGCGTGTTGTTGTAGTGGTGGTACTGGTAGGCATAGGGATTGTCGGCGCTGAAACCGCGGCCCTGGCGCAGGTGCGCGGGCTTGGCCGGGTTGTCGCGCAGCGCGGCGTCGTGGAAGCAGAAGTTGATCGAATCCAGGCGCATGCCGTCCACGCCGCGCTCGAGCCAGAACTCCAGGTTGGCCAGCGCCGCCGTGCGGACGTCCGGATTGTGGAAGTTCAGCTGCGGCTGCGAGGACAGGAAGTTGTGCAGGTAGTACTGCTCCCGCCGCGGCTCCCAGGTCCAGGCACCGCCACCGAAGATCGACAGCCAGTTGTTGGGCGGCGTGCCATCGGGCTTCGGGTCGGCCCAGACGAACCAGTCCGCGCGCGGGTTGTGCCGGTCCTGCCGGCTTTCGGAAAACCACGGGTGCTCGATCGAGCAGTGGCTGAGCACCTGGTCGATCATCACCCGGATGCCCAGCGCGTGTGCCTTCGCCAGCAGCCGGTCGAAGTCGGCAAGCGTGCCGAACATCGGGTCGACGTCGCGGAAGTCGGCGATGTCGTAGCCGAAGTCGGCCATCGGCGACTTGAAGAAGGGCGAGACCCAGATCGCCTCCACGCCGAGGCTGGCCACGTGCTCGAGGCGGTCGATGATGCCCGGCAGGTCGCCGATGCCGTCGCCATTGCTGTCCATGAAGCTGCGCGGGTAGATCTGGTAGATCACCGCGCCCCGCCACCAGTCCGCCGCCCTCGAAGCCGCCGTCGTCATCGTGTTCCCATCGTCCGCCGCAAAGCCGGGGCACTATTCCACGGCTGTCCGGTGGCATGTTGCAGTGGCCCCCGGTGCGGCCATGAATACGTTTGCAGCCGCGATGCGCGCCGCGTGTCGTGACTACCATGGCCGTGGAGAGAACAGACGGGGAAGGGCGGATGGACGAGCAGGGCACCGGGCGCAAGCCACAGCTGTCGTTCTGGCAGATCTGGAACATGTGCTTCGGCTTCCTGGGCATCCAGTTCGGCTTCGCGCTGCAGAACGCCAACGTCAGCCGGATCTTCCAGACGCTGGGCGCGGACATGGACCAGATCCCGATCCTGTGGATCGCCGCACCGCTGACCGGCCTGATCGTGCAGCCGATCGTGGGCTACCTGTCCGACCGCACCTGGACCGGCCTCGGCCGCCGCCGACCCTATTTCCTGGTGGGCGCGGTGCTGGCCACGCTCGCACTGTTCGTGATGCCCAACTCCCCGGCACTGTGGATCGCCGCAGGCACGCTGTGGGTGCTCGACGCCTCGATCAACATCGCCATGGAACCGTTCCGGGCCTTCGTCGGTGACCAGTTGCCCGCGCGGCAGCGGCCTGCAGGCTATGCGATGCAGAGCTTCTTCATCGCCGTGGGCTCGGTGGTGGCGAGCATGCTGCCGTTCCTGCTGGCCAAGGCCGGCGTCGGCAACACCGCCGGCCCGGGCGAAGTGCCCGACACCGTGCGCTATGCCTTCTATTTCGGCGGCGTGGTGCTGCTGCTGGCGATGGGCTGGACCGTGCTGCGCACGCGCGAGTATCCGCCGGAGCGTTTGCAGGCCTGGGACGAGGCGCCGCCGCTGGAGCGTCGCGCGCTCGATCCGGGCAAGGCGCGCCGCACGGGACTGGCCTGGCTGGCGGCGGGTGGGGCCGGCGCAGCGGCGGTGGCCTGGTCCGGGCTCGACAGGCAGCTCCATATCCTCGCCGGCCTGCTCGCGGCCTATGGCATCGCGCTGCTGCTGCGGACCGTCGTCGGAAGCGGTGGTGGTTTCGCCAGCATCATCGACGACCTCGGCGACATGCCCGACACCATGCGCCGCCTGGCGCTGGTGCAGTTCTTCTCCTGGTTCGCCCTGTTCGCGATGTGGATCTACACCACGCCGGCGGTGACCGCGCTGCACTTCGGCAGCAGCGACACCGGCTCGGCGGCCTACAACGAGGGCGCGAACTGGGTGGGGGTGCTGTTCGCCGCCTACAACGGCTTCGCCGCGCTCGCGGCGGTCGTGATTCCCTGGATGGTGCGGCGCATCGGGCTGCGCACCAGCCATCTCGTCAACACCATGCTCGGCGGTCTCGGGCTGTTGTCGATGCTCGCGATCCGCGATCCCGCATGGCTCCTGCTGTCGATGCTGGGCGTGGGCTTCGCCTGGGCCTCGATCCTGTCGCTGCCCTATGCCTTGCTGTCCGAGAGCGTCCCGGCGCGGAAGATGGGCGTGTACATGGGCATCTTCAATTTCTTCATCGTGATCCCGCAGCTGG
This sequence comes from Luteimonas sp., assembly GCA_036515815.1. Classification (GTDB taxonomy): domain Bacteria; phylum Pseudomonadota; class Gammaproteobacteria; order Xanthomonadales; family Xanthomonadaceae; genus Luteimonas. The sequence continues at coordinate 10,781 of DATBUS010000034.1, forward strand.
TCGCGGCCAGCCTGCTCGGCTTCCTGCTCAAGAGCTTCTTCGGCAACCAGCCGCAGTTCGCGCTGGTGATCGGCGGCATCAGCCTGGCCATCTCCGGGCTGTGCGTGCTGCGGGTGCGCGAGCCGCGTGGACACGTGGCACCGGCGGCCGCGTGACCCCGGCCGCCCTGTCCGGCAATTTCCCCGAACCCGCTCCCGGAGTCCGCATGAGCCACCGTCCACCCGCTACCCGCCCATCCTCACGCATCCGCACGCGCCTGCTGACCGCGGCCTGTTCCGCGCTGGCGTTGGCGCTGTCCGGCTGCGCCAGCAGCGGCGGAGTCCATGCCGCGTCCACGGGGCCCGGGCAGGCTATGGCGCTGGTCGCGGACTACCACGGCACCCTTGAACCCTTCGCCGCGCATGCGGTGTATTTCGTCGTCACCGACCGCTTCGTCAACGGTGACACCGGCAACGACCATCGCGACCAGGGCGGGCCCGATCCGGCGCGGCGCAGCTTCGACCGTCCAACGCCCGGCGCCGGCGACAGCGGCGACAACATCGGCTACCTCGGCGGCGACTTCCGCGGTCTGCTCGACAATGCCGGCTACATCGCCGACATGGGCTTCGGCGCGGTCTGGCTCACGCCCATTGTCGACAACCCGGACGAGGCCTTCACCGGCGGCGACCCGCAGGACTCCGACGCCTTCTTCAAGGACCGCGGCAAGACCGGCTACCACGGCTACTGGGGCGTCGATTTCTTCGCGCTCGACGAGCACCTGCCCAGCCCAGGCCTGGACTTTGCCGGGCTCACCGCGGGCCTGCGCGACGCGGGCCTGGTGACCGTGCTCGACATCGTGGCCAACCACGGCTCGCCTTCGTTCACGATGCCCCGGGACCAGCCCAAGTTCGGCGAGCTGTACGACGCCGACGGCCGCCTGGTGGCGGACCACCAGAACCTGGCGCCGGCCGCGCTCGACCCGGCGGGCAACCCGCTGCACGCGTTCTTCCACGCCGAGCCCGACCTCGCGCAGCTGTCCAACCTGGACGACACCAACCCGGCGGTGCTCGACTATTTCGTGCGCGCCTATTCGCAGTGGATCGACCAGGGCGCAGGCGCCTTCCGCATCGACACCATCCGCCACGTGCCGCACCCGTTCTGGAAGGCGTTCAGCGATGCCATCCGCGCGAAGCACCCGGGCTTCTTCATGTTCGGCGAGGCCTTCGACCACGAGGCGGCGAACATCGCGCCGCACACCTGGGCGGAGAACGGCGGCGTGAGCGTGCTCGACTTCCCGCTCAAGGAACGGCTGGTGGAGGTGTTCGGGCACGAGCGCGCGGGTTACGAGCGCCTGGCCGACCGCCTGTACCTCGCCGATGGCCCGTACGCCAACCCGTACGAGCTGATGACCTTCTACGACAACCACGACATGCCGCGCATGGACGCCAGCGACGAAGGCTTCATCGACGCGCACAACTGGCTGTTCACCGCGCGCGGCATCCCGGTCATCTATTACGGTTCCGAGGTCGGCTTCATGCGCGGCACCGCCGAACACGCCGGCAACCGCAACTACTTCGGGCAGGCGCGCGTCGATGCCGCCGTGGGCCATCCGATCCGCGAGGCCATGGCGCGCATCGCACGCGTACGTGCCGACAGCCCGGCGCTGCAAAGAGGCCTGCAGCTCAACCTCGAACTGCAGGGCGACCGCGCGGCGTTCTATCGCGTGTACCAGCACGAAGGCGTCGCGCAGACGGCGCTGGTCCTGCTCAACAAGGGCGATGCGCCGACGGACTTCCGCGTCACCCGGTGGCTGGAGGCCGGGCAGTGGCGCGGTGCACTGGGTGGTGCCCGGATCGAGGTCGGCTCCGGCGCTGCACTCGAGGCCACGGTGCCGGCGCACGGCGTGGAGGTGTTCCTGCGCGAGGGCCCGGTCCGCGACGCCGGGCTGCGCGGCGCGCTCGATACGGCGATGCGAGGCGCCCGGCCGCGCGACTGAGGGGCTGTCGGGCCTCGCGATACCGGCTGGTGGGTGGCCTCAGGGCTCGCCGCAGGACTGGCGTGCGACCAGCCGGGCCGGCAGCATCCGGCTGCCCGCGGGCTCGCCATCGATCAGGGCCATCAGCGTGTCGACCAGCATGGTTCCGGCGCTCGAGGTGTTCTGCGCGACCGTGGTCAGCGCAGGCGTGGTGAAGCGTGCGGCGGGGATATCGTCGAAACCGGCCAGGGAGACGTCCGCCGGCACCCGCAGCCCGTGCTCGGCCATGGCGCGCAGGGCGCCGATCGCGATCAGGTCACTGGCGGCGAAGACCGCATCGAAGGGCTGGCCGCGCGCGATCAGTGCGCGCGCCGCGCCGTACCCGTCGTCTTCGGCGCTCTGCGCGTCGATCTGCAGCGCCGGATCCATCGCCGAGCCCGCCGCCCGCAGCGCCGCATCGCAGCCGCGGTAACGGTCGAAGAACTCAGGGTAGTGGCTGGAGGCATCGCCGAGGAAGGCGATCCGCCGCCGCCCGAGCGCCAGCAGGTGCTCGCCGACCAGGCGCCCGCCCTGCAGGTTGTCGCAGCCGATCGACAGCCCCGGCTGGTCGGGCAGGACCGCGCCCCAGCGCACGAAGCGGGTGCCGTGCGCGACCAGCGCTTCCAGCTTGCCGCGGTAGCTGAGGTAGTCGCCGTAGCCGAGCAGGATCAGGCCGTCGGCCTTCATGCTGCCCGCGTAGTCGGCGTGCCAGTCGTCCGACAGTTGCTGGAACGACACCAGCAGGTCGTAGCCGGCACGCGCGGCGGCGCGGGTGATCGAGCCCAGCATCGACAGGAAGAACGGGTTGATGTGCGAGTCGTCGGCGGTCGGATCCTCGAACAGCAGGAGCGCGAGCGTGCCGCTGCGCTGCAGGCGGAGGTTGGAGGCCCGGCGGTCGACCGAGTAGCCCAGCTCGCGTACGGCCGCTTCCACCCGCTGGCGCGTCGCGGCGTTGACCAGGGGCGAACCGCTGAGCACCCGCGACACCGTCGCCTGCGACACGCCGGCCAGGTGCGCGATGTCGATCGAGGTCACGCGGTTGCGCTTGCTCTGCATGGGGTCGGGTCCGCCGTCTGGTCGCGGAGGAGTGTAGGGGAGCGGCCGCCGAGAGCGCGCCCTTCACGGCCTCGATGGCCTGATGCGGCCAGACCTTCGAGTGGACGAGCCATGCCAGACGCCTTCGATCTTGCGATGCCCTGGTGGGAATTCGTGCTGCGCGCCGTCGCGGTGTACGTGGTCCTGCTGCTGATGCTGCGCGTGGCGGGAAAGCGCACCGTCGGCCAGTTCACGCCGTTCGACATGCTGGTCATCGTGCTGCTCGGGACGGCCGTGCAGAACTCGCTGATCGGCGAGGACTATTCGCTGCTCGGCGGCCTGATCCTGGCCGGCACGCTCATCGCCTGCAACTGGTGCGTGGGCTACCTCACCTCGCGTATTCCACGCCTGGACCGGGCCATCGAAGGAAGCCCGGTGATGCTGGCCCGGGATGGCGAGCTTTACACCGCCGCCATGCGCGCCCAGAACCTCAGCCGCCTCGACATCGACGAAGCGCTGCGCGAAGCCGGCCTCGACGATATCGCCCACGCCGCGCTGGTCACCCTCGAAGTGGACGGCGCAATCACGGTGGTCCCGAAGGACGACAAGCGCTGAAAGGCCTTCCGCCACGGATCTACGCGGATTACGCGGATCAGTCCGCAGCGGTCCATCGCCTCGCGCGGAGACCATCCACTGGCTTTGAATGCACGGAAGCGCCGTCTGGCCCCGGCCCGATCCGCGTAATCCGCGCCGATCCGCGGCAAAAAGCTCTGCGCCCGCTCAGCCGAGCTCCCGCAACCAGTCCCGTGGCCGCAGGTAGTCGGCCAGGCGTGCCTCGGCGCTGCCGGGCTCGGGCTGCCAGCCATATTCCCAACGCGCCAGCGGCGGCATGCTCATGAGGATCGATTCGCTGCGGCCACCCGACTGCAGGCCGAAGTGGGTCCCGCGGTCCCAGACCAGGTTGAACTCCACGTAGCGTCCGCGACGGTAGAGCTGGAACTCGCGTTCGCGCTCGCCGTGGGGGGTGTCGCGCCGGCGCTCGACGATCGGCAGCCAGGCGTCCAGGAAGCCATCGCCCACCGCACGCATGTAGGCGAAGTCGCGTTCGAAATCGTCGGCCAGGTCGTCGAAGAACAACCCGCCCACGCCGCGGGTCTCGCCGCGGTGTTTCAGCATGAAGTACTCGTCGCACCAGGCCTTGTGCGCCTCGTAGCGCGCCTGGCCGCCGAAGGGCTCGCACAGCGCGCGCGCGGTGCGATGCCAGTGCAGCACGTCCTCGTCGAAGGGATAGAAGGGCGTGAGGTCGAAGCCGCCACCGAACCAGGACGCGACGGTCTCGCCATCGCGCTCGGCACGGAAGTGGCGCACGTTGGCATGCGTCGTCGGCAGGTAGGGATTGCGCGGGTGGAACACCAGCGAGACGCCGACCGCGCGCCATGAGGCGCCCGTGAGTTCCGGCCGGTTGGCCGTGGCGGAGGGCGGCAGGCGCGTGCCGCGCACGTCGGAGAACCCGATGCCCGCCTGTTCGAACACGGCGCCGTCGCGCATCACCCGCGTGCGGCCACCGCCCGCCAGGCCGCCGCTCGCGCTTTCGTCGGGACGCGTCCAGGCGTCCTCGTGGAAGCGCGCCGCGCCGTCGGCGGCCTCCATGGCGCCGCAGATGCGATCCTGCAGGCCGGTCAGGTAGTCGCGGACATCATCGAAACTCTTCATGCGCGCATTGTAGGGCGGCCGTCGCGGCACGGCCGCCCGCCCCCGGGCAGGGGCGGGCGTGCGGGGGCCGCACTCAGTCCTTCAGCGTCCGCTCGAACAGTTCGTGGATCCGGCGGTACTGGTCGTACCAGGAGTCGGAATGCACGTAGCCGTGCCGCTCCAGCGGGTAGCTCGCCAGCTCCCACTTGTCCTTGCGCAGTTCGATCAGGCGCTGCGCCAGCATCACCGAGTCCTTGTAGAACACGTTGTCGTCGATCATGCCGTGGGCGATCAGCAGGTGATCCTGCAGGCCTTCGGCGTACTCCATCGGCGAGGACTTCGCGTAGGCCTCGGGATCGAGCTCAGGGGTGTTGAGGATGTTGGCGGTGTAGCCGTGGTTGTACTGAGACCAGTCGGTCACCGGACGCAGCGCGGCGCCGGCCTTGAAGGTGCCGGGCTCGCGGAACAGCGCCATGAAGGTCATGAAGCCGCCGTAGCTGCCGCCGTACACGCCGACGTTCTTGGCGTCGCCCTGGTGCTGCGCCACCATGTAGTTCACGCCGTCGATGTAGTCCACCAGTTCCGGATGGCCCATCTGGCGGTAGATCGCGTTGCGCCACTTGGCGCCGTAGCCCTTCGAGGCGCGGTAGTCCATGTCGAGCACGACGTAGCCCTTCTGCACCAGCAGGTTGTGGAACATCTGCTCGCGGAAGTAGTTCGGGTAGCGCTTGCTGACGTTCTGCAGGTAGCCGGCGCCGTGCACGAACATCACGACCGGGTACTTCTTGCCCGGTTCCAGCTGGGCCGGGCGGTACAGCTTGGCCCAGACCGGATCGCCGCCGGCGCTCGAGGGCACCGCCACGTACTGCGGCTCGACCCACTGGCGCGCCTTGAACTCGGCAGTGCGGGTGTCGGTCAGCTTGGTTGCCGCGCCGCCGCTCACCGGCACCGTGGCCAGCTGGACCGGGGTGTAGCTGCTCGACCAGTGCACCAGCAGTTTCTTTTCGTCGGGAGACAGGGTGAAGCGCTCGACGCCGTCCAGGCTGGTGACCTCGCGGACCGTGCCGTTCTTCGCATCGACCGCGCAGACCTCGTAGTCGCCCGGCGTTTCGCGGTTGCACATCACATAGGCCATGCGGCCGTCGTGCGACCAGCGCACGTCCGAGGCTTCCCACTTGCCCGAGGTCAGGGCGCGGGCAGGACCACCTTCGGCGGATTGGGTGTACAGGTGCGAGTAGCCGCTTTCCTCGGACAGGTACCACAGCGTGCGGTTGTCCGGCAGCCAGCCGAATTCGTTGTTGTCGTAGTTGACCCAGGCGTTGTCGGTCAGGCGGTGCAGCGGCTTGAGCTTGGCGCCCTGCAGGTCGACAGTGGCGATCCAGCGGTCCTTGTTGTCTACCGCGCGCAGCATGACGGCGACGTTGGCGCCGTTGGCCGACCATTCGATCGCATCGGCGCCGTCGATGACGCGCACCGCGCGGTTGCCCTTGAGCGGCTCCTTCTTGGCGGCGGCGCGCAGCTCGGCCAGCGGGTCGACGTTCACGCCCGGCAGCACGTCGAAGGACAGGTCCTGCACCTTGTTGGTGCGCAGGTCGACCAGCTTCAGTGCATGGGGCGCCGGCATGTTGCGGCCGACGCGGGTGCGCTGGTCGTCGAATTCCTCGTAGCCCGATTCGGTCACGTAGCGCGGCATCTTGCCGACGCGGCCCTTGTCGCCGTTCTTCGGCGCGGTGACGACCAGCAGCCAGCGGCCGTCGGGCGACAGCACGCTGCTCTCGATCGCGACCTTGTCGCCCAGGTAGACCGGGGCCGGGGGCAGGGTGGGGTCGACGCGGCGCTGCTCGTTCATGCGCTCGCGCAGCGCATCGCGGTCATCCTTCTGGCGCTTGAGGTGGGCCATCAGGCGCAGCTGCTGGTCGCGCAGCGCGTCTTCCTCGTTCACCGCCGGGTCCTTGGCGGCGCGCGGCAGCGCGACCGGGCCGACCACGCGGCTGGCGCGGTCCCAGCCGTACCAGTCGGTGCCGATGCGGTAGTAGACCGTGCGTTCGTCGTGCGAATACTGGAGCGCGTCCAGCTTGCTGGCGCCGCGCGTGATCTGCACCAGGGCGCCGCTCTTCAGGTCGCGCTCGAACAGGTCGCCGTTACGCAGCATCAGGGCGCGGGTCTGGGCCGGATTGTAGATGACGTCGGCGCCGTCGATCTTGGCGGCATCGAGGTCGCTCACCAGCTTCGGCTTGCCGCCCTGGCTGACCTGCCAGGTGTCGCGGATCGGCGAGCCGGAGCGCTTCTGTTTGTAGAACACCTGCTTGCTGTCCCAGCTCCACCAGGCGTTCTCCACCGGCGTGCCGATCCAGTCGGGGTGGGCCATGGCCTGGTCGAGGGTGATGGGCGTGGATGCCGCCGTGGACAGCGCCGGAACGGTCAGGAGCGCTGCGAAGATCGTGAGTGCTGGTGTACGCATCGTGTTGTAGGAGCTGAAGTAGAAAGGAGGTTGGCTTTCTTGCCAGAAAATGCGACTTGCATTCTAGCTCAGCATTTCACGCTGCGGGGCATGTGGAGAACGGACCTGCTAAAAAAGAACGCGCCGGCGTACGTACATACGTACAACCGGCGCGTGCATATAAATACTGCTGTTGCGTCGCAGCGTTCAGGCCGCCTTGCCCGGGCGCTTTACCGGACGCAGGAACAGGGCCAGGCGCACGACCAGGGCGGTGAGGGCGCAGACGCTCAGGACGGTATCGAGCAGGTCCATGCTCAGCCCCGCACCGCAGGTGCCCAGCCGCCATGCGCGGCATAGAGTTCGATCGAAAAGCTGCGCACTGCGGCGAGGGCGCTGGCGAAGAAGCGGCGGGTCGTGGCCATGATGAATTCCCCTGTAAAGATTGCGATGTTGCGTTGCAGTATAAGGAGGTCAGGGCCATAAATAAACTTTAGATTGGTGATTCCTTCGATACAGATAATGAATAATTGATGAACTGGCTCGACCCGTGATATTTACGCGGCGAATGTCTCTTTGTTGCCACTGTGAATGGCTGAGGTGTCGAGAGGG
>DATBUS010000035.1:0-5774 GCA_036515815.1 Luteimonas sp.
TGCTGGAGGCGATGCCGGGCTGGCAGCTGACCGGCCGTGCCTCGATCACCCGCGCCGGGCAGGGCGGCAGCGGCCGGATCGAGTGGCGGCAGGACGACGGCGATTTCGAGGTGGCGCTTGCGGCGCCGGTCACCAGGCAGAGCTGGCGGCTCGCGGTGGATGCGGACGGGGCGCGGCTGGAAGGCCTCGAGGGTGGAACCCGCAGGGGCCCGGACGGCCAGGCGCTGCTGTTCGATGCCACCGGGCTCGACGTGCCCGTGGCGGCGCTGGGGGCCTGGTTGCGCGGGCTGCCCGCGGACCCGGCCGTGCATGGCCCGGCGCGCCTGGAATATGGCGCGGACCTGCTGCCGGCGCGACTGGAGCAGGGCGGCTGGGTGATCGGATTCCGGAGCTGGCGGGCCGGGACGGTGGGTTCGCCTGCGCTCCCGCTGCGCATCGATGCGCGCCGCGGCGAGGCCGGGGTCCGCCTGGTGGTCGATGAGTGGAGCGGGGCAGGGCCGTGAGCGTACCGGGATGGTCGGCGTGGCCCGCGCCGGCGAAACTCAATCTGTTCCTGCATATCACCGGCCGCCGCGCCGATGGCTACCACGAGCTGCAGACCGTCTTCCGCATCCTCGAATGGGGCGACACCGTGTTCCTGCGCCCGCGGGCCGACGGCCGGATCGTGCGCCACGGTGACGACCTGGCGCATGTCCCCGAGGCTGCCGACCTGAGCCTCCGCGCTGCCGGAATGCTGCAATCGGCGTTCAACGTCTCCCAGGGTGCGGACATCCGCATCGAAAAACGGATTCCTGCGGGTGGAGGGTTCGGCGGTGGCTCCTCCGATGCGGCGACCGTGCTGCGGGCCCTGGACGCCGTCTGGGGTCTGGAAGCCGGCGTGGACGCGCTCGCTGCCCTGGGCGCGCGCCTCGGCGCGGACGTCCCGGTCTTCGTCCATGGCCACAATGCCTGGGCCGAGGGCGTGGGCGAGCGCCTGTGCCCGGTCGAGCTCCCCGCGGCCTGGTACCTGGTGGTCGATCCGGGCGTGCACGTCGCCACCGCGGCCCTGTTCCAAGCCCCTGAATTGACGAGGGATGCCGCGCCCGCGACAATATCCGACTTCGCTTCGGGTGCTCCGCTCGGCAATGTGTTCGAGCCGGTGCTGCGTGGCCTGGAACCTGCCGTCGAGGCGGTGTTCCGGATGCTCTCGCGCGTCGGCACGCCACGCCTGACCGGGACCGGCAGTGGTTGCTTCGTCGAGTTCGCCGCGCGCGGGCCCGCCGAGGCCGCGCTCGCCGGCTTGCCACGAGGGCTTCGTGCCCACGTGGTGGCCGGTGCGTCGCGCTCGCCGCTGCTGGATGCACTTGCGGCCTGGTCACCGCAGGGGCGTCGCCAAGTGGCCCAAGGCACCGGGTTTTGATCCCGGCATTCGCAGGTTCGAATCCTGCCGCCCCTGCCAAACATTCGTCGTTCCAGCTGCGTCCAGCGGAGTAGTCCCGTGAAAAAGGAAGATGGCAACCTGCTGATCTTCTCCGGCAATGCCAACCGTCCGCTTGCGCTCGCCGTGTGCCGCGAACTGGGCGTGCGTCCGGGCAAGGCGCTGGTGTCGACCTTCTCCGATGGCGAGGTGCAGGTCGAGATCGAGGAGAACGTCCGCCGCCAGGACGTGTTCGTGGTGCAGTCCACCTGCGCCCCGACGGCCGAAAACCTCATGGAGCTGCTGGCGCTGATCGACGCGCTCAAGCGCGCATCGGTGAGCACGGTCACCGCCGTGGTGCCGTACTTCGGCTATGCCCGCCAGGACCGCCGCATGCGCTCCTCGCGCGTGCCGATCACCGCCAAGCTGGCGGCGCGCATGTTCACCGCGGCCGGTGCCGACGGCCTGCTGACCGTCGACCTCCACGCCGACCAGATCCAGGGCTTCTTCGACATCCCGCTGGACAATGTCTATGCCTCGCCGCTGCTGCTGGCCGACATCTGGCGCGCGCACGGCACCGACAACATGGTGGTGGTCAGCCCGGACGTCGGCGGCGTGGTGCGTGCCCGCGCCATCGCCAAGCGCCTGGACGATGCCGACCTGGCGATCATCGACAAGCGCCGCCCGAAGGCCAACGTGGCCACGGTGATGAACATCATCGGCGACGTGGCGGGCAAGACCTGCGTGCTGGTCGACGACATCGTCGACACCGCCGGCACCCTGTGCGCGGCCGCTGCGGCCCTCAAGGCCCAGGGCGCGACCAAGGTCGTGGCCTACTGCACCCACCCGGTGCTGTCGGGGGCTGCGATCGACAACGTGACCCGGTCCCAGCTCGACGAGCTGGTGGTGACTGATACCATTCCGCTTTCCGACGCGGCCCGCGCCTGCGGCCGCATCCGCCAGCTGAGCGTGGCCGAGCTGCTGGCCGAGACCATCCGCCGCATCGCCGGCGGCGAGTCGGTGAGTTCGCTTTACGTGGACTGACGCCCCCGGGGGCCGCACGTCCGCATCCGTGTTTTTCCGGCTCCCCTGGTCGCGGGGGAGCCGTCTTTCCGCCGCGAGGCGGGCCATCCAGCAAGTGAGCAAACCACAATGAGCAACCACAAGATCACGGCCACCAGCCGCACGGACGAGGGGAAGGGTGCGAGCCGCCGCCTGCGTCATGCCGGCAAGGTCCCGGCCATCGTCTACGGCGGCGATGCCGCCCCCCAGAGCATCCAGCTCGACCAGGAAAAGACCTGGGTCGCCAGCCAGCACGAGTGGTTCTACTCCTCGATCATCGACCTCGAGGTCGATGGCAAGGTCGAAACCGTGCTGCTGCGTGACATGCAGCGCCATCCGTACCGCCAGCTGATCATGCACCTGGACTTCCAGCGCGTGAATGCGAAGGAAGCCATCCGCGTCAGCGTGCCGCTGCACCTGGTCAACGCCGACACCTCGCCGGCCGGCAAGACCGCGGGCGTGGTGCTGACCCAGGAGCTGAACGAGGTCGAGGTGATCTGCCTGCCGGGCGACCTGCCCGAGTCGATCTCGGTCGACCTGGCCGACATGGAGATCGGTGCCACCGTGCACCTGTCCGAGGTCGTGCTGCCGAAGGGCGTCGAGCTCGCCACGAAGATCGACGAGGAGCACAACCCCGCCGTCGCCGTGGCCCGCCACGCGCGCGTCGAGGTCGAGTCCGAAGAAGGCGAGGGCGACGTCCCGGCCGCCAAGCAGGACGGCGAGGACGAGTAAGGCGTCACGCGCCGGTGCTTCCTCCGGGAAGTGCCGGCCCGCGCCGATGCGATGGACGGCATCCGCCTCATCGTCGGGCTGGGCAACCCCGGCCCGGAACATGCACGGACCCGGCACAACGCCGGGTTCCGTTTTGTCGATGCCCTGGCCGGGCGCGATGGCGAGCGGTTCAGGGTCGACGGCAAGCTCTTCGGCGAGACCGCGAAGGCGCGGATCGCCGGCCACGAGGTCTGGCTTCTCAAGCCGGCCACGTTCATGAACCTCAGCGGCAAATCCGTCGTGGCCGCGATGCGCTTCTGGAAAATCGAACCGGAAGAGGCGCTGCTGGTGCATGACGAGCTGGATCTTCCCCCGGGCACCGCCCGGCTCAAGTTCGACGGTGGCCACGGCGGCCAGAACGGGCTGCGCGACACCATGCGCCTGCTCGGCCACGGCCGTTTCCACCGCCTGCGCATCGGCATCGGGCATCCCGGCCACAAGGACCGGGTGACCGGCTGGGTGCTGGGCCGGCCCTCGCCGGACGACGACATCCTCATCGGGCGCGCCATCGACGACGCGCTCGACGTGCTGCCGCTCGCCATGGCCGGCGACTTCAACGAAGCCATGAAGCGGCTGCACACCAACAGGACCTGACACAGCTATGGGCATTACCTGCGGCATCGTCGGCCTGCCGAACGTCGGCAAGTCGACCCTCTTCAACGCCCTGACCCGCGCCGGCATCGCCGCGGCGAACTTCCCCTTCTGCACGATCGAGCCCAACGTCGGCGTGGTGCCGGTGCCGGATCCGCGCCTGAACGCGCTTGCGGAGATCATCAACCCGCAGAAGGTGATCCCGACGGCGGTCGAGTTCGTCGATATCGCGGGCCTGGTGGCCGGTGCGGCCAGTGGCGAAGGCCTGGGCAACAAGTTCCTGGCGCATATCCGCGAGGTGGACGCGATCTGCCACGTGGTGCGCTGCTTCGAGAACCCGGACGTCATCCACGTCAACAACCGGGTCGATCCCATCGCCGACATCGACACGATCGATACCGAGCTGGCCCTGGCCGACCTGGAATCGGTGGACAAGGCGCTGCAGCGCGCAGAGCGCTCGGCCAAGACGGGCGACAAGGACGCGAAGGCGCGGGTGGAAGTGCTGCAGCGCCTGCGCGCGGGCCTGGATGCGGGGACCGCCGCGCGCGCGCTCAAGCTCTCGGATGACGACCGCGAGGCCGTGCGCGACCTGTTCCTGCTGACCCTGAAGCCGGTGATGTACGTGGCCAACGTGCTCGAGGACGGCTTCGAGGACAATCCGCACCTGGATGCGGTGCGCGCCCGCGCGGCGACCGAGGGTGCCGAGGTGGTGCCGGTCTCGGCCGCGATCGAGGAGGAGCTGAGCCAGCTCGAGGAGGCCGACCGCGACGAATTCCTGAAGGATCTGGGCCTCGAGGAGCCGGGCCTGAACCGGGTGATCCGCGCGGCCTACAACCTGCTGGGGCTGCAGACCTACTTCACCGCGGGCGTGAAGGAGGTCCGGGCGTGGACGGTCAGGGCCGGCTCGACCGCGCCGCAGGCGGCGGCGGTGATCCATACCGACTTCGAGAAGGGTTTCATCCGCGCAGAGACCATCGGCTACGACGACTTCATCCGCTACCGCGGCGAAGCTGGCGCACGCGAGGCCGGCAGGCTGCGCCTGGAGGGCAAGGACTACCGCGTCCAGGAGGGCGACGTCCTGCATTTCCGCTTCAACGTCTGATTCGACTCAACAAAGCGTTGACAGCCGCGATCGGTACCGTCAAAATCGTGGGCTGTTTCACCGGCTTGTCTTAGCTGGAGGGATACCCAAGCGGCCAACGGGGGCAGACTGTAAATCTGCTGGCTTACGCCTTCGGTGGTTCGAATCCACCTCCCTCCACCAAATCGAAGTTGTCGAGTTCCACCGGCGGTGATGTGGCCGGGACGGGCTGGAGGTGGATGGGATCCACCGCTGGTTCGGCGGCGATGCGAAGCATCGTCGTGCGCGCCGGAAGGCGCGGCCCGAAGGGCCGGGGCGCGTAGCGCCGCAGCCCTCCCCACCTCCCTCCGCCTGGCAATCCGGCCTTGGCCGGATTGCGAAGCAAGGATCCAACCGGCGGCCTTACCAGCCACCGGCGCAGTGCCCAAAGCGGTTCGTCCGGCGCGGGAGTAGTTCAATGGTAGAACCTCAGCCTTCCAAGCTGATGGTGCGGGTTCGATTCCCGTCTCCCGCTCCATTGACGCCGCGACAGACCTCCGCAACGCGTTTCACGCTCACGTAGCTCAGTCGGTAGAGCACCTCCTTGGTAAGGAGGAGGTCGCTGGTTCGATTCCAGTCGTGAGCACCATGTTGTAGGCGGGTCCCCCGCACGAGCCCGGCCACGGCCGGCTGCTTCCAGAAAACCCACCGAACGCTTCCACCGAAGCGCCCCAACGAGACGGAATCATGGCCAAGGGTAAGTTCGAGCGCACCAAGCCCCACGTGAACGTGGGCACGATCGGTCACGTGGACCACGGTAAGACGACGCTGACGGCGGCGCTGACGAAGATCGGCGCGGAGCGTTTCGGTGGCGAGTTCAAGGGTTACGACCAG
>DATBUS010000036.1:0-17761 GCA_036515815.1 Luteimonas sp.
GAGCTTCTTGCGAAGCCGGCCGATGAAGACCTCGAGCACGTTGGAGTCGCGGTCGAAATCCTGCTGGTAGATGTGCTCGGTCAGGTCGGCCTTCGAGACCAGTTCGCCGGCATGCATCATCAGGTACTCGAGCACCTTGTACTCGTAGCTCGTGAGATCGACGTTGCTGCCGTGCACGCTGACGGTCTGCGCCGCCAGGTCGAGCGCGACCGGGCCGCATTCCAGCGTCGGCTTGGACCAGCCGGCGGCACGGCGCAGCAGCGCGTTGACGCGCGCCAGCAGCTCTTCCACGTGGAACGGCTTGACCAGGTAGTCGTCGGCGCCCTGCTTCAGGCCCTCGACCTTGTCCTGCCAGCTCGAACGCGCGGTCAGGATCAGCACCGGAAACTTCTTGCCTTCATCGCGCAGCGCGCGGATCAGTTCCATGCCCGACATCTTGGGCAGGCCGAGGTCGATGATGCCGACGTCGAACGGGACCTCGCGGCCCATGTAGAGGCCTTCCTCGCCATCCTGCGCGGCATCCACGGCGTAGCCCTCGCGCTTCAGGCGCGCGGCCAGCGTCTCGCGCAGGGGGGCTTCGTCTTCAACAAGCAGGATGCGCATGGATGTCTCCGGTGTGCCGCCGCGTGGCCGGGCCGCCGCAGCGAAGGGGTTGCCTCAGGTTGCGCATTCAGTCGTCGTCGCCGCGTGTAGGCACCGCGGCGCGGCGCGAGCGCGCCTCGGGGTCGTCCATGTACACGCGCACCCGCCCGCGGCTGTCGACCACCTTCACCCGGTTGATGTCGCGACCGTCGTAGGGCACCCGTTCGGCGCTGAGCACCTGGCCACCGGTGCGGCTCTGTACCCGGCGCACCGAGTCGGACAGGGCATCGCGACGTGCGCTGCGCTGGGCCGGCGGCGGCCGGCCGGGGATCTGCATCTCGGCCCGCGGCGGCTGCGCGCCGGGCCTGCGCGCGGCAGGACGACCGTCGTCGCCATACGCGGACCCGGCCACCGTGAAGACGGCGAGCACGCACAGCAGCGAGGGCAGATGACTGGCGGTCATGGGCAGCATTTCCGAAACAATACAGGAAGTTACGGGCCCGGACAGCAGGTCGGCCGGAGGCGTCGGATGATTCTCGGAACCGCGCGGTGAATTACCCCTTAACTATTCAGGCGCCGGTCCGGCCCTGTTCAGATTCCGCGTCCGACGCGGTCACGCCGATCGCCTGCTCCACCAGTGCCCAGCCTGCTCCGGGTCGATGCGCACCCTCGCTCAGCACCTGGCGGAATGCGCGCCCACCGCGCTCGCCGTGGAACAGGCCCAGCCAGTGCCGGCTCATGTGTTTCAGCTGGGCACCGCGGGCGAGCTGCGCTTCGACGTAGGGTTGCAGCCGGCGCAGCACCGCAGCGCGCGTCGAAACCAGGCCACCGTACAAGGCTGCGTCGAGCCGGTGCAGCAGCCAGGGGTCGTGGTAGGCCGCACGGCCCAGCATCACGCCGTCCACGTGCCCGAGATGCGCCGTCGCGCCGGCTTCCGCGGCGATCCCGCCATTGACGATCACGGTCAAGCCGGGCCGCTCGCGCTTGAGCGCATGGGCCCAGTCATACCGCAGCGGAGGCACCTCGCGGTTCTCCTTCGGCGACAGGCCCTTGAGCCAGGCATTGCGTGCATGGACGACGAAGGTATCGCAGCCGGCGGCGGCCACGGTGTCGATGAAGGCCAGGAAGCGCGCGTATTCGTGGTCGTCGTCCACGCCGAGGCGGCACTTGACCGTGACGGGCACGTCGCAGGCGACGATCATCGCGGCCACGCAGTCGGCCACGAGGGCGGGCTCGCGCATCAGGCAGGCGCCGAAGCGCCCGGCCTGGACGCGGTCGGATGGACAGCCGACGTTGAGGTTGATCTCGTCGAAGCCGTACCCGGCGCCGATGCGCGCGGCCTCTCCCAGCAGCGCCGGCTCGCTGCCGCCGAGCTGCAACGCCACCGGGTGCTCGACCGGATCCATGGCCAGGAGCTTCGCGCGTTCGCCGTGGATCACGGCATTGGCGTGCACCATCTCGGTGTAAAGCCGCGCGTTCGGTGCCAGCAGGCGGTGGAAGACGCGGCAGTGCGAGTCGGTCCAGTCCATCATCGGGGCAACGGACAGGCGCACGGATGCGGCGTAGCGGCGCGCGTCGCGCTGCGTCGCCGCAGGGGCGTTGGCGTTGGGGGCTGTCGTGGTCATCGGCTCGGCTCACGCGCCCGACCGGGCGTCGCGCGGGGGCGACAGGGTACACGGCGAGGCCGGACCCCGGCCGCAGCCCGGGCGGCCGGCCCCGGCTCACGCTGCAGGCGGCACACTGTCAGCCAGCGCACAGACAGGAGCACCCCCATGCGATTCCACATCGACGACATGACCTGCGGCGGCTGCGTCCGCGGCGTCACCCGCGCGATCCAGTCGGTCGATCCGACCGCCAGGGTCGAGGCGGACCCGCCCGGTCGCACCGTGGACGTGGCGTCGAGCGCCACGCGCGAGCAGCTCGAGGCGGCACTCACGGAAGCGGGCTTTCCGCCGCGGCCGGAATAGCTGCCGTCAGGGCCTGAATCCACGCAACCGCAGGGCGTTGCCGAGCACGAACACGCTGGACAGAGACATCGCGCCCGCCGCCAGGATCGGCGACAGCAACAGGCCGAAGGCCGGATAGAGCGCGCCGGCCGCCACCGGGATCAGGGCGGTGTTGTAGGCGAAGGCCCAGAACAGGTTCTGGCGGATATTGCCGATCGTGGCCTTCGACAGCGCGATGGCGTTCGGCACGCCCTGCAGGCTGCCCGACATCAGCACCACGTCCGCGGCCTCGATGGCGACATCGGTGCCGCTGCCGATGGCGATGCCCACGTCCGCCTCGGCCAGCGCGGGTGCGTCGTTGATGCCGTCGCCGACGAAGGCGAGGCGTCCATGCGAGGCCCTGAGCCTGCGCACCGCGTCGACCTTGCCGGCGGGCAGCACCTCGGCCACGACCTCGTCGATCCCCAGGCGGTCGGCAATGGCACGCGCGGTCCCTGTGTTGTCGCCGGTGACCATCGCGACCTTCAGCCCCAGCGCATGCAGGGCGGCGATCGCGGCCGGGGTGTCGGGCTTGACCGGATCGGCCACGGCAATGATCGCGGCAAGGCGGCCATCGATGGCGGCGTAGAGTGGCGACTTGCCCTCGCTCGCGAGCCGGGCGGCCACGTCGTCGAACGCGTCGATGTCCAGGCCGAGCGCGCGCATGCGGCGGTCGGCGCCCACCTCGACCTGGCGGCCGTCGACCAGGGCACGCACGCCCATCCCGGTGACCGATTCGAATTCGCGCGCCCCGGGGACCGGCAGGCCTTCGTCCTCCGCCGCGGCCACGATCGCGCGGGCGATCGGATGCTCCGAACGTCGCTCCACCGCCGCGACGAGACGCAGCACCTCGGCACGCCGGAAGCCCTGGGCGAGCGCCAGGTCGGTCAGCGCGGGCCTGCCTTGGGTCAGGGTGCCGGTCTTGTCCACCGCCACCACGGCGGCATCCTTCAACAGCTGCAGCGCCTCGCCCTTGCGGAACAGCACGCCGAGCTCGGCACCACGGCCGGTGCCCACCATGATCGAGGTCGGCGTCGCCAGCCCCATCGCGCAGGGACAGGCGATGATCAGCACCGCGACCGCGTTCACCAGGGCGAGGCCAAGCGCGGGCTCCGGGCCGAACAGCATCCACGCGAGGAAGGTCAGGAGCGCCGCCAGCATGACCGCCGGCACGAACCACAGCGTCACCCGGTCGACCAGGCCCTGGATGGGCAGCTTGGACCCCTGTGCCTGTTCGACCAGACGGATGATCTGCGCGAGTACCGTCTGGCCGCCGACCGCGGTCGCCCGCAGGACCAGGGCGCCCTCCTGGTTCACCGTACCGCCGACGACCTTCGCACCCGGACACTTCTCCACCGGCACCGGCTCGCCGGTGATCATCGACTCGTCGACGAAGCCGCGGCCTTCAACCACCTCGCCGTCCACCGGCACGCGCTCCCCCGGGCGCAGTTCGACGCTGTCGCCGGGCGCCACTGCGGAAATCGGTACCTCGATGCCGCGGCCATCGCGGATCACCCGCGCGTGCCGGGGCTGCAGGCCGACCAGGCGGCCGATCGCCTGCGAAGTGCGGCCTTTCGCACGCGCTTCGAGCCAGCGACCCAGCAGCACCAGGGCCACGATCACCGCGGCCGCTTCGTAATAGACGTTCACCGTGCCCGGCGGCAGAGCGCGCGGAGCGAACGTCGCGACCGTCGAATAGCCCCAGGCCGCGAGGGTGCCCACCGCGACCAGGGAATTCATGTCGGGCGCAAGCCGCAGGAGCGCCGGCATTCCAGCCACGAAGAAGCGGCGCCCGGGGCCGAGCAGCACCAGGGTGGTCAGCGCGAACTGGAGCAGCCAGGCACGCTGCGGACCGATCCCGTGCTCCACCCAGTGGTGCATGGCCGGCACCAGGTGCGCGCCCATTTCGAGCACGAATACCGGCAGCGCGAGTGCCAGCGCCAGCAGCAGGTCGCGTCCGAGTGCCGCTCGTTCGACGTCCTGGCGTGCGGACCGGGCATCGTCGTCGCGAGGTCCCTCGGCATCGATCACGCGTGCGTCGTAGCCGGCCCTGTCGACCGCGGCCAGCAAGTCGTCGGCCGCGGCCGCTCCGTGCACCGTCGCACGCTCGGTGGCCAGGTTCACCGCGGCGCTGGACACCCCTGGCACGGCACCGAGTGCGCGCTCAACGCGTGCCGAGCACGAGGCGCAGGTCATGCCTTCGATCGCGAGCTCGACGGCGGGCCCGCCCTGGGCCGGTGCGTGTTGCCGTGCTTCCATCGGTAGAGCCTAGCCCTCCGGCTGCGTGGATCCAGGGTGCGCGACGGTCAACCGGCGTCCGGGAGCGGTCGCCCCCAACGCTGGTAGCTGTCCTTCATCCCCTCGCGCAGGCGCCGTGCACGCGCGTCGCCCGGCGTCACCCCAAGGTCGCGGGCGATGCCCTGCCAGCCATCCGCGTGACCCGCCGACCAGGCCTCGATCACGCCACGGCACGGGCGCCCGGACACGCGTGCGAGCGCGCAGGCGTAGTAGATATCGCCCGGCGTACGTTCCTGCCGCAGCAGCAGGTCCTGGAGCAGCGGCCGGGGCGCATCGAAGTAGCGCACCAGCTCGTCGATGAACGCGTCGGGATAGCGCCCGGCATAGCGGTTGATGTCGGCCAGGCGCGCATCGACCACGGCGTCGCCCGTGTCCGGCGACCAGGCACTGCCGCCGGCCTCGTCCTGCGCCAGTGCGGCGAGCGGCAGCAGCAGGCAGAACAGCCAGGCCAGGACGCTTTTGGTTCGTGACTTGCGCATGGACACTCCGGACTCAGGGTTGGCGGCCGACGGGCAGCAGAAGGTCGTGCTCGCGCCCCGGGAAGACCTCGCCACCGGGATCGCGCACCTGCAGCGCGCCGCCGCGTACCAGTGCGTAGCGCCGCAGGCCTCCGGTCCCGGGCTGGAGGCTGAGCAGGCTGTCATCGAGGCTCCACTCGCCCGCCTCGTTGAAGCTCTGGCTGCCGTCCAGGGCCACGTAGACCTCCACCAGCCGGTAGCGGCGCACGTCGCCACGCTGCTCGAGCACCAGACGGGTGTCGATCGCCTCGCAGTCGGCACAGGGCAGGCTGCCGCGCCACTCGACGATGCCCTGGTCGATGATCTCCGGCGCCTGCGGCGCATCGCCATCGCCGCGCATGCAACCCGAAGCGATGCTCGCGATCAGCAGTGCGGCCAGGGGCGCATGGAAGCGTGGCATGGGGCGATTGTGCCGCAGGTGGGCGACGTTCGCCGCGAAGGCGCGGCCCCGGCGGTCGGCTCAAAGGGCCAGGATCGACCGCAGCGCGGCGGGCAGCGCGGATGCCGACTCCAGGGTGCGCATGCGTGCCCGGTCGCCCTCCGCCAGCGTGGCGTCGCGCTCATGTTCCCAGGTGAGGTGGTAGGGCAGGTGAAGGCCCCAGCCGCCAAGCTCCAGCACCGGGGCGATGTCCGAGCGCAACGAGTTCCCGACCATCACGAATTCCGCCGGTGCGATCGCGAACTCCTCCAGAAGCCGACGGTAGGTCGCGACATCCTTCTCGCTCACGATCTCGATGCGCCGGAACAACGAGGACATGCCCGAGTCGCGCACCTTGGCTTCCTGGTGGAACAGGTCACCCTTGGTGATCAGCACCACGGGCAGCTCCGCCGCCACCGCTTCCACTGCCTCGCGCACGCCCGGCAACAACTCCACGGGGTGGCGCAGCAGTTCCTTGGCCAGGGCCACGATGCTGTGCACGTCGGTGCCGGTGATGCGG
The DNA here is from genome assembly GCA_036515815.1 of Luteimonas sp. Taxonomy (GTDB): domain Bacteria; phylum Pseudomonadota; class Gammaproteobacteria; order Xanthomonadales; family Xanthomonadaceae; genus Luteimonas. Next base: position 6,322 of record DATBUS010000036.1, read on the forward strand.
CCGCCGGTGATGTCGATGGCGGACTCGATCATCGAGAGCGCCATGCCCTTGACGCCGTAGCCGAACACCGACAGGTTGGCCTTCTCGACCGCGTACAGGCGCTCGCTGGTGCGCGCATCGCCGTTGACGTAGCGGGCGATGATCGCTTCGAAGTCGCGCTGGGCCTGGTCGAAATAGTCCTGGCTGCGCCAGAGCGTGTCGTCGGCGTCGAAGCCGACCATCCGGATGCTGGGCATGGCGTGATTATCCCGGAACGAGGGCGCGGCGACATCCCTGCCGCCGCGCCTCCTTGCCACATTGCCGCGGTCGACCGCGGCGTGCGGTCAGCCTTCGCCACCCGCCTTGCCGGCGTGGCTGCGGTACTCGTCCGCGGTCAGTTCGCCATCGCCATCGGCATCGGCCTGGTCGAACACGGCGGCCAGCCCGGGCAGGGCCTCCGACTCGGTGCGCGAAATCGTGCCATTGCCGTCGCTGTCCACATCGTTCCAGCCCAGCTGGCGGCCGGCCGGCTGCGATCCGGTGGCGGCGCCGTCCTGCGTCGAGGCGTCCTGCGTCGCGGCCTTCTCGGCGGCGCGGACTTCGGGCGTCACGGCACTCTGCGCAAGCGCCAGCGGCATGGCCAGTGCGCTGCCGAGTGCCAGCATGGCGAGGAGCGGGGTACGTGCATTCTTCATCGGGGGGGATCTCCTTGGCGGATGCGGGGGCATCCGGTTGTGGGGTCGACCGGGGGATGTCGACCCGTGTCGCGACCGCTGCTGGCGGCCACGGCGCACACCCTGCAACGTCCCGCATTAACCGCGCCAGCGTCCCGGTCGTGCTTTCGACGCGGTGTTAACCACGCGCGGGCCGTTCGGCGCTAGGCGGGTGCGCGCGCCGTCCGGCTGCACGATACTGGCGCCCCCGCCTCCGGAGCCGATGCGATGAAGCCGCACACCCTTGCCGCCGCCATGGCGCTCGCACTCATCACCACCGCATGCAACGGTGGCGCACACCAGGATGCCGCCGCGGCGCCGGGGGACGCGGAGCGCGCCGCCACCCCGGTCGCGACCACGGAACACCCGTTCGAAACCGACGTCATCGCCGTGTTCGACGAGCCCTGGGCGATGTCCTTCCTGCCGGACGGCCGGTTGCTGGTGACCGAGAAGAAGGGCCGCCTGAAGCTCGTGGACGTCGAGAGCGGCCGCACCGGCGACGTGGCCGGCGTGCCGCGGGTCGACTACGGCGGCCAGGGCGGCTTCGGCGATGTCGTGCCGCATCCCGCATTCGCCGAGAACGGCATCGTCTACATGAGCTACGCCGAGGCCGGCGACGGCGACACCCGCGGTGCCGCCCTGGCACGGGCGAAGCTGGTGGACAGCGACGGCGCCCCCCGCCTTGAGGGCCTGGAAGTGATCTGGCGCCAGGTGCCCAAGGTCAGCGGCCGCGGCCACTACGGTCACCGCATCGCATTCGATGCCGACGGCAAGCTGTGGCTGAGCTCCAGCGAGCGCCAGAAATTCCAGCCCGCGCAGGACATGGCATCCAACATGGGCAAGATCCTGCGCCTGGAAGACGATGGCAGGCCTGCCGCCGGCAATCCCTTCGCGGCCGATGGCGGCGTCGCGGCCGAAGTCTGGTCGCTGGGCCACCGCAACGTGCTCGGACTGGCCTTCGACGGCGACGGCCGGCTCTGGGACGTCGAGATGGGCCCGGCCGGCGGTGATGAACTCAATCTCGTCGAGCGCGGCGGCAACTACGGCTACCCGGTGGTCTCCAATGGCGACCACTACGACGGCACGCCCATCCCGGACCACGACACCCGCCCGGAGTTCATCGCCCCGGCACTGGACTGGACGCCGGTGATCTCGCCCTCGAGCCTGGTGTTCTACAGCGGCGAGGTGTTCCCGCAGTGGCAGGGCAGCGCCTTCATCGGCGGGCTGTCCTCGCAGGCCCTGGTGCGGGTCACGGTCGATGGCGAAAGTGCGCGCGAGGCCGAGCGTTTCGCGATGGGCCGCCGCATCCGCGAGGTCGAACAGGGTCCGGAAGGCGGACTGTGGCTGCTGGAGGACGGCGAAGGTGGCCGGTTGCTGAAGCTGTTGCCGGCCGGCTGATCAGGGCAGCACGACGCCCGACCCGACGACGCGGCCTGCCTCGATCACACGGAAGCCGCGCCTGCCGTCGTCGGGCAGCTGCACCGCCCGGTTGCACAGCAGCTCCACCTGGTGGCTGGCGCCCGGCTCGAGTTCAGCGGCTTCCCCGCGATCGAATCCGCAGCGGCTGCCCGTGCCGCCATCGAACTCCACCTCCGCGCGCCACGCCGGGGGGATGGCGGCCGCGCGCCCGCCGTCTGCCGTGGCCAGCAGGTCCAGCCGCGCCGGGATCCGCATCTTGGCCGGGAAATCCAGCCGCGGTGCGGCAGCGGCGCTCGTGGCTGCGGCCGGTTCGGGCGCACCCTGCGGGGACGCGCCGCAGGCGGCGAGCAACGTGGACGACAGCAACAGGACCAAGCGCATGGAGCTCTCCCGGCGGCAGCGGATCGGTGTGGCGGCGATCTTCATCACCGCGGCGCGAAAGACTGCCATAGTAGGCTGCGATGCCACTACGCGACAGAAGATGACCACTGCAACACCCGCCAACGACCAGGACGCCGCCCTGGATCGCGCGATCGCGGAGCTCGAGGGCGCGATGGCCGACCTCCAGCTCAAGCACCGCGACCTCTTCGCCTTCGCCAACGCCTGGGCCGAGCGCCACGACGCGGTGATGCACCTGGCACCCCCGCACCGCTCGGACGAGGCTCGCGCGCGCCTGCGCCGGATCGCGATCCGGTGGGGCCTGGCGGACGGGGTACGCATGACCCGCCAGTTCCCCGCACTGCGCGAAGGCTGAGCGCCGGCCTAGAATCCCACGCTGCGTGTGAAGTCGCCCAGCAGCTGGGTAAAGACCCCGACCTGGCTGCGGATGTGTGCGGCATGGTCGGCGTGCAGCACCTCGAAGTCGTAGCGCAGGTAGGGGTCCATCTCGTCGTCGAGCAGCATCCTGGCGTACCGGTAGCGCGAGTTGAAGACGTTGGCCACGTGCAGCGACGTCCCGTTCTCCAGGTCCAGGCCCACCTCGAGCTGCATCGAGCCGCAACGCCCACCCTCGCAGTCGTAGAAGTTCAGGTAGGCATTGAGGTCGCTGGCCCTAAAGCGGATCATCGGATCACCGGCGCTGTCGGTGAGCAGCTCCGGCTCTAGCTCCATCGCCTGCAGCACGGCCATGGCCTCGGGGCCGGTCACGCCCCGTCCCGTGTCGGCCAGGGCGGGCACCGCGGCAAGCGCGAGCATGGGGGCCAGCAGGCCCGCGGTCAGTGTTCTCATCTGTGGTCTCCCCTGAGGTGTACGGATGCTGGTGGTCGGCCGGTACGGCATCGCCCGGTCAGGGCGCCGCAACCGGCCGGGGCTCGCCGTCGTCCGGCCACGCGTGGCCATGCGTATCGTCGAGCAGGCGCATGCGGCGACGCTCGACCCAATGCCCACCGGCGGCCTGGACGGTGCGCAGCGTCTCCATCATGAGCGGCACGCCGGTGGACCGGCGGAAGCGGGCATGCCCGGTGTCGATGATCGACATGTCGGCCATCACCTGTGCGCGCTCATCGTCGGATGCGCCGATGCCGTACAGGTGCTCTGCCGCCGCGAGCGCGATTTCAGCCGATTTTTCCCGGCTGAAGCGCGTGGTCCAGTCGAGCACCGCCTCGTCCGAGCCGGGCGCGCCGGGCGTCATCAACAGCGTGACCCGCGCCGGCATCTGGCCCAGGCCCAGGGGGCCGTCCATCTCGATGTCGACGTCCAGCGGCACGCCCGCCTTCAGGACGGCGCCGAACAGGTCGTTGTAGGCCGCGGCATCGCGCGACAGCAGGGCTCCAAGGAAGTCCGGCCGGGTCATGCGATCGGCGATGCCGGCCGCCGCCAGGCGGACATCGGCGGGAGTGGCCTCTCCGTCCGCAGCTCCGGGAAGGCCGCCACCGGCCCGTATCCCGCTCTGGAGCGCCTGCTCGAATACGTCAAGCAGCACCGGACGCAAGGCATCCACCAGCTGGTCGACGTTGCGCAGACGCCTGAAGTTGCCGCTCGCGTCCAGGTCCACTTCGAGCGCCAGATCCGGCAGCGACTCGAGTGCCTGGCGCACCAGCGCTTCCTGCTCGCTGCCACCCTCGAGCTGCTCGTAGCGGGCATCGGCGAACCTCCACTCCTGCACGAACCCATCGTCGTGGGCCGCGGTGATGCGGATGGTCTCGATGGCCGTGGTGCGTGAGCGTTCCTTGCCATCGGCGTCGATGGCGACGTCGTCGCTCTCGGTCGCGTAACGCAGCGTGACGCCCTCGCGCCACGGCGCCACCCACTCGATCACTTCGGGCGGCGCGTTCTTCCTGGCGGCGGCCGGGCCGGGCCAGGCCAGCGCCAGCAGCAAGGCCAGCGCCGCACCGGCGCGCGTGATGTATTGCATGGCATCCCCCTGTCGGCGCCCCCCCGCGCCGTCGGGGAAGTCTAGCCGAGGCGATGCCGCCGCGCGGCATTTCCGCTCAGCCGCACTTCGAATAGCCGCAGTTGAGGCAGGTCGCGCAGCCGTCCATCACCACCACCGCCTTGGTGCTGCACTTGTGGCACATGGTGGCCGATGGCGGGAAGCTGGTGCCCTCGCCGGTGACGGCCACGTCCTCGCCGCTGCGGTCGGCGCCCTGGTCGGCAAGCAGCTCGCCCACGGGGCCGGCCTCGCTTGCGGCTACGCCGGCATCACTGTTTTTTTTTGAGCGCGCCTCGTACTCGCGGCGCTTCTCATCGATCAGCGCGCGCTGGGCGGCGCTCATCTCCGGGTCGTGGATCATGCCGATCGACTTCAGGTGGTCCTCGACGATCGCGCCGAGCTCGGCGACGAGCGAGGGCATGTACACGCCGCCGGCCTTGAAGTAACCGCCGCGCGGGTCGAACACCGCCTTCATCTCTTCCACCAGGAAGGTGACGTCGCCGCCCTTGCGGAACACCGCCGACATGATGCGCGTAAGCGCCACGATCCACTGGAAGTGTTCCATCGACTTCGAGTTGACGAAGATCTCGAACGGACGGCGCTGCTCGTGCTCGCTGCCGGCGTTGAGCACGATGTCGTTGATGGTCACGTACATCGCGTGCTCCACCAGCGGCGACTTGATCTTGTAGGTGCTGCCGACCAGCACCTCGGGACGCTCGATGCGCTCGTGCATCTGGATGACTTCGGCCGCGGGGCGCTCGGCTGCGCCGGACGGCGTTGCAGCGGGTGCGGTGTGCGTGCCCGCCGACTTCTCGCCCTCGCCGCTCGCGACGGAGTAACCGGTGATTTTCTTTTCGATCCTGACGGCCATGACGCGTATTCCTGATGTTCGTGGGATGCGGGCCCCGCCAACGGGGCGGGGCCCATGGATTACCTGCCCGCGGCCTTGCGCGCGGGCGCCTTCCTGGTGGCGGTCTTCTTGGTGGCGGGCTTCTTCACCGCCACGGTCCTGGCCGCGGCCTTGCGCACCACCGGGGTCTTCGGCGCAACCACCCGTGCCGCGGGGCGTGGCGCCAGCGCCTTCTTCGCCACCGCCTTCTTCGCGGTCGCCTTGCGGGCGGCCTTCTTCGCCACCTTCTTCGCGGCCTTCCGCCGCTTCAGTTCCTCGGCCTCGGCCCGCGCGTTGGCGCCCGCCTCGGCCAGGGCCTGCTTCGTATCCGCCATGCGCTTGCGCACGGCCTTCTTCGCCTTGTCCGCCGCCTGCTTCACCTGCCCCGCCGCCCTGGAGGCTTTCCCGGACACCTTGCCCCCGACGTCCTTCGCCTGTTCGGCGACGGTACCGACCGCGTTGCCCAGCGTTGCTGCGACCCCATTGCCGTTGCTCATCGTGTCTGCCTCGTGGTCATGGTCGCGGGCGGCGCCCGCAGGCTGGCGGCGGCGCGAAGCCGCCGCGCGCTCAGAACTTGCCGTAATAGCCTTCCTTCAGCGCATCGAACAGGTTGGCGGCGGTGTGGGTCTCGCCGTCGTATTCGATCTCCTCGTTGCCCTTCACCTCCACCGTGCTGCCATCCTCGAGCTCGAAGCGGTAGGTGGTGTTGGCGAGGTCGGACTCCTTCACCAGCACGCCCTGGAAGGCGGCCGGGTTGAAGCGGAACGTGGTGCAGCCCTTCAGCCCCTTCTCGTGGGCGTAGAGGTAGATGTCCTTGAAGTCCTCGTAGGGATAGTCGGTCGGGACGTTGGCGGTCTTGGAGATCGACGAGTCCACCCACTTCTGTGCCGCGGCCTGGACGTCGACGTGCTCCTTCGGGCTGATGTCGTCGGCGCTGATGAAGTAGTCCGGCAACCGTGCGGCCGGATCGTCGCTGAAGGGCATCGCCGCCGGATTCACCAGGTGGCGGTAGGCCAGCAGCTCGAACGAGAACACGTCCACCTTCTCCTTCGACTTCTTGCCCTCGCGGATCACGTTGCGGCTGTAGTGGTGCGCGAACGAGGGCTCGATGCCGTTGGAGGCGTTGTTGGCGAGCGACAGGCTGATGGTTCCGGTGGGCGCGATCGACGAGTGGTGGGTGAAGCGCGCGCCGTGCTCGGCCAGTTGCTCGACCAGCTCCGGGGCCACGCCCGCCACCTGCTGCATGTAGCGGCTGTAGCGCGCATGCAGCACCCTGCCCGGGATTTCCTGGCCGACCTTCCAGCCGTCCTTAGCCATCTCCGGGCGCTTGCGCAGCATCCCGGCGGTGACCGTGAAGCGCTCCTCCATGATCGGCGCCGGACCCTTTTCCTGCGCCAGCGCCAGGCCGGTTTCCCAACCCGCGATGGCCATCTCGCGCGCCACCTGCTCGGTGAAATCGCAGCTCTCCTTCGAGCCGTACTTCATGCGCAGCATGGTCACCGTGCTGCCAAGGCCCAGGAAGCCCATGCCATGGCGGCGCTTGCGCGTGATCTCGTTGCGCTGCTGCTCCAGCGGCAGGCCGTTGACCTCCACCACGTTGTCCAGCATGCGGGTGAACACGCGCACCACTTCGCGGTATTCGTCCCAGTCGAACTCGGCGCGGTCGGTGAACGGGTTGCGCACGAACTTGGTCAGGTTGACCGAGCCGAGCAGGCAGGCACCGTAGGCCGGCAACGGCTGTTCGCCGCAGGGGTTGGTGGCGCGGATGTTCTCGCACCACCAGTTGTTGTTCATCTCGTTGACGCGATCGATGAGGATGAAGCCCGGCTCGGCGTAGTCGTACGTCGAGACCATGATCATGTCCCACAGGTGCCGGGCGCGGACCTTGCCGTAGACCCTGCAGGCCACCAGGCCATCGTCGCGCACGATGTAGCCCTCGTGCTGCGGCCACTCGCGCCAGACCACCTGCGCGGCATCGGCCAGGTCGATGTCGCCCTGCTCCTTGGCGCTCACCGGGAACACCAGCGGCCACTCGCCGTCGGCCTTCACCGCATCGATGAAACCGTCGGTGACCAACAGCGAGAGGTTGAACTGGCGCAGGCGCCCGTCCTCGCGCTTGGCGCGGATGAAGTCGCGCACGTCCGGGTGGCTGACGTCGAAGGTGCCCATCTGGGCGCCGCGGCGGCCACCGGCCGACGACACGGTGAAGCACATCTTGTCGTAGATATCCATGAAGGACATCGGACCGGAGGTGTAGGCGCCGGCGCCGGCGACGAACGCGCCGCGCGGGCGCAGCGTCGAGAACTCGTAGCCGATGCCGCAGCCGGCCTTCAGGGTCAGGCCGGCCTCGTGCACCTTCTCCAGGATGCCGTCCATCGAGTCGACGATGGTCCCGCTGACCGTGCAGTTGATCGTGCTGGTGGCGGGCTTGTGCTCGAGCGCGCCAGCGTTGGAGGTGATCCGCCCCGCCGGGATCGCGCCGCGACGCAGGGCCCACAGGAAGCGCTCGTTCCAGTACTTGCGCTTCTCCGGGGTGTCCTCGGCTTCCGACAGCGCGCGCGCGACGCGCTGGCAGGTGCCGTCGATGTCGGCATCCAGCGCCTCGCCCTGCTTGGTCTTCAGGCGGTACTTCTTGTCCCAGATGTCGACCGAGGCCGGCTGCATCGGGATGTCCTGGCGGGTGCCATCCATCGTGTCCTTCACCGCCTCCAGGCGAACCGTGCTCATGTTGCGTCCCTCTCCTCAATCCTGGCCGGTCGCGTGCGCGCCGGCGGTGGTCGGGCCGGGCGCGCCACACTGGTCGCGCCGACGGCAAAGCGCATGGCGTGCCAGGCACGCCATGCCGTGTATGTGTCAGTTACGAGTCCGGCCAGCCGTCATGTCCTGCATGCGAACCACCCCCCGTCCTGGTTGGCGCCTGGCCCGCAACAACTAGCGCTGGGCCGAAGCTGTCCTGCCGACCACAAGATCTTGTGTCCAGCGGATGGAACCGTAAAGCGGTCGCCAACGCGAGTCAACCGCCGGCAGGGGCGTTCCGCCGCAGGGCAAGCAGTGTCGCGGTTCACGCTCCGGACCGGAACTGCGGCACAGCGCGCACACGGGTGCGGATGCGCGGCGGAGCCACCTGCCCACGCCTGCCCGAGCCCCGTTCAGCTTCCAGCGTTAGGATGCGCGTCGAGCTTTCCCTCCCACCGCAGACGATGCTCCGGGTGCGCGCGGCTTCACGCTTCTGCCACCGCGGACACGGGATAACAGTCCGACATGCGCGCAAGCACCCGCACCACTCTCCTCGCACTGACTGCAGCCGCCGCCTTCGGCGGCTTCGCCGCGACCCTGATCCGCGACACGCTGGACGCCCCCGCGCGCGCCGAACCGGTGGCCGCGGTGCCCATGGCGACCGCGCTGCCGGCCGTCGTCGACGGCCAGGCGATGCCCTCGCTGGCGCCCATGCTGCGCCGGGTCACCCCGGCGGTGGTCAGCGTGCACTCCCGGCAACGCGTGCGTATCAACAACCCCTTCGCCAACGACCCCTTCTTCCGGCGGATGTTTCCCAACATCCCCGACGAGCGCATCAACGAGTCGCTGGGCTCGGGCGTGATCGTCGATGCCGGACGCGGCTACGTGCTGACCAACCACCATGTGATCGAGGGCGCCGACGAGGTCTCGGTGACCCTGGCCGACGGCCGCACCCTGTCGGCCGAATTCGTCGGGTCCGACGCCGACACCGATGTCGCCCTGATGCGGATCCCGGTGCCAGAGGACGGCCAGCCGCTGCAGGCGATCCAGCTTGCCGACAGCGGCGCCCTGCAGGTGGGCGATTTCGTGGTGGCGGTCGGCAACCCCTTCGGCGTGGGGCAGACCGTCACCTCGGGCATCGTGTCCGCGGTGGGCCGCAGCAACGTGCCCGGCGTGGGCTACCAGAACTTCATCCAGACCGATGCCAGCATCAACCCCGGCAACTCCGGCGGCGCGCTGGTGAACCTGCGCGGCGAGCTCGTCGGCATCAACACCGCCAGCTTCAACCCCCGCGGCAGCATGGCAGGCAACATCGGCCTGGGTTTCGCGATCCCGGCCAACCTCGCGCGCAACGTGATGCAACAGCTGGCTTCCACCGGCGAGGTGCGCCGCGGCACGCTCGGCATCGACACCCAGGACCTGGACGACCGCCTGGCCGCTAGTCTCGGCCTGCCCGCGGGCACCCGCGGCCCGGTGGTCACGCGTGTCTACCCGGACTCCGCAGCCGCCGACGCCGGCCTGCGACCCGGCGATGTGATCGTCGCGGCCAATGGCGAACGCATGCCCGACGGCGAGCGGCTGCGCAATTTCCAGGGTCTGCAGCCCGCCAATGCGCGAATCACGCTCGACCTGCGGCGCGACGGAAAGCCCCTTCAATTGCAGGCCACCCTGCGCGAGCAGCCGCGCGTGCTCGCCGGGCAGCAGATCGACCCCCGACTGGCCGGTGCGAGCTTCGCCGAGCTGCCGGAGGCACTCCGCCGTGGCGGCGTGGCCGGCGTGCTCGTGGAGGAGGTCGCCGCGGGAAGCCGTGCGTCGCGCAACGGCCTGCGCGCCGGCGACGTCGTGGTCGCAGCCGATGGCGTCCGCGCCGGCGACCTGGCAGCCCTGCGCGCCGCGCTGGCCGACCCGCCCGCGCAGCTCGTGCTGCGCATCCTCCGCGGTCGCAGCCGCGGCAACCTGGTCATGGAATGACCCCCGATCACCCCCGAGGAGAAGACCCGATGAGCCCCACCCACACCGAAAACCTGAAGTCCAATCTGTCCGAGGCCGGCAGCCACCTGAAGCAGGCCGCCACCGGTACCGCTGAAACCGTGCGCGGTGCGGCCGCCGCCGCCGGCGAGGAGATCCGCCTCGGCAGCGCCAACCTCAAGGCCGGACTGGCCGACGGCTCCGTCGCCGCGATGTCGGCACTCGAGGAAGCCGCCAGCGCCGGCAGCGAGCAGGTTGACCAGCTCATGGAGAAGGGCCGCGACCTGGTCGACAGCGCCGCCGACCTGATCCGCGAGCGCCCGATCGCCTCGTTCGGCGTCGCCTTCGCCGCCGGCTGGATCATCGCCAAGCTCGCCCGCGGCGGCGACCGCTGAGTCGTGGCGCCGCAACCGCCACCGGAAACGGGACCTGCGGCGCCTCCGCCCCCGGGCGGAACCGGGCCGGCGGCGCCGCCCCCGGACCTTGCCGAGACGCTGCGCGAGCTCCATGACAGCGGCAAGGCCGGGGTCGGCGCGATGGGCGACGCCGCGAAGGCGTTGCGCGAGCTGATCGCCGCCGATGTTTCGCTCGCGCGCAGCGCGGCAGGACGGAGCGGCGTGTTCGGCGGCCTGGCCGTGATGTTCGGCGTCTCGGCCTGGCTGCTGCTGATGGCCGCCCTGCTGGTGGTGCTCAGCAACCAGCTCGGCCTGCCGTGGTGGATCTCGCTTGGTGGCTGCGGCCTGCTCAGTGCGCTGGGCGCGTGGCTGTCGCTGCGCAAGGCCGCCGAGTATTTCGAGCACACACGCCTGAAGGCCACGCGCCGCCAGCTGGCCCGCCTGGGCATTGGCGAACTCGCCGACCTGATGCCGCCGCCGGGTTCGCCGGCGTCGGCTCGCGCCACCGAACCCGTGGTGCGCGACAACGCGCGCGCCGAAGGCAAGATGCCCCCATGAGGCCATGGATATGAGTTTCGAAGCACTGCAGGCCAAAGTGGCCCGCGCCGAGGATGCACTTGAGGCGCGGGAGCGCCAGGTGGCGGCCGATTTCCGTGTATTCACCGGCTGCTGGCGCGGTATCTGGTCGCCGCCACGTGTCATCGGCGCGGGACTGGCCGCGGGCTTCCTGGCCGGCTTCGTCAGGCCGGGGCGCGCCGTCGCCGGCATGGAGCCAGCGCGCTGGCTGCAACTCGCGGGCAGCATCGCCGGCCTGGCAGGCACCATCCAGGCGGCGTTCGCGGCCAGGGAGGCGAAGGACGCGGCCGAGCAGGCGGGGGACGTGGCAGCCGAGGCCGGTAACGCAAGCCCGACCGTGACGGCGACTGGCGCGGCAGCGAACACGGCGGCGGCGCCTGCGGCGGCGGCCGCC
>DATBUS010000037.1:0-16641 GCA_036515815.1 Luteimonas sp.
CGGCCCCTGGGGGCCGGTCGGACCCGCAGGCCCGTCTTCACCTGCGGGCCCCCTCGGCCCCGCTGCGCCGATGGTCAGGTCGTACGTGGCGCTGCTGCCGGCACGCGCGCTGGCGACGCGCAGCAGGTAATCGCCCGCGGGCGGCAGTTCGCCCAGGCGGCAGGTGATCGCTTGCCTCAGGGGCGCCACCGGCTGGCAGGACCCGGAAATATCGCCCGGTTCGCCCGGGGTGCCGAGGTGTACCGACAGGTCGCCGCGGCTGACCGGCAGGTCGCGTCCGACGATGGCGATGGCATCGATGTCGTCCATCACCACCACGGCTTCGATCACGGGGTCCGTCGCGGCGAAGGCCGGAGCGGCGGCAAATGCAAGGACGCAGGCACGCGCAAGGCGCCCGCGGGCAGGACTGGACATGTTCGATTTCCCCCTGGTTCCGTCCGGAATGGACAGCGCGGAAAATGATACGCCGGTCCGCGGCGAGGCAGCAGCAGCACGCGGACGCCTGCGCCCCCGACCCCGGGCCCGCACGAGGGTTGCCGCGGCGGCGGATGACGGCCACTCTGCGTGCATGCAACTTACTGAATACAAGACCGTCCGCCACCGCGAATTGCGCTTCGCCGGCCGCGTGCACCGGGTTCGTACCCTGGGTGGGGCGCTGTCGGCACTGCTGGTGGCGTCGGTTCTCGCTGGGAACAGTGCGTCCACCTGGACGTGGATGCTGTGGGCCTTCAACGGCTTTCTCTGGCCCGTCGTGGCCAACTGGCTGACCCTGCGCTCGCAAGAGCCGTCCCAGGCCGCGCACCGCTACCTTGTCTTCGACTCCGCGGCCGCCGGCATGTGGATCGCCCTCATGCAGTTCAACCTCGTGCCCAGTGCCGTGCTGCTGGCGATGGTGAGCATGGACAAGATCGCCGTGGGAGGCTGGCGCTTCGTCGCACGCACCACGCCGGCGCTGGTGGGAACCTGCGCGCTGGTGTCGGCGGCCTCCGGCTTTCCGGTGCACCTGGACAGCAGCTTGGCCAACATCCTCGCCACGCTGCCTTTCCTGTTCGTCTACCCGGTCGCGCTGGCGAGCATCAGCTATGGCCTGGGGCGCCGCGTCGCGCTGAAGAACCGGCAGCTGGAGCGGCTGAACCGCGTCGATGTCCTCACCGGGTTGCCGAACCGGCGCGGTCTGTCCGAGGCGCTGGACGCGGAACTCGCCCGCCACGCCCGGACCCGGCGTCCCGCCGTGCTGATGCTTGTCGATGTCGACAGGCTCGCGGCGGTGAATGCGCGCCACGGGGATTGCGCGGGAGACGCGGTCCTGCGCTGCGTGTCGACGCTGCTGCGCGCCCACGTGCGCGAGATCGATACGGCGGCGCGCCACGGAGGAAGCTGTTTCGGGGTCCTGCTGGCGGAGAGCACGCTGTCCGATGCCATGCGCGTGGCCGAGCAGGTGCGCGCCGCCTTCGTCGCCGGCCGCAGCGCGGACGGGACGGCAGGGGAGTGCACGCTGGGCATCGGCCTGGCCGAAGCCGACATGTCCGTGGTGACCGCGGACGAGTGGTTCAAACGCGCCGACGCCGCCCTGTGCCGGGCCAGGACCGGAGGTCGCGACCGCATCGAACCGGGCGCGATGGTGGGCGGGGCACAACCGGCGCGCTGAACGCGCGCCCGACGGTGGTCCCGTCAGCGCGGCACGGCCGCCGTGCGGAACACGGGGTAGAGGCCGAAGCGCTCGTCCCAGCTGCTGTGGCGCTGGTAGAACCAGTCCAGGCGCGCGGCCGGGCTGGCCGCGAACGCACTGTCCCCGGCCAGGCGGCGGTCGAAGGCCTCACGCACCGCGGGGTCGCGCAACATGTCTCGCGCGACCGCCTCGGCGACGTAGGGTTCCATGTACTCCTTGCGCTCGAAAGCGTTGCTGAAGCCGCCCCACTGCAGCAGCGAGTCCGGTGCCAGCGGCTCCAGCAGGGCCATGGCCAGGCGCGACTTCGCCTGCGCGATCGGCACGAACAGGTCGCCCGCGCAGACCTGCCGCTGCTCGGGCCGCCACGCGCCCTCGACCTCCAGGCGCTGGCGTCCTTCGGTCGACTGGCCGCTGAAGCGGGTCCGGTCGGCACGGAACACTTCCAGGTCCATGGCCCGCCCGGGGCCGGGGCCGAGGCGCGAGTACGCGATGCCGTGGACATCCAGCTTCGCCGCCACCGCTTCGGCGAACGCGGCGGGAACGATATAGCCGCCGCGTGGCGCCGCGACCGTGGTCCCGGGGACGATCTGGTCGCGCAGCGGCATCTTCCAGACCTGGGGCGTGCCTTCGTCGTAGCGCGTGGCGAGGGCACCGGAGATCTCCGACTCCGTGCGGGTCCAGGCATAGCCGCGGAAATCCACCGTGCGCACGCGCCCGATTGCCACCCAGTCCAGGGGCACGTCCTGGCCGGCCAGCCCGGCGGCGCGGGTGTCCGCGGCCGCCGCCGCGTCGAGCCACTCGCGGCCATGGCGCGCGGTCTGTTCCAGCATGCCCACCACCAGGTTGCGGGTGATGCGCACGCGCACGGGATACTCCTTCCAGGAATGGGTCTCGACCAGGATGCCGAAGCGGTTGCGCAGGGCGAAATAGCCGTGCGAGAAGCGCGGCGGCGGCACGCTGTCGACGATGCCGGACGACGGGTCGTCGTGGACCTCGAACGAGGGGTAGAAGGGCAGCGGCAGCGAACCCTGCGCCTCCAGCCCGGCCAGCAGCGCGTCGCGCAGGGCCAGGCCGGCGCGGGCGAGGGCGGGATCGCCCGAATGCAGCGGCTCGATCTGCACCGAGATGTCGTGCTCGAACTGCGCGCCATTGGTCGCATGCAGGTCGACGTAGGCGATCGGGTCCCACGCGTCCACCAGGGCGAGCATCGCCCGCATCTCCGGCGCGTCGGCCTTGACGTAGTCGCGGTTGAGGTTGAGGTTCTGCGCGGTTGTGCGCCAGCCCATTTCCTCCGGGCCGCGCTGGTTGGGCCGGTTCCAGCGCCCGAAGCGCTCGTGGCCGTCGGCGTTGAAGACCGGGACGAAGACCAGCACCACATCGTCGAGCGCACCGGGCGCGGCATCGCCGTCGAGCACCTCGCGCAGCGCCAGGAAGCCGGCGTCCTTGCCATCGATCTCGCCGGCGTGGATGCCGCCCTGCACCAGCAGCACCGGACGCCCGCTGGCGCGCGCGGCCTCCGGTGTCAGTGCCCCGCTGCGCGAGGCCACGAGGGCCTTCATGGTCCGGCCTTCGGGCGTGGTGCCGAAGTCGATGCAGCGCACGGCGTCCGGGTAGTGCGCCGCGAAGGCCTCGCACAGCGCCAGGACCTCCGCGTAGCGCCCGGTGCGGAGGAATCCGGAGCGCTCGGCTTCGGTCACGAGCGTGCCGGCGCCCGCGACGGGGCCGGCGGCCGCCGACCCGGCACGTGCCCCGGCAGGAGGCGCAGCCGCCAGCAGCAGGGCGAACGCGAGGCTGGAAGCGAGGACGGAGGCGGGTCGGGTCATGCGGACACCGTGGCGGCGGGGCCGCCCATCATGCCGGCACATGACCTTTCGGCCAACGCACCAGCGGGGCCGATGCGCTAGCCTTCGTCCTTTCCGCCCGCACGACACGAAGCCGCATGAGCACAACCGACGTTGCCCCCGATACGGGCAGGATGCCGCGCCAGATCCCCTTCATCATCGGCAACGAGGCCTGCGAGCGCTTCAGCTTCTACGGCATGAGGAACATCCTCATCCCGTTCCTGATCAGCTCCATGCTGCTGGCCTACCTGCCGGCGGGTCCGGAACGCGAGGGCGCGGCCAAGGATGTCTTCCACACCTTCGTGATCGGCGTGTACTTCTTTCCGCTGCTGGGCGGCTGGCTGTCGGACCGCTACTTCGGCAAGTACAACACCGTGCTGTGGTTCTCGCTCATCTATTGCGCGGGCCATGCGTGCCTGGCGCTGTTCGAGGACAGCCGGAACGGGTTCTATGCCGGCCTGTTCCTGATCGCGCTCGGCTCGGGCGGCATCAAGCCGCTGGTGGTGTCGTTCTGTGGCGACCAGTTCGACCAGACCAACAAGTCCAAGGCCAAGATCGTCTTCGACGCGTTCTACTGGATCATCAACTTTGGATCGTTCTTCGCTTCGCTGCTGGCGCCGCTGCTGCTGCGCAGCTACGGCCCGGCCGTGGCCTTCGGCGTGCCAGGCGTGCTGATGTTCATCGCCACCTTCGTGTTCTGGCTGGGACGCAAGCAGTACGTGAACGTTCCGCCTTCGGGGCCGGACCCGCATTCCTTCCTCAACGTGGTGCGCACGGCGCTGCGCGAGCGTCGCCAAGGGCAGGGCAACGCCGGTGCGGTCGTGGCCTGGACCGGTATCACGGTCGCGGTCCTGATGCTGGTGGCGTGGGCGCTGGGTGCGGTCGGCGTCGGGCTTCCGTGGCCGGACTCGTTCGGTTTCGTCATTACCGCCTGCCTGGCGCTGGGCGTGTTGATCGCCGCTGGCGGCTGGGGTGCTTCCCTGCAGCTCGAGCGCGCGCGGGGCCGGCATCCGGACGCCGCCGTCGACGGCGTGCGCGCGGTGCTGCGCATCCTGATCGTGTTCGCGCTGGTGACGCCGTTCTGGTCGCTGTTCGACCAGAAGGCCTCGACCTGGATCATCCAGGGCAATGCCATGGTGATCCCGCACGACCAGTGGTGGTGGCCGAGCTGGCTGGTGAAGGAGCCGGCGCAGATGCAGGCGCTGAACCCGCTCCTGGTGATGCTGCTGATCCCGTTCAACAACCTGGTGCTGTACCCGGCGCTGCGGCGCATGGGCTTCCAGGTGACCGCGCTGCGGCGCATGGGCTGGGGCATCGCGATCTCGGGCGTGTCGTGGATCGTGGCCGGCGTCCTGCAGCTGTGGCTGGACGGCGGCAGCGAGGTCTCGCTCGCCTGGCAGGGCGTTCCCTACCTGCTCCTGACCTTCGGCGAAGTGCTGGTCTCGGCCACCGCGCTCGAGTTCGCCTACAGCCAGGCGCCGCACGCCATGAAGGGCGTGATCATGGCCTTCTGGTACCTGACCAGCACCTTCGGCAGCCTGTGGGTGCTGCTGACCAACGCCGGCGTGCGCAATGAAGCGGTCACCGCGGCCATCGCCAATACGGGGCTCAGCGAGAACGCGTTCCTGATGTTCTTCTTCGCCGGCTTCGCGTTCGTGGCGGCAGCAGCGTTCGCGGCCTATGCACGGCGCTATCCGATGCAGGACAACTACCGCGTGGCGGGCGTCGCCTGATGGGCGGCGGGATGGTGACGCTGGCGATCCTGGCGGTGACGGTACTGGTGTCGTGGCAGGCCTTTGGCAACCGCCGCCTGCTGGAGCGGCTGCTGCTGTGGCCGCCGGCGGTGGAGCGGCAGCGCCAGTACGACCGCCTGCTGACCCACGGCTTCGTGCATGCCGACTGGCAGCACCTGCTGTTCAACATGATCACGCTGTACTTCTTCGGCAGGCATGTCGAGCAGATCTTCGCGCCTTACATCGGGGCCTTCGGCTTCGTGCTGTTCTACCTGTCGGCGATCCTGGTCGCGATCCTGCCGACGTACCTGCGCCACCGGCGCGATCCGTCCTACCGCAGCCTGGGTGCCTCGGGCGCGGTGTCGGCAGTGCTGTTCGCCTTCATCCTGGTGCAGCCCTGGGCACTGATCTTCGTGTTCTTCATCCCGGTGCCGGCAATCGTCTACGCCGTGCTGTACGTCGGCTACTCGATCTGGATGGACCGCCGCGGAGGCGACAACGTCAACCACAGCGCACACCTGTGGGGCGCGGGCTATGGCGTGCTGTTCACGGTGATGATGGAGCCGCGCGTGGTGGAGGTGTTCCTGGCGCGGCTGGCCTCGCCGTCGTTCTGAGTCAGGAGGCCGGTTCGGCGTCGGGCTCGCGCGCGTAGGTCTGCAGCAGGCGCGAATAGACCAGCGAGTCGAGCTGGTTGAACTCGATGTCGTGGACGGCGCCCGCGCGGGAGAGATCGAACAGGCGCGCCACGGCCTGGTGTCCGGAGTCGGTATCGAAGCTGGCGTGCATGGCAATGCCTCCTGCGCGTGGTTGCGACGTCCTGCCATACGCAGCAAGCGTGCCAACGCCGTGGACCGGCCTGGTGCGGCGCCGTGGTGACGCTGCAGGTCACCCGCCGTCGCCCACTGGCGGGCCTTGACGCTCCAGGCCTGCTCACCGGGCGTGAACCGGCGGGGTGTTACGCATCGGGTGGTATCGATCCGATGGAGACCGAAAATGCCGTTTACCCGTGCCCAGGCCACCGCGCTGCTCAACAAGTCCGAGATGCGCCTGTTCGACGACAGCCGCGCCAACGCCCTCCGGGGCCTCGACCGCACGGCGCTGGCCAGCCGTATCGAACGCACGCGCGAAGCGCGTGACCGTGCCCGCGACCTCCTGAAGCGCCAGCGGCTGGCGGCGCGCAAGCGGGGCGAGGCGCGCGACGACGTGGCCGCGCGGACCGCGCGCAAGGAAGCCCTGCTGGTGGAGCTGCTGGAGCGCTTCACCGTGGCGCGCCGGCAGGCCCCCGCGCAGCCGGCCGCGGCGAAGAAGCCACCCGCACGACGGTCGGCCGCTGGCGGCCCACCCGCAGGATCCGCCGCGAAGAAGGGCGCCGCGAAGGCCCCCGCGAAGAAGGCCGCCGCGAACAAGGCGGTAGCAGGGAAGTCCTCGGCCGGCACCGGCGCGGCTGCTGCGACCGGGGCCCGGAAGAGGGCAGCCGGCAGGAGCAGCGCCTCGCGCGGCGCGGCAGGGGGCGTGACGCCCGAGCAGGCGCTGGAGAACACCCGCCGCCTGCTCGAGGAAAAGCAGGCGCAGGCCCGCGAGCCCAAGCCGTGGCAGTCGATCGAGCCGGGCGGCGGCCAGGTGTCGCAGGAGGGCTACCAGTCGGCGCAGGCGGCGGAGAAGGCACAGGATCTGCACGCGGCCGAGGCCAGGATGGCGTCCACCGCTGGCAGCAGTTCCACCCGGGACCGGCGCAGCCAGGGCCAGCGGGACCACCGCAGCGACACCGAATAAGGATCCGTCCATGTCCGAAATCGACATCACCCACCATGGTATTCCTGGCCGCTTCGTGGCCGAGGTCGACGGCCACGTCGCCCACCTCGACTACGAGATGGACGGCGGCATCATGCACATCACCCATACCCGCGTCCCCGAGGCGGTCGGCGGCCGCGGAATCGCCGGCCAGCTGGTCGCGGCGGCCTTCCACCACGCCCGCGACCAGGGCTGGAAAGTGCGGCCGCTGTGCGAATACGCGGCCGCCTGGGTGCGGCGGCATCCCGACCAGGCCGACCTGCTGCGCTGAATGCCCCGCCGCCCGCGCCCGCACGATGGAGGCGCGGGCGGCGGCGATCTGCCAGACTTGCGCCCCTTTTCCGCGGGGCCAGCCGTGTCGATACGCCTGAACAAGCACATCAGTGAGACGGGAGCCTGCTCACGACGGGAGGCCGACCGCCTGATCGGCGAGGGCCGGGTGACCGTCAACGGCATCCGCGCCCGCGTGGGTGCCGAGGTGGGCGAGGGCGACGAGGTGCTGGTCGACGGCCGCCCGCTGCGCGCGCGCGCGGCGGCGCCGGGCAAGCGCCGCCATGTCTACATCGCCCTCTACAAGCCGGTGGGCATCACCTGTACGACCGAGTCAAGCGTCGCAGGCAATATCGTCGACTTCGTCGGCCACCAGGAGCGGATCTTCCCGATCGGCCGCCTCGACAAGGACTCCGAAGGCCTGATCCTGCTCACCAGCAACGGCGACATCGTCAATGCCGTGCTGCGCGCCGAGAACAAGCTCGAGAAGGAATACCTGGTGGGGGTGAACAACCCGGTCACCGATGAATTCCTGCGCGGGATGGCGCGCGGTGTGCCGCTGCGTGGCGAGACCACGCTGCCATGCCGGACCGGGAAGCTCGGGCGCTATGGATTCAGGATCACGCTGGTGCAGGGTCTCAACCGGCAGATCCGGCTCATGGCCGCGCATTTCGGCTATCGGGTGAAGCGCCTGGTCCGCGTGCGCATCGGTCCGGTGCAGATCGGCCACCTCAAGCCGGGACGCTGGCGCAACCTCAGCGATGGCGAACTGGCTGCGTTGTTGCCCGACAAGGACGCCTGGTAGACCCGCCACGGGGCCGGCTGTGCCGACGAGCGGTAACCGGCATTCACATTTGCAATCGAAAGTGCGGTATGGTGCGTCCACTGTTCAAAGCGGGATCACGGTACATCGTGGCTCCGGTGCGGTAGATCCAAGGTTTCAAGGCCGGTCACGGCCGGGTCCTGACGATCCGCTCCATCGTTCCTGTGTTACCCCTTGCTTCGCAGTCTCGGATCCGCTTGCGGACCGTGCCATTCCAAAAATGTTTCAAGGAGTAACACCATGTCCGATCGTCAGACCGGCACCGTCAAGTGGTTCAACGACGCCAAGGGCTTCGGCTTCATCACCCCCGAGAGCGGCCAGGACCTCTTCGTCCACTTCCGTTCCATCCAGGGCACCGGCTTCAAGTCGCTGCAGGAAGGGCAGAAGGTTTCGTTCAAGGTCGTGCAGGGCCAGAAGGGCCTGCAGGCTGACGAGGTGCAGGCCGTCTAAGGCCCGCCTCGCGTAGTACCCAAGGCCCCGGGCGGAAACGCCCGGGGCCTTTTTCATGCGTGTCCGTCATCGCCGGCATCACGCCTGCCCCGCTAGCCTTTTCGCATTGCTGACTGGCCAGGGGGACACAGATGTATCGCAACACACGCAGGGCCACGACCCTTGCGCTCCTGACGGCGCTGGCGATTGCCGGATGCCGCGGCGACGAGCCGGCGGCCCCGGCGGGAGCGGCGGGAGCGGCGGGGGACCAGACCGCCCGGTCGACTCCAGCCGGAAGCGCCGGGGCTGCCGCCGAACCGGTCCGGCTGGACGACGTGATGGAGACCGATCCGCTCTACATTGTCGGCATCAGCTATCCGCCGGGAATGGAGCGCTATCCGGGGCTCGCCGCGGAGCTCAAGCGTTATGCCGACGCCGCCCATGCGGACCTCATGCAGGCGGTCGAGGCCTACGACACGGCCAATGGCGACGGGCGGGTGCCCTATGACCTCACCCTGGCCTATGAAGTGCTGATGGAGACGCCCAGCATCGTGGCCGTCCAGGCCCTGGGGACGCTGTACACCGGTGGTGCCCATGGCAACCCGCTGGTGGCCCGCTTCGTGTGGTTGCCGCAGCGCGACGAGATGCTCCGCGCGGAAGCGCTCGTCACCGGTCGGGAGGGCTGGGAGGAGATATCGGCCTTTGTTCGCGATGCATTGCACACCGCGCTGTCGCAGCGCCTGGATGCCGACGCCGTGGATCCGGCCGACCGGGCCAAGCTCATGGGCAGCGGCAGCCGGATGATCGATGACGGCACCACGCCCGAGGCCGGCAACTTCGGCCATTTCGAGCCGGTCCCGGGTGACGGCGGCCGGTTGCGCGCGCTGCGCTTCGTGTTCCCGCCCTACCAGGTCGGGCCGTACTCGGATGGCATGCAGACGGTGGAGGTGCCGGCGGCCGTGCTGGTGCCGCATGTCGCGCCCGAGTACCGCGACCTGTTCGAGACGGGCTGAGCCGCCACGCGAACCCTTCCCCCGCGCCAGGCGGGGGAAGGGCGTGGTGCGTCAGTCCTGCGGGTTGCCGCCGGCCGGCGCGGCGCCGTCCTCGACCGCGCCGTCCAGGCCACGCTTGACCAGCAGCGGACGGATGTCCGGCTCCTTGCCCGAGAAGTCGCGGAACAGCTGCAGCGCATCCTTGCTGCCGCCCTGCGACAGCAGGGTCGCGCGGAAGCGGTCGCCGTTGGCACGGGTCAGGCCGCCGTTCTCTTCGATCCAGGCCACCGTGTTGGCGTCCAGCACCTCGGACCAGATGTAGGCGTAGTAGCCGGCCGCGTACCCGCCCATGATGTGGCTGAAGTAGGTGGTGCGGTAGCGCGGCGGCACGGCGGCGAAATCGATGCCGGCGGCCTTCAGCGCGGCAGCCTCGGTCGCCAGGATGTCGCCGGCTTCCGGCAGCCTGTCGGCCGGCAGCTGGTGCAGGTACTGGTCGAGCATCGCCGCACCCAGGTACTCCGTGGTCGCGAAGCCCTGGTTGAACTTGGCGGTCTCCACCACCTTGTCCAGGAGCGCCTGCGGCATCGGCTCGCCGGTCTGGTAGTGCTTGGCGTAGTTCGCCAGCACCGACGGCCAGTCGGCCCACATCTCGTTCACCTGCGAGGGGAACTCGACGAAGTCACGCGGCACGCTGGTGCCCGAGAAGTACGGATACTTCACGTCCGAGAACATGCCGTGCAGCGCATGGCCGAACTCGTGGAACATCGTGGTGACCTCGTCCCAGGTCAGCAGCGTCGGCTTGCCGGCCTCCGGCTTCGGGATGTTCTGGTGGTTGGCCACCACGGGCTTGGTGCCCTCCAGCTCCGACTGCGAGACGTAGGAGTTCATCCAGGCGCCGCCACGCTTGGAGTCGCGCGCGTAGGGGTCGAAGATGAAGAAGGCCAGCTGGCTGCCGTCCTCGTTCGAGACCTCGTACACCCAGGTGTCCTCGTGGTACTTCGGCAGGTCCGGGCGCGGCTTGAAGCTGATGCCGTAGAGCTGGTTGGCGGCGAAGAACACGCCGTTCTCCAGCACGTTCTTCATCTCCAGGTAGGGCTTGAGCTGCGACTCGTCGAAGTCGTACTCGGCCTTGCGCACCTTCTCGGTGTAGTAGGCCCAGTCCCAGGGCTCGAGCTGGAAGGTGGGCTCGCCCTTGGCCTTCTGCTCGGCGTCGATCATGGCCTGCAGCTTGGCCGCCTCGCGGCGCGCATTGGCGACCGCGGCCGGGGCCAGCTGGCCGAGCATGGCGTTGACCGCTTCGGTGGTCTTCGCCGTCTCGCCGTCGAGCACGTAGTCGGCATAGGTGTCGAAGCCGAGCATCTTCGCGCGCTCGGCGCGAAGCTCAAGCACCCGTGCGACCAGTTCGCGGTTGTCCCACTCGTTGCCGCGCGCGCCACGGACCACCGAGGCCTTGTGGATGCGCTCGCGCAGCTCGCGGTTGGCCAGCTGCGACAGCGGCGGCTGGCCGGTGGTGTTGAGCAGGGTGATGACGTACTTGCCTTCGTGGCCACGGGCCTTGGCAGCGTTGGCGGCAGTCTGGATCTGCTCGGGGGTCAGGCCCTCGAGCTCTTCGGCGGTGTCGACCACCACGGCCGAGTCATTGACCTCGGCCAGCACGTTCTGGCTGAACTTCGTGCCGAGCGTCGCCAGCTCGGAGTTGATCTCCTTCAGGCGGGCCTTCTGGGCCTCGTCGAGCGCGGCGCCCGAGCGGACCAGGTCCTTGTAGTACTCCTCGACCAGGCGCACGCCTTCGGCGTCCAGGCCCAGGTTCGCGCGGTTGTCATGCAGGCTCTTGATACGCGCGAACAGCTTCGGGTCCAGCGCGATCGCGTCGCGGTGGGCGGCGAACTTCGCCGAATAGTCGGCCTGCAGCTTCTTGCGCGTGTCGTTGGTGTCGGTGCCGACCAGGTTGAAGAACACCCGCATCGCGCGACCCAGGGTCTGGCCATTGGTCTCGAGCGCCAGAATGGTGTTCTCGAAGGTCGGCGGCTCGGGGTTGTTGGCAATCGCGCGGACCTCGGCCAGCTGCTCGGCCATGCCGGCGTCGAACGCCGGCGCGAAGTGCTCGTCGCGGATGCGGTCGAAGTGCGGGTACTGCAGCGGTAGCGTGCTCTCGACCGCGAAGGGGTTGCCCTTGAGGGCCTCGACGCTGGCGGTCATGGCGGGCTCCGCGCTGCTGTTCTGGGCAAGGGCGGGCGACACGGCCGCACCGGCGAGGGCGACGGCCAGTGCGAGGGACAGCGGATGCTTCATCGGGAGGTTCCTTTCGGGACTGAGTTCCCTAGGGTACTCCGCGCGGAGGGCGGCCTCCCATGACGAAAGACATGGGGGCCGAGGGGCGCCGTGCGCCCCGGGTCAGCGGACGATCGTGACCGGAATATCGGTCTGGGCGATGACCTTGCTCGACACCGAGCCCAGCAGGATGCCGGCGACCGATCCGCGTCCGTGCGAACCCATGACCACCAGGTCGACCTTGTTCGTCTGCGCCGCGGAGAGCAGGGTTTCGGCAGGCTCGCCGACCAGGGCCAGCTCGCGGACGTCAGCGCTGCTGCGCGCCAGCGCCTTGCGTGCCGGTGCGAGCATGCGCTCGTGGTTCTCGGCGTGGATGGCCGCCATCGCCTCCGCCCCGATGCGGCTGACGACGCCCGGGAAGGGGGCGGCATCCACTGCCACCAGGAAGATCTTCGCCGGCTTGGCCAGGCGCTTGGCCAGCGCGTTGGCGTGCTTGGCGGCGCGGACGCTGATATCGCTGCCATCGACGGCGACCAGGATCTTCATGCTGGGGTTCCTTGACTCATGCGTGATGACGCGATTCTACGCGGTGCCCGCCGCGCGGGCACGATGCAGGGACTACTTCTCGACGAAGGCGCGTTCGAACACGTAATCGCCGATCGCGCCGATACGCATCGACGGCTTGAAGCCCCGGCCATCGAGCAGGGCGCGGAAGTCGGCGAGCATGCCGGGGCTGCCGCAGATCATCGCGCGGTCGCGCGCGGGGTCGAGCGCGTCCAGGCCGAGGTCGGCCATCATCTGTCCGCTGGCCATGAGGTCGGTCAGGCGGCCACGGTGCGGCCGGCCGTCGAAGACGAAGTCCTCGCGGGTCACCGCGGGGTAATACACCAGCCGCTCGCGCAGGATGTCGCCCAGGAGCTCGTGCTGCGGCAGCTCGCGGGTGATGTAGTCGCGGTAGCAGAGGTCGGCCTCGTGGCGTACGCCATGGCACAGCACCACGCGCTCGAAACGCTCGTAGGTCTCCGGGTCCTTGATCACCGACATCCATGGCGCCAGGCCGGTGCCGGTACCCAGGAGATAGAGGTTGCGGCCGGGATGCAGGTCGGTGATCAGGAGCGTCCCGGTGGGCTTGCGGCCGATCAGGACCTCGTCGCCGGGCCTGATGTGCTGCAGGCGGGAGGTCAGCGGGCCATCGGGCACCTTGATGCTGAAGAACTCCAGCTGCTCCTCCCAGTTGGCGCTGGCGATCGAATACGCGCGCATCAGCGGCTTCGTGCCGCCGCCGGGCTGCTCGACCGGCAGGCCGATCATGACGAACTGGCCGTTCTCGAAACGGAAGCCGTCGTCGCGGGTGGTGGTGAAGCTGAAGTAGTCGTCCGTCCAGTGACGGACGTCCAGCACCGTCTCGGTGCCAAACGCGGATGACATGCGGAGGGTCTTGGTCGGGGAGGAAACCCGCCCATTGTAACGCCGCGCGCGCAAAGCCCTGCAGGAGCGGCCACGGCCGCGATCCTACCCTGTAGGAGCGGCCATGGCCGCGAGGGGCGCGGCCGATCCGTCCTGATCCCGGCCTTGGCGTCGGCAGGGGATCGCTATCGCGGCTGTAGCCGCTCCTACAGGGTCGGATCGGGGCGGTGCTCAGCGGTATCCGGCGGCCTGCAGTTCGAACAGCTCCGCGTAGCGGCCGCCCGTGGCCATCAGCTCGGCATGGGTGCCGCTGGCCTCGATCCGGCCGTCGGCCATCACCAGGATCCGGTCGGCCATGCGCACGCTGGAGAAACGGTGCGAGATCAGCACTGCCGTGCGCTTGTCCGACAGCTCCCGGAAACGCTGGAACACCTCGTACTCGCTGCGCGCGTCGAGCGCGGCGGTGGGTTCGTCCAGGATCATCACCTGCGCGTCGCGCATGTAGGCGCGGGCGATGGCGATCTTCTGCCACTGGCCGCCGGAAAGATCGACGCCGGTCTTGAAGCGGCGCCCGATCACCTGGTCGTAGCCGCGCGGTAGGCTGGCGATGACCTCGTCGGCCATGGCGCGCCGGGCCGCGGCCTCGATGCGGGCCCGATCGTCCATCGCATCGATCTGGCCGACGCCGATGTTCTCGGCCGCGGTCATATGGAAGCGCACGAAGTCCTGGAAGATCACGCCGATATTGGCGCGCAGGTCGTCCAGGTCGTAGTCGCGCAGGTCGCGCCCGTCCAGCAGGATGCGGCCCTCGTCCGGGTCGTACAGGCGCGCCAGCAGCTTCACCAGCGTGGTCTTGCCGGCGCCGTTCTCGCCCACCAGCGCAAGCACTTCGCCGGCCCGCAGTTCGAGGTCGACGTGGCGCAGCGCCCAGTGGGCGGCGTCCGGATACCGGAAGCCCACGTTCTCGAACACGAAGCCGCCGGTGATCGGGCGCGGAATACTCGCCGCCCCCGGCTTCGACACGATCTCCGGCTCGATCCCGAAGAACGAATACAGGTCGTCCAGGTACATGGCCTGGCCGGCCACCTGGGAAAAGCCCACCAGCAGGCCTTCGAGCAACTGGCGCAGCCGGCGGAAGCTGCCGGCGAGGAAGGTCAGGTCGCCGATGGTGAAGTCGCCGCGCACCGTCCGCCAGGCGATATAGGCGTAGGCCACGTAGTAGCCGAGCGTGCCCAACGCCGCGAGCAGCGTGCCCCAGAACGCGCGTCGGCGCGCCAGCTTCCGGTTCGCCACCAGGAAGGCCTGCGACAGCGTGCGGAAGCGCTCCACCAGGAAGCGGTGCAGCCCGAAGATCTTCACTTCCTTGGCCGTGTCCACGCTGGCACCGGTCTGGCGCAGGTACTCGAGCTGGCGGCGCTCGGCGGTCCACTGGAAGTTGAGCGAATAGTTGAGCGCGTTGAAGTGCGACTCGCCGATGAAGGCCGGGATCAGCGCCACCGCCAGCAGCAGGATCAGCCAGGGCGCGTAGACCAGCAGGCCAGCCGCGAAGCTGATGATGGTGATGACGTCCTGCACCTGGCCGAACAGCTGGCCCATCAGGTTCATGCGGCCCATGGTCTGGCGGCGTGCGCGGTCGAGCCGGTCCTGCAGCTCCGGGTCCTCGAAGTCCTCCAGGTCGAGCGTGGCCGCGTGCTCCATCAGTCGCACGCTGGCCGCGTTGGTGAACATCTCCGACAGCACCTGGTCGCAGTAGGCCACCAGCCGGCCCAGCAGGTCGGACAGGATTGCGAGTCCGAATTCGGCCGCCAGCAGCAGGGCGAGGGTGTCGAGGACGCCGCTGCGCCAGGCCTCGCCGACGCCGCCGTCGATGAGGCCGGTGCCGACCAGGCCGATGGCCTCGTCGATGATCAGCTTGCCCAGGTAGAGCATCGCCACCGGCAGCAGCGCCCGTAGCAGGCGCAGCGTCATGGTGGCGATGGTCAGCGGGCGGCTGGTGCGCCAGATCTCGCGCAGGAAGGGCGGGAGGTTGCGGAGGGCGTCAACCCGTTCGCGGAAGGACGGGCGGCCGGCCTGTGGATCCAGCGCGGGCGTGGCGGGGGCGGCGGCGGGAGCGCCGGGGCGGGTGGTCGGCATCGCGCCATCATGCCGCCTGAGGCGTGAGCAGGGGATGGGTCGGGGCCGGTCGCATCGGTGGCGACCGGCCGGACCGTGGCGCGTGGGCGGGGCTCAGTCGATGACCAGGCGGACGTCGCCGGAGAACGTCTCCACCGCGATCGATGCATTGCCGTTGCCGTAGCTGTGTTCGAGGCTGGCGCCCGGGCCATAGCGCTTGCGCACCACGTTGGCGCCCGGGGCCTCGATATCGCCGCTGAAGGTGGTGGCTTCAACCCGTGCCGAGCTGCCCGACAGCAGGGCCAGGCGCAGGTCGCCGCTCACCGACTCGAGGCTGAAGCGCGCCCCATCGCCGATGCCGCCCTGCACGCTGGCATCGCCCGAAACGGTGCTCAGCTGCAGGCGCGACAGGCGCTCGCCGCGCGTGTCCACGTCGATGTCGCCCGACACCGTCTCGACCTCGACCGAACCGGAGATGCGGCCGCGCAGCGACACCTTGCCGCTCACGCTGTCGACTTCGACGTCGCGGGTGTTGAGGTTCAGCCGCAGGTCGCCGCTGACGCTCTCGATCGCCGCCTTGCGCGGCGCGCCCACCGCGACCACGGTGCCGCTGACGCTGTCGATCCCGAGCTCTTCGCCGGCGACCCCCTGGACATCCACGTTGGCCGCCACGGACTCGACGTCCAGGCTGGCCTGGTGCGGGATCTCCAGCACCAGCCGGGTCGGCCCGGTGTCGTGGCTGCTGCGCGGGTAGCGCACGCGCACGCCCAGTTTCCGCCCGCTGCCGTCGATCTCCAGGCGCTCCACGCCTTCGCCGAGACTGCCGGTGACGCGCACCTCGTTGCGGTCCCAGGTACGCACCTCGATGCTGCCCTTGAGGTTGGAGACCTCGACCTCGCCGCGTGCGTCGAGCGGGCGGGTTTCATTGATCGGCGTGGCTGCCAGGGCCGGCGCGGCCAGTGCGGCGAAAACCAGGCCTGCGAGCGCCTGGCGGGTGAGGGAACGGGTCATGGAAGGCTCCTTGGTCAGGCCTGGCGCAGGGAAAGCGCCAGGCGGTGGGCGTAGATGTCCTGGAGGCGGTGCAGCAGGTGGATGGCGTCGGGGTCGCGGGCCAGGGCCGCGCGGACCTCGGTGGCGCGACGCTCGAGTTCCGCGTCCAGGCCATCGATCGAGGCGGTGGGCGCGAGCCCGGTCCGGTCGCGGGAGGCGGCCGCGACTTCGCGCAGGGCCCCCTGGTATTCGCGGGCCAGGGCATCGGCGGCGCGCAGCAGGGGCGCGTTGGCATCGGACACCCCCGGAACGG
>DATBUS010000038.1:0-4292 GCA_036515815.1 Luteimonas sp.
CCCTGGGCATCGTCGCCGGCGCCCAGGCGCAGGCGACGCGCATCGAGGCGCCAGCCGCCATCGACCATGGCCCAGCGCGCGTCCAGGGCCACGTCGCCGAGCTCCACATCGCGCCGCGTCCCTGCGCTGCCACCCTGCAGGCGCAGGCCGCCGAGTTCGCCGCGCACGGTGACCGCCCGCACCCGATGCCCGCGCAGTTCGGCCCAGGCATCGACCCGACCCCTGCCGGCAAGCGGAGCGATTCCACCGGCGCGCAGGTCCGTCCATGCCGACAGGTCGGCATGGCGAAGCGCGAGCCAGGCCCGGGCGTCGCCGCTGTCACGGTCGAGCTCGGCGGTGATATCCAGAGGCGACGCATCCGGCACCATCCAGGCGCGGGCGGCGGCGCGCACGCGGTCGCCATCCACGCGCAGGCGCAGGTCGACCTCGTCCAGGCGTGCGTCGAGCCCCAGCCCGGGCGCGTCCACCACCAGCACGCCATCGATCACCTGCAATTCGCCCAGGCCTTCGAGCGCCGCGAAGGGATCCCCCCCGGACTGCGCCTCGCCCGGGAGGCCCCGGACCTGCCAGCGGCCATCGGCATCGCGCTCGAGCGCCAGTTCCAGGCCACGCAGGCGCAGCTCGGTGAAAGAGCGGCCGGGCAGCAGGCCGGCGTATTGCGCCACCAGCACTTCGGCCTCGCCGATCGGAATGGCGTTCGCGCCTTCGCCGATCCGCAGGCCGTCCAGGCGCAATAGCGGGCCACGGCGCGTCCATGCGGTCTCGAGGCGATCGAAGGCGACCGGCCGACCGGCCCGTTCGCCGAGCCAACCGGCCACCCGGTCCGGATGGCGTTCCACCAGTGGCAGCAACTGGCTGGTGATCCCGGCCACCAGCGCCATCAGCACCAGGCCGACCGCCAGCACGTACCAGGCGCCCCGCCGCGCACGGCGCAGGGCGCGGCGCAGCCCGGCCGCCATCAGCGGCCTGCGCGCCGTGCGCGTGGCTCAGAGCAGGACGACATCGAACTGTTCCTGCAGGTACTGCGCATCGGCCTGGAAACGGATGGTCTTGCCGAGGAACTCCTCGAGCTCGGCTACCGCCGCCGACTCCTCCTCGGTGATGCGCGCCACGACCTTGGGCGAAGCGATCACCAGCAGGCGCTCGGCATCGAACTGGCGCACCGCGCGCACCACTTCGCGGAAGACCTCGTAGGTCACCGTTTCCGCGGTCTTCAGCATGCCGCGCCCGCCGCATTCGTGGCAGGGCTCGGAGAGCTGGCGCTCAAGGCTCTCGACCGTGCGCTTGCGGGTCATCTCCACCAGGCCCAGGGGCGAGAAATCGTAGACCGTGGTCTTGGCATGGTCGCGCCCGAGCGACTTCTCGAGCGTCCGCAGCACCTGGCGGCGGTGTTCCGGATCGACCATGTCGATGAAGTCGATGATGATGATGCCGCCGAGGTTGCGCAGCCTGAGCTGGCGCGCCACCGCCTGCGCGGCTTCGAGGTTGGTGCGGTATACCGTCTCCTCGAGGTTGCGCTGGCCAAGGAAGGAGCCGGTGTTCACGTCGACCGTGGTCATGGCCTCGGTCTGGTCGATCACCAGGTAACCGCCCGACTTCAGCGGCACCTCCTTGTCCAGCGCGCGGCCGATCTCGTCCTCCACGCCATACAGGTCGAACACCGGTCGTGCGCCGCTGTAGTGCTCGATCTTCTCGTCGAGGCCGGGCATGTATTGCGCGGCGAAGGTCTTGAGGCGGTCGCAGGTCTCGCGCGAGTCGACCTTGACCTTCTCCACGTCGCGGCGCATCAGGTCGCGCACCGCGCGCATCGGCAGGGTCAGGTCCTCGTAGACGCAACTCCCCACGCGCGCCGAAGCGACGCTCCGCTCGACCAGGGCCCAGGCGCGCGCCAGGTAGGCCACGTCCTCGGCCAGCGCCTCGGCGGGCTGGCCTTCGGCATTGGTGCGCACGATGTAGCCGTGGCCGCCCGCCAGGGCGAGCTCGCCGACCAGCACCTTCAGGCGGGCGCGCTCGCTTTCATCCTCGATGCGCGCCGAGACGCCGATCACGCGTGACTGCGGCAGCAGCACCAGGTACCGCGACGGAATGCTGATCTGGGTGGTCAGCCGCGCGCCCTTGGTGCCGATCGGGTCCTTGACGACCTGCACCACGACCTCCTGGCCGTCGCGCAGCAGTTCGCCGATCGGGGGCGTGGACTGCGGCGCGGGCTGCGCCGGCGCGGCACCGGGCTCCTGCGCCGCCAGGTCCTCGGCGCGCGCCGGCCGCAGCACGTCGTTGGCATGCAGGAACGCCGCGCGCTCCAGCCCGATATCGACGAACGCGGCCTGCATGCCGGGCATCACCCGCTGCACCTTGCCCTTGTAGATGTTGCCGACCACGCCACGGCTCCAGCCGCGCTCGATGTGCAGCTCCTGGAGCATGCCGTTCTCGACCACGGCCACGCGCGTCTCGCGCGGGGTCACGTTGACCAGGATCTCCTCGCTCATGCACCGGCGTCCGCGCGTGGGGTGCGGGCGTGGATGCCGAAGCCGCGCAGCAGTGCGGCGGTCTCGTGCAGCGGCAGGCCCATCACGCCCGAATAGCTGCCCGACAGGCGGCGGATGAAGCGCTCGGCCCCGCCCTGGATGGCATAGGCGCCCGCACGGCCGCGGGGTTCGCCGCTGGCCACGTATTCGGCGATGTCCTCGTCCGACAGCGGAGCGAAAGCCACCTCGCTCTCGACCAGGACCGAGGCCTCGCGCCCGGCCGACACCAGCCAGACCGCGGTCAGCACGCGGTGGCTACGGCCCGAAAGCCTGCGCAACATCGCTTCGGCGTCGCCTGCGTGCGCCGGCTTGCCGAAGACCTCGTCGTCCAGCACCACCTCGGTATCGGAGCCAAGCACCACCGCGCCGGGGACGGCCACCACGCGCAGCAGCCCGGCGCCAGCCTTCTCGCGCGCCACGCGGGACACATAGGCGTCCGGTGATTCGCCCGGCGCACGCGCCTCCGGCACCTCGATGTCGAGGACGCCGAAGTCAAGGCCCAGCCGGGCGAGCAGTTCGCGCCGGCGCGGCGATTTCGAGGCAAGGTGCAGCATCACCGGAAGGATACCGTGCCGGATGCGGCGGCGGCCGCAGGACGATTGCCGTAACCCCGTTCCGGCTCACGACCCGTTCACTGCACCGGCACAACCCTCGAACAGCGCCCCCAGGAGACCAGGATGACACCGACCTTCCCCCGCTTCGCCACCGCCCTCGCACTCGCCATCGCCCTCGGGAGTACCGCCATGACCGCAGATGCACAGACGCCCGCCAGCGTCGCCACCACGGATGGCACCCTGCTGTCGGTCTCGGCCACAGGCGAAGCCAGCCGCGCGCCTGACATCGCTACCGCTTCGGCCGGCGTGGTCACCCAGGCGGCGGATGCCAACTCGGCGATGCGCGCGAATGCCACCCAGATGCAGAAGGTGATCGCGGCCATCCGCGCCGCGGGCGTGGCCGAGCGCGATATCCAGACCAGCGGCATCAGCATCCATCCGACCTACCGGCATGCCGACAACGAGGAGCCGCGCATTTCCGGCTACAACGCCAGCAATTCGGTGAACCTGAAGGTGCGCGACATCGCGAAGCTGGGCGAGGTGCTGGACGCGCTGGTCGCGAGCGGCGCCAACAACGTCAACGGCCCCAGCTTCGGCATCGACCAGCCCGAGGCGGTCTACGACGAGGCGCGCCTCAAGGCGCTGGAACAGGGCCGTGCGCGCGCGGACATGTACGCCGAATCGCTGGGGCTGCGCGTGCGCCGCATCGTGAGCATCAGCGAAGGCGGGTCCATCCACGCGCCGCAGCCCATGTACGCGATGCGGGCGATGGCGATGGATGCCGGCTCCACCCCGGTGGCCCCGGGCGAGAACACCCTGACGGCCAGCCTGGAGATCGTGTTCGAACTGGGACGCTGACGACCCCGCGGCCCCCGGCCGCGCGTTGGCGTTCCCGCACCCGGCATCGCGCCGGTCAACGAGGAGGTGGTCCATGGTCCTGCAGCACCCCGTCCGCAGTCCGTTCCCCGCCCTGTCAACGCGCCATGCGCCCGACGATGCGCACCGGCCCGACCCGGTGCGCATCGCCGGCATCGCGGGAGCAGTGCTCCTCAATGCCGCCGCGCTGATGCTCATGCTGGCGCCGCTCGGCCAACCGGACGCCCCCGCCAGCCGTCCGCCGACCATGCAGGGCGAGTGGTTCGAACCGCGCCCGTTGCCGCCGCCTCCGCCCCCCACGATCGTTCCGGTCCGGCCCGAGGTGCCGCCACCGGCC
>DATBUS010000039.1:0-3381 GCA_036515815.1 Luteimonas sp.
CATCGCCGTCGTGCTGCCACCGGCCAGGCCGCCGAACAGCACCGCCAGCAGGCCGAGCACCATGCCGATGACCAGCATCGCCACCAGGCCGACCAGCATCAGCACCACCAGCGGCAGCACGTTGCGGATCGCGCCGGAGGCCCCGTCGCCCAGTGCACCGCCCAGGCCGCGGTCGCGCAGCGCCACCTGGCCGAGTGCGATGGCCTGGGCCGCGTAGACCAGCACGCCCACCACCATCACCACCGCCAGCAGGCGGCCGAAGCCCGGGGGCATTTCCGCCACCTGTTCCGGACCGACCGGCGTCGGCGAGGACATGTTTTCCAGATACCAGCTGCCGGCCTCGGGCGCGACCAGCATCACGCCACCACCGATCAGCAGGTACTGCAGCAGGGCCAGCACCACCAGCACGCCCATGGAGCGCAGCCATGCGCCGCGGTCGGAAAAACCGGCGAACACCTGGCCCGCCGTCGCCGGGCGCCCGCCCTCGACGGCATCGATCAGGCGCAGGTAGCCAACCATCAGCGCGGCCATCAGTGCGAGCAGGGGCAGGGTCACCACCACGCTTCCCAGCATCTGCCCGGCGCCGCCCTGGGGCATCACCAGGGCAAGCAGGATGCTCAGCACGATCGCCGCGGCGAACACCACCGCCAGCAGCAGGGCCGCACCTCCGAAGATGGCCTTCGGATTGCTGCCGCCCAGGTTCACCGCGGCCATCAGCCAGCGCCAGCCGGCGGCCGGGCCCATCGTGCGTGTCGTCATTCCCGTATCCCGTTGCGGAGTGTCCACCGCTGCGTGCAGCGCGGCGTGGCGGCGCCACGCCGGTCATCGTACCCGATGGGTCAGGCGTGGCGCCGGGCGCGGCGCACGAAGCGGCGCAGCACGCGGCGCGCATCCGGTGCGGCGCGCACGGCGGCTTCGAGCGCGGCCGGATCCTGCCCGCCGCGGCGCAGGATGTCACCGCGCGCTTCGATGTAGCCGCGCATGTGGCCGGCGCTGAACTCCGGATGGAACTGCACGCCCCAGCTGGACTCGCCCCAGCGGAAGGCATGCCAGGGGTCGAGCGCGGACGTCGCCAGCAGTTCCGCACCGGCAGGCAGCCGCAATACCGCCTGCATGTGCGAGGCCTGCGCCTTGATGCGGGCGGGCAGGCCGACGAAGAGCGGATCGTCGTTCGATTGCGGAAGCAGCGTGACGTCGATGGTGCCCATCTCGATGCCGTGCGGGTTGTCGGCCACCTCGCCACCCAGCGCGTGCGCGAGCAGCTGGTGCCCGTAGCAGATCCCGAACACCGGGACGCCCGCGTGCGCGGCGTCACGCAGCCAGTCCGCGGTGCGCTCGCTCCAGGGCTCGCGATCACTGACCATCGCGCCGGAACCGCTGACGACGACGCCGGCGTAGCCGCGTACCGACGGCGGCCCGGCGGACTGCACGTCGACGGACTCGACCTCGCCCCGGGCAAGGCCGGCCGCGGTGCGGATCCAGTGCGAAAAGCGGCCGTGGCGGCGCATCGAGGGGATCGGTTGGCCGGTCTCGACGACCAGGAAGGGAAGCGAATTTCGAAGCATGCGGGCTACCGGGATCATGCGGCGGCGGCGGGGGCCGCGCGCAGGTGGCCGGTATACTAGCGCGTCCCATTCATGGCGCCGACGCCTCCGCGCCGGCCCTCCGGAGCCCGCATGAGCGCACCGACCTTCCAGCAGCTGATCCAGCAGCTCAACGAATACTGGGCCGCGCAGGGTTGCGTGCTGATCCAGCCGCTCGACCTGGAGGTCGGCGCCGGTACCTTCCACCCCGCCACCTTCCTGCGCGCGATCGGCCCGGAGTCGTGGAATGCCGCCTACGTGCAGCCCTGCCGCCGCCCCACCGACGGCCGCTACGGCCAGAACCCCAACCGCCTGCAGCGCTACTACCAGTACCAGGTGGTGATGAAGCCCAGCCCCGACAACATCGTCGAGCTGTACTTCGATTCGCTCAAGGCGCTTGGCGTGGATCCGCAGGTGCATGACCTGCGCCTGGTCGAGGACAACTGGGAGTCGCCCACGCTCGGCGCCTGGGGGCTGGGCTGGGAGGTCTGGCTCAACGGCATGGAGGTGACGCAGTTCACCTGGTTCCAGCAGGCCGGCGGCATCGAGTGCCGCCCGGTGCTGGGCGAGATCACCTACGGGCTGGAACGCCTGTGCATGTACCTGCAGAACGTCGACGACGTCTTCGACCTGGTGTGGACGCATGGCCCCGACGGCACGCCGGTGACCTACCGCGACGTCTACCACCAGAACGAGGTCGAGCAGAGCACGTACAACTTCGAGCACGCCGACGTCGCAGAACTCTTCCACCGCTTCGACGCCTGCGAGGCCGAGGCGCTGAAGCTGACCGAGCTCGGCCTGCCGCTGCCGGCCTACGAGCAGGTCTGCAAGGCCAGCCACAGCTTCAACATGCTCGACGCGCGCCGCGCGATCAGCGTGACCGAGCGCCAGCGCTACATCCTGCGTGTGCGCAAGCTCGCGCAGGGCGTGGCGCAGGCCTACTTCGCGCAGCGCGAGAAGCTCGGCTTCCCGGGGCTCAGGAAGACGGCGGAAACCGCATGATCCTGATCGGCCTGCTGGATTCACCGTTCACCCGGCGCGTCGCCATCTCGCTGGCGCTGCGCGGAATTCCGTTCGAGCACCACGCCTGGTCGGTCGGCGCGGACTTCGACAGGATCCGCGAGTACTCGCCGCTCGGCCGCGTGCCGGTGCTGGTGTTCGACGACGGCGAAGTGCTGATGGAGTCGTCGTCCATCCTCGACTGGATCGAGCACGAGACCGACGGCGCGCCGCTGCTGCCCGCCGCAGGCCCCGCGCGCCGCGAGGCGATGCGCTTGATGGGCCTGGCGAGCGGCGCGGCCGACCGCGGCGTCGCGATGGTGCTCGAGCGCCTGTTCCATGCCGAGGACAAACGTTCCAACGCGCTGCTCGCGCGCAGCCGGATCCAGATCGAGGGCACGCTGGACGCGCTCGACGCCGCCTGCGCCGCGCGCGACGGGCAGTGGCTCGTCGGTGACGCGATGACGCTCGCCGACATCACCGTCGCCTGCTACGCGACCTACCTGAAGGACGCCGTGCCGCTCGAGCCGTCGCGCTGGCCGGCGCTCGCCGCGTTCGTCGCGCGCTGCGAGGCTCTCGACGTCTTCCGCGCGCATTACGCGCCGTTCTACCTGCCGCAGCCCCAGGGCGCGAAGGACACCGCATGAAGCCCCTGCTGATCGAACTCGGCACCGAGGAACTGCCCGTCAAGGCGCTGCCGGGCCTGGCGCAGGCCTTTTTCGACGGCGTCGTCGCCGGCCTGGAAAAGCGTGGCATCGAGCTCGACCGCAGCGGCGCCAAGCCGCTGTACACGCCGCGC